>JANLOX010000225.1:0-8427 GCA_031366795.1 Candidatus Eiseniibacteriota bacterium | reverse complement strand
CGCTTGAGGTTGCTGACGACGACCATCTCGGCGCTCGCCAGTGGGCGTCCATCGGGCCCCGCAGCGACGTCGGGCAGACTCCGCAGGATCGCCGCCGCGTCACGGCCGATGCCGCTCGAGATCTCGCTGTCGGCGCCCTTGCGCAGCACCAGCATGTTTTGCGGGGAACCGGCCGAGGTCAGCGTGGTGCGGAAACCCTCGGCGAGTGCCAAGGCCGCGATCAGGATGGCGATGGTGAAGCCGATGCCCAGCGCCGTGGTGAAGGTGCCGATGGGTCTGCGCATGACGCTGCGGAAGTTGTAATTGAAGGGGATCGCCATGTCGTCTCCTAGTCCACGCGCCGCAGCGCGTCGACGATGCGCAGGCGCGAGGCCTGGATCGCGGGAATCAATCCGCTGATCGCGCCAATCACCACCGCGATCGCAACGCCTGTGAGCACCGTCGACCACTGGAGCACGATGGGCGGCAGGAACCCCAAATTTGCCCCCGACACCGCGAGCCGCGCCAGCATCGCCCCGGCGACGCCACCCCCGAGCGTGATCACGGCGGCTTCGACGACGATCATCATGAACACCGAGTGGTCGGTGAAGCCGAGCGTCTTGAGCACGCCAATCTCGCTGGTGCGCTCGCGCACTGCGGTGACCATGGTGTTCGCTGCGATCAGCAGGATGGTGAATACGACCGCCAGCCCGATGACACGCAGCGCGAACGGCACGTTGCCGTACATGCTCACGAAGCCGGCGCCGAACGCCTGCTCGCTCTCGGTCAACGTCGCCGCGTCGGAGTTCTCGAACTGCGCATCGATCTCCTTGGCGATCGCGGCGGACTTCGAAGGATCGGAGATGGCGACCTTGTAGACGCCCACGAAGTTCTGGCCGCCCATTCCCTTCTCGCTCAGGTAGTCGAAGCGAAACCAGAACACATCGTCGGTGAGCGCACTCCCGGGCTTGTGCCGGTAGACGCCGCGGATCACGAACTCCCAGGTCCCCGGGTAGATCGTGCCTTCGAGCTTGACGCTCTGGCCGAGCTTCCAGCGCTTCTGCTTCATCAGCTTCTCGCCGACGATGCAGGCGTTACGCTCGGCGAAGTAGGCCGCCATGTGCGGGTCCTGGTCCGCGGCCACCGGAATCTGAACCTGCGGATCGGACCACTTGATGAGTGTCATGTCCTTCGCATAGACCGGCCAGAAATTGTTGTCGACCGCGAACTGCGCGAAGAAGCCCTTCTTGTCGATGGGGTCCTGGGCGCCGAACCAATTCTGGATACACACCCGCTGCACGCCGGGAATCGCGGCGATGCGGTCCTGGTAGGACCCCGGAATCACCTGTACGAGTGAGATTGCATTGCGCGTGGCGAGCCGCTCGCGGCTGCCGGCGTCCGCCGCGGCGTTCAGGGTATCGAGCACGCCGCCCAGCGTGCAGTAGAGGAACAGCGCCACCATCACGCTGGCCATGGTCAGCAGCGTGCGGATCCAGTTGCGGCGGAGATTCACGAAGACCAGCGACAGGAAGTTCAAGATTCAAGCCCTCCGTTCAATTCGTGAGCTCGCCCTTGTCGAGGTGCAGCGTGCGTCGCGCGTGCTCCGCGGCGTGCGGGTCGTGGGTCACCATGACGATCGTCTTCTTGAACTCGGTGTTCAGCCGCTCGAGCAGGCGCAGCACTTCATCCGCCGACTTGCGGTCGAGGTCGCCCGTGGGCTCGTCAGCCAGCAGTACTTCCGGGTCGCTCACCATGGCGCGCGCGATGGCGACGCGCTGTTCCTGCCCGCCCGACAGCTGGCGCGGGTAGTGATCAAGACGATCGCCCAATCCGACCAGCTCGAGCGCCACCTTTGCGCGCTCTTTGCGCTCTTTGCCGCTCATTTTGTGCAACGACAGCGGCAACTCGACGTTTTGCAATGCCGTGAGCACCGGCATCAAATTGTAGAGCTGGAAGATGTAACCGATGTTGCGCGAGCGCCACTTCGCCAGTGCGCCGCTATCGAGGCGCACGATGTTCTGGTCGCCGACGAATACGTCGCCGGAGGTCGGCTGGTCGATGCCGCCGATCAGGTTGAGCAGCGTGGTTTTGCCGCTGCCTGACGGCCCCATCAGGGCAACGTAGTCGCCCGAGACGATCTCGAGGCTGACGCCGTCGAGCACTGGGACTTCCTGCGTGTCGCGGCGGTACACCTTGCGGACATTGCTGAGACGAACAGATGCCATGCGGAACCTCGCGTTGCTTTAGGAGGCCGTGCGAACGCGGACGGTCTGGCCGTCGCGCAGGGTATTCACGGGTTTGGTGACGATGGTTTCAGTGCCGTCCAGGCCACGCTCGACTTCCACTTGCGTGCCGCGCTCACGGCCCAGCGTCACATCGCGCGACTCGAGCTTGCCGTCGCGCACGATCCAGACTTTGGTGGCCGCGCCGTCGTGAACGACTCCGTCCGTGGGGGCCATGACGCGTGGCCGCGCGGCGGCCGTCGCCGTGGGCGTCGCCGCTTCGCGCAGGAACACGACCTTGGCGCCCATCTCGGAAAGGATGCGGGGGTCGCGATCGAGGATCGACACTTTGACCAGTACGGTCGCCTTCTGGCGGTCGGCGGTCGGCACAATCTGCCGCACAGTGGCGCGGAATGAGGTGTCGGGATAAGCGTCCAGCGTGACGCGCGCGTCCTGGCCGTTGCGGATCTGCGCGATGTACGCCTCGTTCACGTCGACTTCGACCTCGAGCGTCGCGAGGTCAGCCATCGTCACGATCGCGGTGCGCGTCAGCCCGCCGCCGGCCGCCGAGGGCGCCACGATCTCGCCGACTTCCGCGTCGCGCCGCAGCACGGTGCCATCGAAGGGCGCGCGGACATTGGTATTCTCGAGATTCGCCTGCGCCACCTTCAACTGCGCCTTCGCTACGTTCAGCTGCGCGTTCGTCGCATCGACACGCGTCTGCGCGTCCTCGAGATCTCGCGTCGACAGCACCTGCTGGCTGCTCAGCGTTCGGGCGCGCTCGAGATCGCGGCGTGCCTGCGTCATGTCGACTTCGATGCGCGCGATATCGGCGCGTGCGGCGTCGGACGCCGCCGCGTAGGCGTCGCTCTCGATTCGCGCGATGACCTCGCCGCGCTTCACGCGTGAGCCCTCATGCACCCCGAGATACGCGAGCCGGCCCGCGATCTTGGCGGACACCGAGGCCTTGGTCCGCGCCACCACATAACCGTTCGCCGAGATGCCTTCGCCGGTGACGGAGCCCGCGCCACCCGAGATCGAGGCGCTGGCGACTTCAACCATGACGGGTTTGGGCCGCAGAACGAAGAAGGCCACGACTGAGCCCACGACGAGGAGCAGCAGGACGCCCCACATCCATCCACGACGCCCTGAGCCGCTGGAGGCGGAGGGAGCGTCGCGCTGGATGCGCAGGCGGGAAAGATCGGGTGCGCTGGGAGAGTCGGGCATGAGCTCTTTTTCTTATAAGAGGTGGGCGAGCCCGGGAGGGTAGGCGTAGGGAACGAAGCGGGTCAACCGGCCAGATGCCGGTAGAACCACCACTTCGCGGCTGCCGCAGTCAGGATGTACCCCAGCACGATGAATACCATGGTGAGCAGGAACAACGGGGGCAGCGGCACGAACCCGAACACCGCGCCGAGCGGCGTGTAGGGGATCGCGATTGTGGCGGCTGCAATGAGCAATGTGGTCACCAGCAACGCGCTTCCTGGCCGGTCCCGCAGGAAGTTCCCGCGCGTGCGCACCACGAGCACGATCAGCGCCGCCGAGACCACCGATTCGACGAACCACCCGGTGCGGAACTCCGCAGGGTCAGCGTGCATCCACCACAGCAACACGCCGAACGTCAGGTAGTCGAACACCGAACTGACGAGCCCGAAGGTGAGCATGAACCTGCGAATGAACTTGATGTCCCAACGCCGTGGCCGCTCGATCCACTCCGCGTCCACCCGGTCCGATGATATGGTCAGTTCCGGCAGATCGGTGAGCAGGTTGGTCAGTAGAATCTGCTTGGGCAACAGCGGCAGGAACGGCAGCAGCAGCGAGGCGCCGGCCATGCTGAACATGTTGCCGAAGTTCGCGCTGGTCGCCATGAACACATACTTGAGTGTGTTGGCAAAGGTGCGCCGGCCCTCGCGCACTCCCTCCTCCAGCACCGCGAGGTCCGCCTCGAGCAGGACGATATCGGCCGCCTGCTTGGCCACATCCACGGCTTCCTGCACCGAGATCGAAACATCCGCCGCGTGGAGCGCCGGGGCGTCGTTGATGCCGTCGCCCATGTAGCCGACCACATGCCCCGCCTTGCGCAGCGCGCGGATGATGCGCTCCTTCTGGTTGGGCTCCACCTCGGCGAAGATGTCTACCGTCTCGATGGCGACCGGCAGGGCGTCGTCGCTGAGCAGCCGCATTTGCGCGCCGGTCAGGACGTGCGGCGCCGCGAGACCGACCTGGGCGCCGATACGCGCGGCCACCAGCGCGTTGTCCCCGGTGATCATCTTGAGCCGTACGCCCAAACGATTCAGCGCCGCGACCGTGTCCGCGATGCCGGGCTTCGGCGGATCCGCGAGCGCCAGAACGCCGAGAAACGTCATGCCGCTTTCGGAGTTGCGGTCGATCGGCCCGGTGGACGGCATCTCGCGGATGGCGACGCCGATCGTCCGGTAGCCCGCATCGCTGAGTTCGGCGTACTGGCGTTCAATAGCGGGCCGTGCTTCGGCGATCGGGACCGTCGTGCCATCCCCGCGCTCCGCGAGGGTGCAGACTTCGAGCACGTTCGCGAGCGCTCCCTTGGTCACCATCAGCGTCAGCGCGTCATGCGCGGCCAGCACGCTCAGGCGCTTGCGCCCGAAGTCGTAGGGCACCTCGTCCAGCTTATGCCACCCGTCCAGCGCGAAGGTGCGGTGAGCCCTGATAGCCTCATCGAGCGGATTGCGGAACGCCGTCTCGTAGGTCGCATTGACGAAGGCGTGGAACAACACGCGCTCGCTGGCGTTTCCTTGCGGGTCAAGGGCCGCGTGAACGCTGACGCGACCGGCGGTGAGGGTGCCCGTCTTGTCGGAGCACAGCACGTCCATGCAGCCCAGGCTCTCGATCGCGGCCAGCCGCTTCACGATCACCCGCTTCGCCGCCATCCGCCGCGCGCCCTGTGCCAGGTTCACGCTGATGATGGCCGGCAGAAGTTGGGGCGTGAGCCCGACGGCAAGCGCCAGCGCGAACAGGAACGAGTCGAGGAAGGGCCGGTGCAGGTAGACATTGAACGCGAAGATCGCGAGCACCAACACCAACGTGATTTCCATGAGCAGGTAGCCGAAATCGCGCACCCCCCGCTCGAATTGCGTCTCCGACGGACGCACGCGCAACCGTTCGGCGATGCTGCCGAACTCGGTGGCCTTGCCCGTGCGGACCACCACCGCGTGGCCGCTGCCGCTGACCACGTGCGTGCCGAGGAACAACACGTTGTCGCGACGGGCGAGCGGCGTGTCCGCGGGAACGCTGGCGGGGCGCTTGTCGACCGGGAAACTCTCACCGGTGAGGGCGGCCTCGTTGACGAACAGGTCCTGCTCGGTGAGCAGCAGGCAGTCCGCCGGGATGCTGCTGCCCGCCGACAACACGACGATGTCGCCGGAGACCAGCGTGGCCAGGGCAACCTCGCATTCCTGTCCATCGCGCAGCGCCGTCGCTTTCACTTCGACCGTCGCGAGCAATTTCTCGACGGCCGTCGCAGCACCCCGCTCTTGCCAGAAGCCGAGCAGTCCGCTTACCACGACGATGGCCAGGATGATCGTGCCGTCTGCGGCATCGCGCAGGGCAAACGACAGCACGGCCGCAGCAATAAGGAGCAGCACGATGGGGCTGGTGAATTGTCGCACCAACAGGGCCGGTGCGTCGGTCCGCTTGCGTTCGACGAGCAGGTTCGGGCCGGTGCGCGCGAGTCGCTCGGCAGCGGCCGCCGTCGTGAGGCCCGCGGCGGAGGATTCGACCGCGCTCAACACTTCAGCGGGCGGCATGCTCCAGAATGCTTGCGTTCCCGCGGGCACGGCGGGTGACCTCCTGTTCACGAGCAGATCTCCTCAGGGGGTCGAGACTAGCACACGCCCGCGTGGCCTCATTCGGGCCGCGATCGCAGTGCCCCGGTCGCGGTACAGCGGTCGCGATGCGGCGGTCGCCGCTCGGAGTACCTGCCGTGGCGCGAGGATTCCCCCCGGCTCACAGGATTGCGCTCGAATCCTGCTCCGCCTATTCTGGCCTTTCTGCAAGCCGCATTTGGAATGCCGTCGGGAGGGATTCATGCCGTTCATCATCGCGGAACCGTGCATCGGCGTTAAAGACAAGTCCTGCGTCGAAGTCTGTCCCGTCAATTGCATCTACGAGGGCGAGGACCAGTACTACATCCATCCCGACGAGTGCATCGATTGCCAGGCCTGCGAAGCGGCCTGCCCCGTGCAGGCGATCTTTCCGGACAACGGCATCCCCGAGAAGTGGACGGGCTTCATCGCCAAGAACCGGGAACACTTCGAGAACAAGTGACCGCATGACGGTCGAAGCGCTTCCGACGCGTGAGCAGGCCTTGGCCCTCCTGCACGAGTGGATCCAGAATCCCGGTCTGCGCAAGCACTGCTACGCCGTCGAGGCCGCGATGCGTGCCTACGCGCGCAAGGGCGGCGAGCCCGAAGACCGCTGGGGCTTGAGTGGCCTGATCCACGACTTCGACTGGGAACGCCATCCCGATCTCGAGCGGCATCCCACTGCGGGTGTCGAGGTGCTGCGCTCGCTGGGCTGGCCTGACGATATCTGCCGCGCCGTGCTCGGCCATGGCTCGCACACCGGTGTGCCACGCGACATCCCGATGGCCCGCACGCTGTTCGCCTGCGATGAGCTGTGCGGCTTCCTCGTGGCGTGCGCGTTGATGACGCCGAACAAGGCGCTCGCCGAAGTCGAAGTGCCCAGCGTGCGCAAGAAGATGAAGCGCGTTGACTTCGCGCGCGCCGTCAATCGCGACGATATCATCCAGGGAGCCGCCGAGCTGGGCGTGGATCTCGACGAACACATCGCCTTCACGCTCGAGGCGATGCGCGGCATCCACACGGAGCTCGGGCTGTGACGCCGGCTGACTCGCTGCACGCGGCCGCGCACGTGGGCCGGCGCGCCATCGACGCGCTCGGCGCCGTTCCGATGGGCACGCTCAATCGCGAAGAAGCCGCTAAGTTCTTCGAAGGTTGGCACGAGTTCTACCTGCTCGCGGGCACCGCCGCCGTGACGCTCGTCGGACTGCTGTTCGTGGCGCTGTCCATGCACCTGGATGTGTTGATCCACGAATCGAAGGCCCACATTCTCGCGCACGCGCGCTCGACGCTGGTGAATTTCAGCTATGTCCTCGTGGTCTCGCTCGGCGTGCTGATTCCACACCAGAGTGCCCTGCAGCTTGGCGTACTACTATCGGTCGCGTCTTTGATCGTCGGCAGCATGGCCGTGCGCGCGATGTTCCACAAGCGCGGCACCGCGACGCCGAGCTTCGAACGCGCCATGCGCCGCCGTGGCCGCATGCAGGTCGTCGGTTATTCGATGGCGCTGCTGACGGGTATCGCGATGGTGGTCACCGGTGCACCCCAGATGCTGTTCAACATGATCGCGGTGATCTGCATGATGCTTGGCAACGCCATGGGCGTGTCGTGGGACCTGCTCGTCGAGGTCGGCAAGCTCAAGGCCGAGCTGGCGAATGGAGCAGGGGCGGGGCCGGAGTCGAAGCCGAAGCCGAAGCACCCGGCGTGAGCACCTCGACGCGTCCCGCCTCCAGCGTGATCGCGCCCATCGCATCGCTCACCCGCCCGCTCACCCGCAGCAACGCCCTGCGCATCGTCGCCGCGTGGCGCGCGTAGGCATCCGGGAACAGCACGCACTCGGCGATGCCGCTGCGGTCCGCGAGTGTGAGGAACAACATCGGGCTGCCGCTGCGCGTCTCGACACGGCGCCATGCGCACGGCAGGCCGACGATGCTGGCGCTCTTGCCACGCTTCGTCTCGAGCCGAGCCGCGGGCGTCGCCACCGCTTCGCTGCCCGCCTCGAGCGCGTCGAGTGGATGGCCGCTGAACCATAGCCCCGTGGTCGCGCACTCGTGACGCACGCGCTCCGCGAGCGAATACTCGGGCAATTCCGGAACGCGCACCGGTGCCACCGGTGGCGGCGCCAGGCTGCTGCCATCGGGCGCCATGAGCCCCGGCTCGCCGGAGGGTCGCGCGCGACTCCAGGCCTGCGCGCCAGCGCGTGCTTCGAGCAGGAGCGAGGGCCGCGAACGCCCGAATGAATCCAGCGCGCCGGCGAGGACCAACGCTTCGAGCTCGGGCAACGCCGGCCGCGCGCGCTCGATCAGGTCCGCGAGCGTGAAGAACGGCGCCTTGCGACGCGACGCGACGATGCGATCCGCGGTCGCGCGATGCAGCCCGAACACGCGCGA
>JANLOX010000222.1:0-1526 GCA_031366795.1 Candidatus Eiseniibacteriota bacterium | reverse complement strand
CGCGGCTGAATGGCGTCGCCGTCCGAGAGAATGACCGCCCGTTCGATGCAGTTCTGCAACTCGCGCACGTTGCCACGCCAGCCGTAGCTGACCAGGCTATCAATCGCTGACGGGGACAGCACCAGCTGTTTCTTCTTCATCTCGCGGCAGAAACGGTCGACGAAGTATCTGGCGAGTATCGGAATGTCGCCCGGTCGGTCGCGAAGAGGCGGCACGGTGATCGGAAAGACCGACAGGCGGAAGTACAGGTCTTCACGATACTGACGCGCGGCCACTGCTGCTTTCAGGTTCCGGTTCGTGGCCGCCACCACGCGCACGTCCACGTGAAGAAGCACTGTGCCGCCCACGCGTTCGAACTGCTTCTCTTCGAGCGCTCGCAGAATCTTCGCCTGCAGCATCAACGGCAGATCGCCGATCTCGTCGAGGAAGATCGTGCCTCGGTGGGCGAGCTCGAATTTTCCAGGTTTGCGTTGCGACGCGCCTGTGAATGCACCCTTCTCGTGCCCGAAGAGTTCGGTCTCGAGCAGCGTTTCCGGGATGGCGGCGCAGTTGATCGCGACAAACGGTCCGTCTGCGCGTGGACTCAAGGCGTGCACGGCACGTGCGAACAGCTCTTTGCCGGTGCCGCTCTCGCCTTCGATGAGCACGGTGGCGTCGCTGGCCGCCGCACGATGCAGCGTCGTGAGCACCTGCTTGAGACGCGGATCTTCGCCGACGATTTGGGGCGCGCCGCGACGCTGCGCGAGCTCTTCCTTGAGGAGGATGTTTTCGGCGGCGATCCGGCGCTGTGACAGCGCGCGCTCGACCAGCAGCAGGAGGTGATCCGGGTCGACGGGCTTGGCCAGGAAGTCGAGCGCACCTTCCTTCATGGCGGCCACCGCGTCTTGAATGCTGCCGTAGGCGGTCATGACGACCACGGGCATGTCGGGGTCCAGCTCCTTTGCCGCGCGGAGCACACCGAAGCCGTCGCCCTCCGACAGCCGCAAGTCTGACAACACGAGGCCGGGGCGGCCCGAACGAAGCGCCTGAATGGCCTCGGTCTGATCGCGCGCTTCAATCACCTCGTGTCCTTGCGTTTCCAAGGCGAGGCGCAGCATGGCGCGAAGCGAGTCTTTGTCTTCGACGAGAAGGATCGGCGGATCGCTGGCTCGGCGCGCCACTAGCGAACAACTCCTGTCAGGCGCTGCAGCTCGAGACGGTCGGCCGCGAGATAAGTCCGCAGGGCGGAACAACCAACCACTAGCGCAGCCAGCCCGCCGGCACGCCACTGCGTCGTGCCTCTTCTTCGAGATCAGGAATGGCTCGCTTGTCGGCTTCAATGGCCTTTCGCAGTCGGTCGAGTTCGGCGAGGGTTTTCTGGCGGTCCCCAGCGATCTGACCGCGTTGCGCGGGGTCGTCGCGGTTGACGAAGTCGGACGTCAGCGCATCGATTCGGCTCTGCAGGGCCTGCATGAAGGTCTGGTCGCGATCGAGCCGTTCGCGCAACTCGGCGATGCGCTTGGACCAGTACGCCTCGTCCTTGATAT
>JANLOX010000379.1:0-6199 GCA_031366795.1 Candidatus Eiseniibacteriota bacterium | reverse complement strand
CGTGACGAACCTGCTGGTCGAGTACGCGCGCGATGCGGAATCGCGCGATGCCACCGCACAGCGCATCGAGCAACGTCATCTCGAATTCGCGCGGGCCGTCGAGTTGGACGCAGCCCTGCTCGATGCCGAGCTCGAAGCGTTTCGCCGCGAGCATCACCGGCATCGCGGCATCGCGAAGCCGCTCGACGCGGAAGCACGCGATCGCGTGCTGGCGTTCGGCGAGCGGTTGTCCGCCACGAGCTTCGCCGCGGGATTGCGCCGCGCAGGGCTCGCGGCCATCGCGATTCTCGCGGGCGATGCGGGCCTCGTCACGGACGAGCGCTTCGGCGCGGCACACCCGTTGCCCGAGGCGTACCCGCTACTCGCGCAGGCGCTGGCGCAGAGTGCCACGATCGCGGTGGTGACCGGTTTTCTCGGGCGCACCGCGGATGGCCGCCCGACCACGCTGGGCCGCGGCGGCTCCGACTACAGCGCCGCGCTGATCGGTGCCGCGCTCGGCGTCGAAGAAATCCAGATCTGGACCGACACGAGCGGCATGCTGTCGGCTGACCCGCGCATCGTTCCCGAGGCGCGCCCCGTGCCTCGGCTATCGTTCGCCGAGGCCAGCGAGTTGGCGTACTTCGGCGCGCGCGTGTTGCACCCGAAGACCTTGCTGCCCGCGATCGAGCGCGATATCCCCGTGCGCATCCTCAACACCGCTCTGCCGGAAGATCCTGGCTCGCTGATCACCGCGAGCGCGGAGCTGGCGGGTGAGCACTGGCGCGTGAAGTCGATCGCCTGCAAGCAGGGCGTCACGGCGGTCACGATCGCCTCGAGCCGTATGTTGCTGGCGCACGGTTTCCTCGCGCGCGTGTTCGAGGTGTTCGGGCGCCATCACGTGGTCGTGGATCTCGTGACCACCTCCGAGGTGTCGATCTCGGTGACAGTCGATGATGTGTCGCGTCTCAATGATGCCATCGCGGAACTCGAAGCGATCGGCCGCGTCGAGGTGCGCAGCGGGCTCGCGGTAGTCGCCGTGGTGGGCGAGGGCGCGCCGCAGCGTTTGGGCCTGGCGGGACATGTGTTCACGTTGCTCGGAGGCGTGGGCGTGGGCGTCGAAATGATTTCGCAGGGAGCATCGCGCGTAAACCTCTCGTTCGTGGTGCGCGATGATGATGCGCAGAAGACCGTGCGGCTGCTGCACCGCGGGCTCGGGCTCGATGCGGAGTTGGATGTGTCGCCGGCGGCGAAGAGCGCTGCGCCGCCGGCGACGGGTTCCGCGACGCCGCCGACGAAGGGGGCCGCGACGCCGCCCGCCACGGGAGCCGCGCGTGGGTAGCCGCGGCGACGTAGGACGCGGCCCGCGCGTGAACGGGCAGGGCTTCGCGATGGCGCGCCGGGCGGCGCTGATGGTGGCGCTCACGCTCACCACGGCACCGGCGCCCGCCGATCCCGCGCCGGCGTCCTCGGCCGGCGCACCCACGCGAGCCCACGTCACCTTCCTCATCGAAGCGCCCTCGACAACCCCCGCCGGTAGCACCCTGTGTATCTCGGGCAACGCGAGCGAGCTAGGTAACTGGAGCGGCTCGGGCCTCAAACTCGTCGCCACCGAAGGCGAGCACTACGCCGCGACCCTCGATCTCGCGCCCGGCACGTCACTCGAGTTCAAGGTGACGCGCGGCTCGTGGGACACGGTCGAGAAGAGCGCGACCGGCGAGGAGATCGCGAATCGCCAGTGGACCGTGCAGGGCGACGACACCGTCCGCGTCAGCGTGGCGAAATGGCGCGACCAGACCGCGAGCCGCGCCACAGTCCGGCACTCGACGCGCTCTGGCGATGTACGCGTGCTCCGTGCGTTCCCCTCGAAGTTCGTGCAGCCGCGTGATGTGCTGGTGTGGCTGCCGCCTGGCTACGCCGCCGAGCCGAAGCGTCGCTACCCGGTGCTGTACTGCCACGACGGCAACAATATGCTCGACGACTCCACGAGCTTCGTGGGCGAGTGGAAACTCGATGAGACCGCGGCGCGACTGATCGCCGGGAAGCGCATCGATCCGTTCATCGCGGTCTGTGTCTACAACACTGACGCGCGGATCGCCGAGTACACGCCCGTCGTGGATTCGCAGGGCCGCGGCGGCAAGGGCGGCGACTACACGCGCTTCCTCATCGAAGAGCTCAAGCCTGCCATTGACAAGAGCTACCGCACCGCGAAGGAACCCGCGCATACGGGCGTTCTTGGCTCCTCGATGGGCGGACTCATATCGCTCTCGATCGGCTTCGACCACCCGGATGTGTTCGGCCTGGTCGGAGCGGTGTCGCCCTCAGTGTGGTGGGCCGACGAGGTAATCATCAAGCGGGCCGTCGCAGCGCCCAAGTCGCTGAGAATCTGGCTCGACATCGGCAGCGTGGAAGGTGATTCGCCGCTGGGCTCAAGCCGCACGGTCCACGGAGTCGAGGCGACGCGTGACGCCCTGCTCAAGGCCGGATTGCCGGAATCGCAGGTGCATTTCGAGGTAATCGAGGGGGCGCACCACAACGAGGCCGCGTGGTCAGCCAGGCTGGATCGCATTCTTGAGTTCCTGCTGCCTGCCGCGCACTGAAACAAGCCGCCGCCGACGCATTGCCCTTGGGGCCCTCAGGCTGATATTTTCCTGCCTCCGCTGAACCCTTGAGCGTGGCTTCAGGAGACTCGCATGCCATCCGTCGATTTTCGCAACGTCAGCAAGGAATACGGCCGCTCGCAGCGGGCCGTTTCAGACGTCAGCCTGCATATCGATGATGGTGAGTTCCTGGTGCTCGTCGGTCCCTCAGGCTGCGGCAAGTCCACGCTGCTGCGCATGGCGGCCGGGCTCGAGGAGATCACCTCGGGCGAGATCCGCATCGGTGACAAGGTCGTCAACGACCTGCCGCCCAAGGATCGCGACATCGCCATGGTGTTCCAGAACTACGCGCTCTACCCGCACATGACCGTGTTCGAGAACATGGCGTTCGGGTTGCGCCGCCGCAAGATGCCGGAGCCAGAGGTCGACAAGTTGGTGCGCGAGACCGCATCGACGCTGGGCCTTGAGCAATACCTGCCGCGCCGCCCGCGCGAATTGTCGGGCGGCGAGCGCCAGCGTGTGGCGTTGGGCCGCGCGATCGTGCGCAAGCCCAAGGTCTTCCTGTTCGACGAGCCGCTGTCGAACCTCGACGCCAAGCTGCGCGTGCACATGCGCACCGAGATCAAGCGCCTGCACCAGAACGTCAAGACCACGATGATCTACGTGACGCATGACCAAGTCGAAGCCATGACGCTCGGTGATCGCATCGCCGTG
Source organism: Candidatus Eiseniibacteriota bacterium (assembly GCA_031366795.1). GTDB lineage: Bacteria > Eisenbacteria > RBG-16-71-46 > RBG-16-71-46 > RBG-16-71-46 > JANLWK01. Next base: position 2,909 of record JANLOX010000379.1, on the reverse strand, counting down.
CTCAAGCAGGGCATCCTGCAGCAGATCGCCGATCCCAACACGCTGTATACCAAGCCCGCCAACCAGTTCGTGGCCGGGTTCATTGGCAGTCCCTCGATCAACTTCTTCACCGCGAACGTGTCGGCCGACGGCCGCTCGCTCGAGGGCAAGAAGTTCAAGCTCGAGTTGCCCGCGGATCTCGCGGCGCGAGTCGCGGAGCTGAAGGGCCGCCCTGTGACGGTCGGAGTGCGGCCGGAAGACATCGTGCTGGAAGCCACGAGCGCCGGCGGCACGGTGCAGGGCACGGTGACCGTGAGCGAACCGCTCGGGGCCGAAGTGCTCGTGCACTGGAACACGCCCGTGGGGCCGATCATCTCGCGCCTGCCGGGCCAGCACGCGCCCCAGCCCGGCGAGCAAGCGACACTTCACTTCGTCTTCGCCAAGGTGCACTTCTTCCATCCGGACACCGAAGCAGCGCTGGGCTCGGCGAGCTAGCGGACAACGGATGCCCCGGGGCATGTAGTGTTGAGTTAACTCAACATCACTCGTTCTGGGACGAGTAGTGTTGAGCGAGGTTAACACTACTGTCCGCGCGGACAGTGGGTGATCGCCGCCACACACGACGAAGCCCCGGAGCGATCCGCCTCCGGGGCTTCGTGCTGTCTGGATATCGCGGGCGAGCCGGGCGCGCACCGGCGAGTGATCCGCGCGACTACTTGGTCGTCGTGACCTTCTTCTTCGTCGTGGTCGTAGCCTGCTTCGCCGCGGGCTTCTTTGCGGTGCTCGCGGGCTTCTTCGCTCCGGTCGCCGCCTTCTTCACGACCGTCTTCTTCACGCCCGCAGCGCTCGCACTTGCAGCCTTGGGCGCCGCAACCGTCGCCTTCGCCGCCCCGGCACCGCGCGGCAGGTCGAGCTTGAACACGCGCCCCGCCTCAGGCTCGAGCGCGATCGCCGCCTTCCCGCTCCAACTCATGGTGGCGCCCGTGAGTGCATCCGTCGCCTTCACCGATCCGCCCCACGCGCTCAGGTCGATCATCGCGGTGGCGGCCTCACGCCCTGCATTGAGCGCCACGACGAACGTCTCGTCGTCGTTGCTGCGCGCATAGGCGTACACCTTGCCCGCGGCCTCCAGCGTGCGGAAGTCGCCGGTCTGCAGCGCGGGGTGCGCGGTGCGGAGTGCGGTCACCTTCTTGTACCACTCGTGCACGTCGACGCGGGCGGGATCGGATTCCCAGTTCCAGGGGAACGGCCGGCGGTTGTCCGGATCGTCGCCGCCAGCCAACGCCACTTCATCGCCATAGTAGATGGTGGGTGCTCCGACGTAAGTGAACTGGAACAGCGCGGCGAGTTTCAGACGCTTCAGGTCGCCGCCCGAGCGCGCCACGAAGCGTGACTTGTCGTGGCTGCTGATCAGGTTCATCTGCGCCTCGACGGCCTGGCGCGGGTAGGCGAGTCGTCCGGTCGACAGGGTGGCGTCAAACTCGCCGGCGTCGCCTTCGCCCTTGCAGATGAAGCGCTCGATGGGGAAGTAGTGGAAGGCGTAGTTCATCACGGCGTCGAAGATATCGGGCTTCACAAAGTCGCTGGCGTTGCCCCACAATTCGCCGACGATGTAGGCGTCCGGCTTCACGGCCTTCACGCGCTTGTGGAACATCTTCCAGAACCAGAACGGCACTTCGTTGGCGACGTCGAGCCGCACGCCATCGCAATCGACGTCCTTGAGCCAGTACTCGGTGGCATCCAGCAGGTAGTTCACGAGGCCGATGTTCGGCTGCGCGTCCTTGACGTCCTGGATGCCGTTCTCGGCGGCGTTCGGGCGCGACAGGTCGTAGTTCAGGTTCGGCAGGTCACCGAAGCCCCACCAACAGTCGTAGTAGTTCTTCGGCTCCCACGGTCCCTGCACGTTGGGCCAGCCCGCGGGCAGGGGCTGCTTGAACTCGTACCAATCGTAGGTCGGGCTCGCCTTGCCCTTCTCGACGGCATCCTTGAACGCCCAGTTCGAATTGCCCGAGTGGTTGTAGACGATGTCGAGGATGACGCGGATGCCCATCGAGTGTGCCAGCTTCACGAACGCCTTGAACTCATCGTTGGTGCCGAAGTGCGGATCGATCTTGCGGAAGTCGGCGGCGTCGTACTTGTGCGTGCTCTTCGCTTCGAACAGCGGATTGAAGTAGATCGCGGTGACGCCGAGTTCCTTCAGGTAGTCGAGCTTCTGCTTCACGCCTTCGATATCGCCGCCGTAGAACGCCATCCAGTCGCGGCCGTCAGGAGTCCACGGGCACTTGGAGAGCGGTGTCACGTCGTTCCAGTCCTTCACCAGATGGTAGTACTCTTGGTACTTGAGATCGAGCTTGGTCCCAGGCGCTGGCTGCGTCTTCTTGCCCTCGTAGTACCACTCCGAGAAGTCCTGGTCGTTGGTGGTCGAGCCGTTGCGGAAGCGGTCCGGGTAGATCTGGTAGATGATGCCGTGCTTCACCCAGTCCGGCGTCTCGAACGCGGGGAAGCGCGCGGTCGAGAACGTGAACCACGCCTTGCTGGCATCGGTCGTGGGACCGGCAGCACCAAGCCACATCGTCGTGGCGCCATCGTGCAGGCGGAACGCGTAGGTCGGCTCGCCCGTAGGCATCTTGGCGGTCGCGCGCCAGTACTGGTAGGCGCGATCGGCGTCGACTGGATGCATCGCAACGACCTGCTCCCCGGCCCCGAGGACCTTGTTCGCGAGGATCACCAACTCAACCGTTGCGACATCGTTCAAGTGCGTCTTGATGGTGAACTCGACTTCGCCACCGCCCATCGCATTCACTTCCGCCGCGTTCTGCTGGAAGCCGATGCCGGCGTCATTGATCTTGCCGTCGCCGACCTTCACCTCGAGTGACTTGAAGCGGTCGTCGACATTGATGATCGAGTTCTTGCCGCCATAGCCATCGTCC
>JANLOX010000364.1:0-1699 GCA_031366795.1 Candidatus Eiseniibacteriota bacterium | reverse complement strand
GCCCTTGAGACTGGGAACGCCCAAGCCTTTGATTCGGAGGGTCTTGTCTTGCTGTGTGCCTGCAGGAATCTTAATGACCGTCGTGCCTTTCAGTGTGGGGACCTCAATCTTTCCTCCGAGTACCGCTGTGACAAACTGAATTGGCACGTCACAGACGATATCCTGCCCTTGACGCTGGAAGAAAGATTGAGGTCCCCACCCTGAAAGGCACGACGATCATCAAGATTCCCGCCGGCACACAACAGGACAAGACCCTTCGTATCAAAGGCTTGGGTGTTCCCAGTCTCAAGAGCCACGATACTGGCGACCAACTATTTGTCATCAAGATTCAGATCCCCACCAAACTCACGGCTCGCCAGAAAGAATTGCTCCAAGAATTTGCGAAAGAGAGCGGCATGTCGATGGAAGAAGACAGCGACGGCTTCTTCGACAAAATGAAGACCTTCTTCGAATAACAACGGCGAGCTGGAGTCTGTCCAAGTAACCTTCTTTGCGAGGCAAAGGAGCTGCTGGTAGATGCGAGGCCGCAGGCTCGAAAAAACCAGAGGCGTATTCACTGGAATACGTTGAGGCTTTTTTCGAACCGAGAACGACGCAGATGCTTACAGATCGTTTGCCGCAGCCTATGTCCACATTCTTCGTCGACCCTGACGCCATCACTCCCCCTACGGTCTGTATCACCGGCGATCTCCTCCATCACCTTCGAAATAGTCTCCGTTTGCACGCGGGAGATTTCCTCGTTCTGAACGATGGATGCGGAGCTCGCTATCGCGTAGAAGTGACCCATGTAACCGCACAAGTCATCGATACCCGCATCATCGACCAACAAACCGAGCCGGCTCGCAAGAACGTACAGATTGTGTTGGGGCAAGCTTTAATCAAGAGCGACAAGATGGATTGGGTCATCCAGAAGGCCACAGAACTCGGAGTCGCTGCCATTGTGCCCATTCACAGCACGCACAGCGTCATCAAACCCAACCCGGAACGCCTGGGGCATCAGCGATCCAGATGGGAGCGCATTGCGCGCGACGCGGCACAACAATCGGAACGGTGGACCATTCCAACCATCGCAGACCCGACAGACCTCGCAGCAATTTGCCGTCAATACGCCTCAGCACCTCTGAAGAGCCTACTCGCAGAACGATCCAGCGGCCCTTCACTCGCCACCGTCCCGTTGCCACCAGACTGCCAGCTTCCGATTGTCTTGTTGGTAGGGCCGGAAGGAGGATGGGCAGCTGAAGAGCAACGGCTTGCGCAAGAGCACGGCTTCCTTCCACTGACCCTCGGGCCACGGATCTTGCGGGCCGAGACCGCCGCAATTGCCGCGCTCAGTATTCTCCAGTCACGACTCGATGAGATCGCCCTCGTTGTTCGTGAAGCGTGAAACGTCCGAATCCGGAAACGAACGACGCTTCACGAGATACGCTTCACGTATTTCAATCGACTGTTGAGGTGCTTCATGACAAGTTGATGCTGCCACTGGCGGCGCGTCTCTTTTCTCCTCTGCCGGGCGTGATCGGCGCGCGGGAGATCGAGCAATAAATCCCCACCCCGCTCTTTCCTTCTTCTGCTTCGAAGTGGCAAGTCAAGCAACGACCCGAGCGGCGGACGTGGTGCTCCCGCTATTGCTATCCACCAAGGCAGGCCTCGCTACACTCCCCAGGTCACTGCAACCCACACATCAGCCATCGATTTGGTT
>JANLOX010000353.1:0-12708 GCA_031366795.1 Candidatus Eiseniibacteriota bacterium | reverse complement strand
ACCAGCCCGATGGCACCGCCGATCGACTGCACACCGGGCTGCTCGAGGCGACGTGCCTGCTCGACAAGAGTTCGCGGTGGGTCCTCACCGCTCGGCTCGAGCACCAGTATGTACCCAAGGTCAACGGTGCGACCGGTGCGTTGGACCGCAACCAGGGCGTGATGAACCTGGCCTACTATGTCAATCCCAACGCTCGCTTTGGTCTCGACTGGGCGCACGGATCCGACAACGTCCGGGGCCCGGTGACGGATGACCTGCGCGGGTTCGTATGGGTAGGGTACTAGGCCCCTGTGCACCCGAACCTGAAAGACACCCCATGAACCGCACGCTGAAGCAAGTCGCTACCCTCGTGATCTCCGTCGCCGCCTTCTGCGGCATGCTGGGCTTGCTTGCAGTGGCGGCAACGCGCAAGACGGACGCAGCGGACGGGAAAAAGATCTATACCGCCAAGTGTGTCATCTGCCACAAGCCAGACGGCAGCGGTGGCTTCAAGCTCACGGGCAACCCCACTCCCGACTGGCGCAATTCTAAGATCATGAGTACGCCCGCGCACAGTGACAGCGCGCTGCGTGATTGCATCACCAACGGAAAGCCAAAGTCGGGCATGGTGGCCTGGGTGAAGTCGGGCCAGCTCAAGCCAGTCCAAGCGGAGGATCTGATCGCCTACATCCGCACGTTCAGCAAGAAATAACGATCACCCGGACGTTTGCGCCGGAAATTCCACGACTCGCAAACGGCTACGCTGCTGCACTACTGCGCGTCCAACGCCTTGCGAATGATCACCTGTGCCTCGTCCTGGATGAGGCGCAGGTGGTCGGCGCTGGCAAAGCTCTCGGCGTAGAGCTTGTAGACGTTCTCGGTGCCTGAGGGCCGCGCGGCGAACCAGCCGCGCTCCGTCATCACTTTGAGTCCGCCGATGGGTGCGCCGTTTCCCCGCGCGTGTGTCAGCCGTTGGGTAATCGCGTCGCCGGCCAGTTCGGTCGCGGTCACCTGCGCGCCGGACAGCTTCGCCAGCACGGTCTTCTGCTCCGGGCTCGCCGGCGCGTCGATGCGCGCGTAGCTGAACTCGCCGAACGCGCGCGTCAGCTCCGCATACAGCTCGCCCGGATCGCGGCCCATTACCGCCGTCATCTCGGCGGCCAACAGTCCCATGATGATGCCGTCCTTGTCGGTGCTCCACGCGCTGCCGTCGTGGCGCAGGAACGACGCCCCCGCGCTCTCCTCTCCCGCGAATCCCAGCGAGCCTGACTCCAGTCCATCGACGAACCACTTGAAGCCGACCGGCACTTCCATGACCGAGCGCTGAACGGTGGAGGCCGCGCGGTCGATCATGCTGCTCGAGACCACCGTCTTACCGACGCCCGCGGTGCGCGGCCACGCCGGCCGGTGTGCCATCAAGTAGGCGATCGATACGGACAGGAAGTGGTTCGGATTGAGCAGGCCGCAGCTGCGCGCGACGATGCCGTGGCGGTCGTGATCGGGGTCGCAGGCCCATGCCACATCGAAGCGGTCCCGCAGCGCCAGCAATCGTTGCATCGCATAGGGCGAGGATGGATCCATGCGGATCTTCCCGTCCCCGTCCACGCTCATAAAGCGGAACGTCGGGTCGACTTCCTCGCTGACCACGGTGAGCGGCAGCTGGTAGCGCTCACTCAAGGCACCCCAGTAGCGCACGCCCGCGCCGCCCAGGGGGTCGACGCCGAGCGTGAGCTTCGAGTCGCGGATCGCGTTCATGTTGACGACATTCGCGAGGTCGGCGACATAGGTGTTCACGTAGTCGTGGCGGTGCGTCGTGGCCGCCGAGAGGGCGCGCGTGAGCGGGATGCGTGGCACCTCGCTAAGTGCCGTGGCGAGAATGGCATTGGCCCGATCTTGAATCCAACGCGTGACCTCGGTATCCGCCGGGCCGCCGTTGGGCGGGTTGTACTTGAACCCGCCGTCCTCGGGCGGGTTGTGTGAGGGCGTGATCACGATGCCGTCGGCGAGCCCCGCGGTGCGGCCGCGGTTGTGGCAGAGAATGGCGTGCGAGATCGCCGGGGTGGGCGTGTAGCCGTCCTGCGCGTCGATCATCACGTTCACGCCATGCGCAGCCAACACCTCGAGCGCGCTCGCGGCCGCCGGCTCCGACAGCGCATGGGTGTCACGCCCCAGGAACAATGGTCCCTCGATGCCGTGCTGGCGCCGGTACAGGCAGATGGCATGCGTGATGGCGACGATGTGCGCTTCGTTGAAGGCGCTTGCGGTCGAAGTGCCACGATGACCCGAGGTGCCGAACGACACGCGTTGCTCGGGCAATTGTGGATCGGGCTGCAGCGAGTAGTACGCGGTCAGCAGCCGCGGGATGTTCGTGAGCAGGGTGGGGTCGGCGGGCTTTCCCGCTCGCGGATCGACGGTCATGGTGGCATCCTAGGCGAACGCAATTCGCGGAACAAAGTCACACCGCAGGCGCTCGAGGAGATCCCGCATGAAGGTGTTGTTCGTGAATGAAGCCGGCGTGCAGGCGATGCTGCCGATGGACCGTTGCGTGGCGCTGATGCGCACCGCCCTGATGGCGCTGTCCCGTGGCGACGCGGTGCTGCCGCTACGCAGCATGGTGTGGCTCCCCGACCGCTCGGGACTGCTGGGGATGATGCCAGGCTACTTGGGCGAGCCGCGGAGCTTCGGTTTCAAGGTCGTCAGCGTAATGCCGGGCAATCACGGCACCCCCTACGACTCCCACCAGGGTGTCGTCATGCTGTTCGGTGTCGAGCGCGGCGAGCCACTCGCGATCTGCGACGCCTCGGCGATCACCGCGATCCGCACGGCCGCCGCATCGGGTGCTGCGACGGATGCGCTGGCGCGCGGCGATGCCGGCGATCTCGCGCTGATTGGTTCAGGCACGCAGGCGCGCACGCATTTCGACGCGATGCGCTGCGTGCGAACGCTGCGGCGGGTGCGCGTGTGGAGCCGCTCGCGCGAGAACGCCGAGGCGTTTGCCCGCGATGAATCTGCGCGGACCGGACTGAAGGTCGAAGCAGCCGTCAGCTGCGAAGCCGCCCTGCGCGGCGCGGATCTCATCTGCACCACGACGTCCGCGAAGGAGCCGGTCGTCCAGGGCGCCTGGGTCTCTCCCGGCGCGCACGTGAACGCCGTCGGCGCCTGTTTCGCCGCGTGGCGGGAACTCGACACCGATCTGGTGAAGCGCTCGCGGCTCTACACCGATTGCCGTGAGTCGTGCATGAACGAGTCGGGCGATTACCTCATTCCCTGCAATGAAGGGGCGATCCAGCCTGCGCACCTAATGGGTGAAGTCGGCGATGTGTTCTCCGGCAAATGCCCCGGGCGCGTTGCGGACGATGACATCACTGTGTTCGACTCACTCGGCGTCGCCATCGAGGACCTTGCCTCCGCGCATGAGATCTACACCCGCGCGCGCGCAGAGGGTGGTGGAGTGTGGATCGAGTGGGGCGGGCCGGCGGTGACTTGAGGTGGGCGGCATCCCATCGCGTGAGCACGCGGTCGAGCAGATCGCAGTGCGTGTGCAGCAGCGCGCGGGAGTCTCGCGCGCTGCCCTGCCGCCGGAACGGCTCGCCCTAGGCGCCGCCAACGATCCTTCGCAGCGTCTTCTCGGCCAGCCGGTCGAACGCCGCCACGCACAATTCGAGATGTTCGTGCTTCGTGTCCTCGATCTTGTTGTGGCTGATGCCGCCGAGGCTCTGGACGAACATCATCACGGTCGGCACTCCCGCCCGCGCCACTTCGGCCGCGTCGTGTAGCGGTCCCGAGGGTAGACGGTGCGAGCTGCCGCAGGTCTCGAACACCGCTTGCTCGCACAACTCGATCAGGGCAGGATCGAACGGCATGGGATCGATATGCCACAACCGTTCCCACGCAACCTCGACTTTGCCTTCGGCGGCAAAGCGCTTGCTGGCGTCCTGCGCCTCGGCCAGCATCGCCGACAGCGCCGGACCATCGAGATGGCGCTGGTCCAGCGTGATGCGGCAATCCTCGACCACGCTGGTGACGATGCCCGGCTTGGTGGTGCATGAGCCGATCGTGCAGACGCCGCCGTTGCGATCGGTGATGCGGTAGACCTCGGGACTCATCTTCGCCGCGGCGAGGAACGCGTCGCGGCGGCGGTTCATCGGCGTGCTGCCGGAGTGCGCGGCCTGCCCGTGGAAGTTGATGGCGTGGCGCTCGACTCCATAGGTGCCGAGCACGACGCCCAACGGCAGCCCCAGGTCGAGCAACACGGGACCCTGCTCGATGTGCAGCTCGAGATAGGCCGCCGCATTCTCCAACTCCTTGCCGCTGTCCTTCACGCGTTCGAAGTCGATGCCGATGCGCGCGAGTGCTTCGGGAAGTGTCACGCCGTCGCGATCCTTGAGGACGCGCGCTTCGTCAAGATCAAGGTTACCCGAGCAGGCCGATGAGCCGAACAGGCTCTTGCCGAAGCGCGCTCCTTCCTCGTCGGCCCAGTCAACGAGCCGCACGGTGATGGGAGGCTTGCCGTTGTACTCGGTGGCGATGCGCCGCAGGATCTCGACTCCCGCAAGCACGTTGAGGCAGCCGTCGAGCCAGCCGCCATTGGGCACCGAGTCCATGTGCCCACCGATGAGCAGGCAGCGCGCGGACTCGCCCTTGAGCGTGCTCCACAGATTTCCCGCGGCATCGACGTGTGTCTCCACGGGAAGCTCGGCGAGCTTCGCCTTGAGCCACGCGCGTGTCTTGAGCCAGGTGTCCGTGAAGGCGACGCGCTGCGCGCCATGCTCATCGCCGGTGAGTTGGCGGAGTTCCTCGAGTTCAGCGATCGTGCGTTTGGCATCCAGCCTGTGGGAAGTCATTCGTTCAAGTTAGCACGAAGCCGATGCGTTTTCCTTGGGTTCCCAGCGCGCCAGTACCCGTTTGCGAGATTCCGAGGACGGTAACTCGAACGAGATATCCGTGACGCCATGCGAAGGCTGGGGTCCGACGCGCAGCGCAAGTTCCTGACCGATTGCTGGCGAGCGTCTGCCATGCGGTCCCCCCAGCCCCATCGAGTAGACCGTGGTAGGCGGATACGCGTTCCCCTCGTCGCCTGCGACTAGCAGCATGCGCGCGCTGAGCGTCGAACACCGCGGTATGCCAGGTGCGCGCTTCCGGAGCGCCGCTGTCGATGACCCGTGACCATGCGGGAGTGTCGCCCGACAGATCGAACGACCAGAAGTCGCCCTGCGCGGACCCACCGGTAGTCTCACCGCCGAATGGGGCGCGGCAGCGGTTCGAACTGCGGACAATTGTGAACCCCTGCCGCCCGGGGCGCCAAGATTAGGGTCGGAGCAGGAAATCGCGGCCCATCGCGGTTTGTGAGAGCGTTCTTCCGCTCCCGGACCGCTTAACGGCCTCAAAACGGAAATGCGAATGGTTGCCCTCGACACCGCGCTCAAGCACCGTGGCAACACGTACGATGCGTCTCCGCGTGCGTTCCGCGAAACGTCGTTCGCTAATGACCGGACCCTTGGGGAATTGAGATGCTGAGTCCAGCAAGGTTGTTGAGTGGGTTTGTGCTGCTGAGCTCGAGCTACCGGTCAGCCCGGCTGAGCCCGCAGGGCGACGCGCGGCCGAGTTTCGTGCTGAATGTTGGCATGCGGCAGAACCTGCTGCGGGATCGCGTTTCGCTCACCGTCGCGGTCTCGGATGTGTTCAAGACCCAGAAGCAAGATACGCGGCTGGACGTGGCGGGTATCCAGCAGCGCGTGACGAGACGGCGGGACGCCCAGATCGTGTACGCGGCGTAACCACTACTTCGTGGCGAGCCGTATGGCGCGAAGCTGCCACTTCGCACTTGCGAGCTCGGCCCCAAAGAGCAGGACGATCGCCGACAGGTAGGTCCACAGCATGAAGAGCATCACGCCGCCCAGCGCTCCATAGGTGGCCTGGTAGCGGTTGAAGTGGGCCACATAATAAGCAAAGAGATGCTTGCTTGATTCGAACAGGATCGTGGCAACCAGCGCCGCGGGCCAGACGTTGCGCAGTCCGTGGTCGACGTTCGGGGTATAGCGGTACACGAGCAAAAAGACCAAGAATGAGAACACCGCGGGAACCGCAAGTCCGGCGATCATGAGTGGCAACGGAGCGCAACCATTGACGAATGTCCCCTGCACGCAGCCGGCCTGCAACATGTGCAGCCCAGTCGTACCCACGACCGACGTGCCAAGCAACAGCCCCAGCCCGAGCATCGCGCCGGCATCGCTCAGCATTTGACGGAACATGCCGTGTCCGGGCTCCGTCTCCCACACCTTGTTCAGTGAAAAGCGGATCGCCCCAAAGATCCCGCTGCTCGCCCAGAACAGCGCGATCACGCCAATGAGCGTGAGCGTTCCCGTCCGGCTGGACACCTGGTGAAGCGTGTCAGTGATCAGGTTGTCGCCGGGACCGGAGCGCAGGGGAATATTCAGGAGGACACCCTCCACAACCCCTTGCAATACGCGCGGGTCGCGAATGACGAGACCCATCGCAGCAAGCGCCAGCGTCAGCACTGGAACGAACGCGAACACCACGTAGTATGCGATTGACGCGGCGAGCTGGAAGCCGCCATGCGCATTGAAGGCGCGCAACGACCAAACCCAGACATTGCCGCGCCGCGACCGCACGATTCGGGGCATGGCCGCTTCGGCGTGTGGCTTCCTGCGGGGCGACGCGGTCACTCGGGAGGCTTCCAATGGCTAACGCTTCTTCGAAGCGCTCTTGGAGCGTGGCTTCGCTGCGGGCACCTTCGCCCCCTTGGCTCGCGCTTCCGACAGTCCGATCGCGATCGCCTGCTGGCGGCTCTTCACCTTCGCGCCGCTGCCACCGCTCCTGAGCGTGCCGTGCTCCAGCTTGTGCATCGCTCGATGTACCGATTCCTGCGAAGCTTTTCCGTATCGTGCCATGGACCCCTCCCCTATCGCTGGTGCCGGTCTGCTTAGTTCTTTGAACTGCACCATTCGTGCCGACGGCAACACGCCCATGCCGACGCGAAACGGCGCGCCGGCGAAGGTAATCGGCAGGTGGGTGCCCATCGTTGCAGATCCCGGTGAGCCTTAGGCGCCTGTTTCTACAACTTGCCCATCATGGGGCGCAGAAGATGCTCCTCTACGGGACATCCGCGCCCTGCACCAATCCGCTGGCCTCGGAGTAGTCGGTAAATTGCGCGCGATCTTCGAACGACAGCGCCGGTGCCTCGAGCGGCCACACCATGCGGCTGCCGCGCGACCCGATCCACGCCCGAAACTCGGAGCTCTCGCGAATGCTTCGCAGCCCAGGCTGGACGCGCAGAATCGCGAACTTGCGCGCCCACTCCATGCCCGGATCGTGCTCGGCCCTGCGCAGGAGGGCCACCGCGCGGTGCGCGTCCCCGAGGCGCGCGGCGAGATCGACGCGCAGTTCAGAACCGGTGGATGGCCCCGTTCGCTCGAGTGCGCTGCTTTCGAGCAGCCGCCGCCCGGGTTCGGGGTCGCCCTCGAGCAGCGCGATGTAAGCGCGGGCATCGCCGGTCCATCCGGCCCCGGGCAGGCTTCGCTCGAGGCTTTTCAACTCGCTCCGCGCGCCCGCCGCATCCGCGAGATTGCCGAAGGAGATGATGCGAACGAGCAGGCTGAACTCTTCATAGTACGGACTCTGGTCGAGCGCCTGGAGCCGGCGAGTCACTTCGATCGCCTCATGGAAGCGATGCGTGAGCATGAGACCGAGCCCGAGCCACAGATAGGCGTACGATGATGTGGGGTCGATCTCGAGCACCCGTCGCAGGCAGCGTTCGAAACGCGCAACGTCGCCCGTCTCGAGGATCAGGGATGACAGGTTGACGAGTGCAGATTCGAACCGTGGATTGATTTCGATCGCACGGTGGAGCGAGCTCCTCGATTCGTCGAGCTCGCCTCGCATCTCCTGGATGAGCGCGAGGGCCTTGTACGCCTCGGGCAGCCGCGGGTCGAGCTCGACGGACCGCCTGGCCGCAGCGAGACCGCGGTCGAGCCAGCCCGGAGATGCATCCCACGCCTTGTCGATGATTTGGCCGCAGCAGTCCGCGACGCCCGCCCATGCCAGCGCGTAGTCCGGCTCAATGGCGAGCGCCTGTTCGAACATCTCGAGCGCGCGGCGATTGTCCTCGAACACGTATTGCGTATAGAGCGCGCGCCCTTTCAAATAGAGGTCGTACGCCCAAGCATTGGCAGGACGCCCCTGCTGGAGCCCCGCCGTTTCCTCGGAGGTGAGCGCGCCGCGCAGTGCGCCCGCAATGGAGCGGGCGATGTCTTCCTGCACCGCGAACACGTCCTCCAGCTGGCGGTCGTATCGCTCGGCCCACAAGTGAAACCCGGTGGCCGCATCGATCAGCTGCGCCGTGATGCGCACCTGGGTCCCCGATCGCCGCACGCTGCCTTCGAGCACCGCTCCCACCCCCAATTCTGCGGCAACGCGTGGGATGTCGACCGCTTGGCCACGCAGTCGCGCGACGGCGTTGCGCGAGGCGACTTGCAGCCCGGGCAGCTTGGACAGGTCCGTGAGAATGTCCTCAGTGATCCCGGCGCAGAAGTAATCCGTGTCGGGAAACGGTGAGAGATTCTCGAAATACAGCACTGCAAGCGAAGTCAGCGCGGGCCGCTGATTCCGCGGCGATGCGGTGGCACCCTGCAAGCTCAACGCGGCACCGAACTCCCGCACGCCGGGGAAGCGGCGCGACGGGTCCTTGTGCAGCGCGCGGGAGATCGTCTCATCCCATCGGAGAGTCAGCTCCGGACGCGCTCGTGAGACGGGCGGTGGCTCGGTGTTGCAGATGGCATACATCACGGTCATCAACGAGTCCCCCGTGAAGGGTCGCGTGCCGGTAAGGCATTCATAGGCGACAACTCCGAGCGCGAATTGATCGGCCGCCGCACCCGCGCCGCGCCCCTCGATCTGTTCCGGCGCCATGTAAGCCGCGGTGCCCGCGAGCGCACTCCGCGAGGAGTGGCTCGCCACTTCACTGAGCCGCGCCAGCCCGAAGTCGGTAAGCTTGATGCTTCCGTCCCGGCCCAGCAGGATGTTGTCGCACTTCACGTCAAGGTGGACGATGCCCCGCGCATGTGCGGCGCCCAGAGCCGAGGCGACGACCTGAACTACTTCAAGTGCGCGATCGACCGCGAGGCGCCCGCGACGGACGAGCTGGCCCAGGCTTTCGCCCTCGACCAATTGCATCGCGAGGAACGGTTCGCCCTCCGCCTCGCCGAGTTCGTAGAGCAGGCAAATGTGGGGATGCTCAAGCAGCGCCAGCGCGCGTGCCTCGGCGAGGAACCGCTGGCGGTCGCGATCGTCCGCCTCGCGCAACGCGGGCAGCGTCTTCAGGGCGACCTGACGCCCGAGCCTGACGTCTTCAGCGCGAAAGACCGCGCCCATGCCGCCTTCGCCGAGCTTCTCGATCACCCGGTAGTGCGAAAGCATTCGGCCGATCATGTCCATGACGAGACTCTACCCGGCTCGCGATCACGCCACCAGTTGAGCGCGAGAACGGCAACGGCGAGTCAGGGGCGTGGCCTCGGCGTAGGTGTCGGGAGGGGCGGAGGCGATCAATAGGGTAGCCCCGGCTGGAGTCGAACCCGCGGTGTAGGCGGTTTTGGAATGTCGCCGTGCCGAGCCGGGACTCGTTGCCATTCGCCCCGCCCCTCACACCACCGACGCGTCTGGGATCGAGAACGATATCTCGCGCTCATCGCTCGCGGCTCTATCACCCACGCCGGAGTTGCGCGGAATGGCGACGGCTCATGCGGCCCAATTCGGTTGCGATCTCGCGCACGGGGAGTACGAAGTCGACGGCGCCTGTTGCTTGCGCGCTCTTGGGCATCCCACCCACCTCGGCCGATTCGTCTTGCGCGAACGTCGTTCCTCCCTTGGCTTTGATCTGTTTGCATCCGTCGGAACCGTCGCCGTCGTATCCGGTGAGGATGACGCCGATCGCGTTGGGGCCCATGGCTTCCGCGAGCGATCGCAAGAAGAGATCGATCTGGTTGTTCCGTACGGCACGAGGGGTGACGACTTTGAAGGCGTGGTTCTCGATGAAGAGGTCGGAGTTCTCCGGGATCACGTAGACGTGGTCTGCGTGGATCGGCATGGCGTGGGCTGCAACTTTGACCGGCATCCTCGAGCGGCGCGACAAGAGGTCAGCGAGGTAGCTCTGAGCGTCGGGGTTCATGTGGGAAATAATGACGAAGGCCATGCCCGTTGTGGAGGGCAGCGCGTCGAGGAGAGCTCGGTAGGCGTTCAAGCCTCCGGCTGATCCGCCTATACCCACGATGAACGTTGGGCGTGATGTACCCACTGAGTTACTTCTGGGCCTTGTGTTTCTTAGCCATTTTGCGGCTCTCTCCAACACTCAGCCCGCTGATGCTTGAATTCATGGGCACGATGGTGATCCCAGCGTCGCTGAGGACGAGTTTGTGGACATCGCTGGAGTGGGCAGTGCCGCGGGACTTGACGATGTAGAGGCCGCGGATGCGTCTCCTGCCTTCGTCCCCTTCTAGTTCTCGCACTACGATCCACGTGTCGATCAAGGACGAGACGCCGATCTCGCCGGAGGTATCGTTCTGGGAGTTTGACGAGACGAGACTCGTGAAGAACCCGGTGACGCCCCTCGTCTTTAGCAGATCGATCATGCGGGTGATCATCGACTGGATTTCGCTGGGGTCGCCTTGTCCAAGGAGGCTCGTGAGGGGATCGATGACGACGGTCTTTGGTTCGAATGAATCAATGGCCTTGTAGAGGTCAAGCAGGTGCATTTCGAGCCCGAAGAATGCTGGCCTGGTTGACACGATCTTCAACAGCCCTTTCTTCACCCAAGGTGCGAGGTCGAACCCGATCGAGCCCATGTTTTGGATGAGTTGGCCTGATGATTCCTCGTAGGACAGGAAGAGGCATCGCTCTCCCCTTTCGCAGCTGGCAACCGCGAATGCAGCTGCCAGGCTCGTTTTCCCAGTGCCTGCCGTGCCGGAAGCAAGCACTGTGCTGCCTCTTGTGAAACCGTGTCCCTTGAACAACTTGTTGAGCGAAGGGATCCCAGTGGAGACCCTCTTGGCTGTGCCTGGTTGGTTGAGGCTTATAGAAGTGATGGGAATGACCGAGAGTCCATCATCGTCAATGACGAACGGGTATTCGTTCGTCCCATGCTTGGAGCCGCGATATTTGACGACGCGGATTCTTCGGATCGCGACCTGGTTCTTGACGCGGTTGTCCAGGAGGATGATGCAGTCGGAGAGGTACTCTTCCAGACCGTGCCGAGTCAGCGAATCGCGTCCGGGCTCGCCCGTCACCAGCGCGGTCACTTTCTTGGTCTTCAGCCACCGGAATAGTCGCTTGACCTCGAGGCGGAGAACGCCGGGATCTCTGACGCCCGCAAAGAGCGATTCGATCGAGTCGATGACGACCCGTTTGGCGCCGATGTCTTCGATGGCGTGTTCCAAGCGAACGAAGATCCCTTCGAGGTCGAACTCGCCGTCATCCCTGATGTCTTTTCGCTCCAAGACGACATGGTCGAGCCGGATTTTTTTCTGTTGGACGAGGTCCCGTAGGTCCAAGTTCAGTGACGCCACGTCTTCGAAGAGTTCGGATTCGGTCTCCTCGAAGGACATGAACACGCCGGGCTCGTTGAAGGTGATGACGCCGTTCACGAGGAAATCCATCCCGAGAAGTGTCTTGCCTGAACCGGCTCCGCCACAAATGAGTGTGGTCCGGTGCTTTGGAAGTCCGCCTTCCGTCACCTCGTCGAAGCCCTTGATCCCGGTGGGGGATTTCTGGACTCGCTGGGACTTCGTGGCGCTTTTTTTCGTGAGGGCGTTGGGCATGCAATGGGTCCAGGGCCGCGTCTGGGGATGGGTCGAACTCGCGTACCACAATCTCCCGTAGGTCACGAGAATCGGAATTGGAGACGCGGGGTTCGGCTCGCAGGCTCAACTTGAGCCGTTCTTGGCGACATCGACTTTCGAGACCGCCCCATCCAATCCCTCCAAGCTACACCAACGATCTTGCATTCATCAATCGCCGTGGCACCCGGCGGCCCGCCACTAATTTAGGTCTCCCCCGAGGTCTCCCCTCACTCAACGTCCGTTCCCGTCCATCGCTGTCCATTTCCGGCCAAATAAAGAGGGTGCCCCAGAAGCCCGGAACACCCTAGTCGAGGCATTTCAGCAATGTTTTGAGGCGATCAGTGTGGTGGCCCCGGCTGGAGTCGAACCAGCGGCACGCGGTTTAGGAAACCGCTGCTCTATCCGTCTGAGCTACGGGGCCACAGCGAAGCGAATATGGCCCTGGGGCGCAACTTAGGCAACTGGTGTTCTTCACTCAGGAGCTCTTTCGAAGCGACGATGTGACCACTCTTGTGACCAGTTGTTCCCCGATACGAGCTGCCTCGGCCTGAACGTGTGCATCGCCGAGACGCCCGTACCGCTGAGTCGTCACGACGGATGCGTGGCCGAGAATCTGTTGCAGAGCAGCCAGCGACCCACCCGCTTCAAGCCATCTGCACGCGAATGTGTGCCGGAGCTGGTGCGCGTGAAAGTGCTCGACGCCTGACTTGCGTCGCACGCGCTTTGCGAACTCGCCCGAGTGCTCAAGTGGATTGAGCCTGCCAATGTGCGACCTGAGCTCGCTCATGAGGTGAGCGGTCAAGGGAACACGACGAACCCGACGCGACTTCGTGTGAGACACCACAAGAGTCGAGCCCGAGATATCGGCGCTGGTCGCCCT
>JANLOX010000334.1:0-2850 GCA_031366795.1 Candidatus Eiseniibacteriota bacterium | reverse complement strand
CATCGACTCGGCGAACACGGTATACGCCTGCTCCGCCTTCGGCTGCACGATCACGTCGTAGGTTTCTGCGATCGCGATCTGGAACTCGTCCACGCTGACCGGCTGCACGTTCTGGCCATCGGCCTGCACTACCGTCATCGGCAAGCCTGGAATGCGCACGTTGAAATAAGTCGCTGCCGATGCATTGATGAATCTCAGGCGCACGCGCTCGCCAGGGCGGAAAAGTCCGGTCCAATTGCCGTCCGGCGGCAGCCCATTCACGAGGTAGGTGTAAGTTGCGCCCGTGACATCGAGGATGTCGGTCGGATTCATGCGCATCTTTCCCCAGCTCTTTCGCTCCTCGAGCGTGGCGCGCATGCCGTTCTGCTTGGCCTCGCGAAAGAAATCCCCAAGCGTGCGCTGTTGGAAGTTGAAGTAACCCCCCTGCTTTTTGAGTACCGCAAGCACCCGGTACGGGTCCTGGAATGTCCAGTCGGAAAGCATCACCACATGCTCCCGGTCGTATGCAAACGGATCGCGCGCCGGCGGGTCGATCACCAGGGCCCCGTACTGTCCAAGCTGCTCCTGCACCGACGAATGGCTGTGATACCAGTACGTGCCGTTTTGCCGCACGCGGTATCGATAGGTAAATGTCTCGCCAGGCCGGATGCCGGGAAAGCTCACGCCCGGCACGCCGTCCTGGTCCGACGGCAGCAGGAGGCCGTGCCAGTGGAGCGAGGTGTCCTCATCCAGCCGGTTGGTGACGCGCAAAGTTACTGTCTCACCCTCGCGAAAGCGAAGCAGCGGCCCCGGCACGGTGCCGTTGATCGTGACCGCCGACCCATCGCGCCCGCCGAAGCCAAAGGGTGTGCGTGCAATGATCAGATCGGCGATGCGATCCCCGCCGACGCGCAGCTCGCCTCCCGCGGCGGGGACGCCTTGAGCATAAGCCGGGGCGAGTCCGCGGAATGCCTGCAGCAATCCAAGGGCGGCGGCGGATTGAATGAAGCGCCGCCGAGGGCTCCCTGAAACGGGCGTTTTCATTGCGTATGTCCTTTCAGAGTCTTGTCACCGTCCATGGACATGCCGCCCGCCATCATCTTTCCGTTCAGCCTCATCATCTGGCCTTCCTTCATGCGCACTTCTTTCCCGTCTTTGATTTTCATCGTGCCGTCAGGCATTACCGTGCTGCCGTCGGTCATGGTTATCTCGTAGTCCATTGGCGCTGTCGCCTCTCCGTCCTTCATCATCATCATCTTGCCGTCCCTCATCATCACGATCGCATCAGCTGCGAGTGGGGCGGTTCTGTATTGCGTCATGGCTTACTCCGTCAATGGTGCTTGTAGAACCCGACGTTCACGATGTCGTTCCAGCTGGTCGTGTTGTGGCACTCGAAGCACTGGTCCGCACGCGCGTGTTCCTTGCCCGCGATCTTCTGCGACATCATCGAGAAGTGCCCCATCAAATGGCTCGGAGGCGGCTGATGGCATTGCACGCATTCCTTTGATCGGGACGACGGGTGTTGATAGCCGGAAATGCGCCACGATTCGAACACATGGCACTGCGCGCAGTCGCCGCCGAACCGCTTCAGATGAGGATCCTTTCGATCATGGCAGCCGGCGCAATTTAGCGCCTCGCGCGCGGTGCTTGCGTCGAGTTGTTGCGGGCTTCGAACTCGCAGCCATGTCTCCAGGGATTTGAGCGTAGCGGCGCTGTCGGAATCGCTTTGAGACGCGCGCGCAAGGGTCCGCGCGCCGACCTTGGCGAGTTCTACGTGGTCCATCACAACGGGCCGGATGTTCGCGGCATAATGCTCGACGTGACATGCCGCACACTCTTCGATGCTCGCGTGGAATACCGTCGGCTGCCGGCCGAGCAGCCGCTCGGAGTTCGCATGGCACGCCGTGCAGTTGGCGACCGTCACGCCGATGGCCGGCTCGTGGCACGATGCGCATCGGTCGCCGAGATAGGCGTGCCGGGGCGACAGCGCACCGGGACGCACGAACTGTTTGATCGCCGAGGATGCGGGCTCGAAATGAACCATGGCGAGGGACGCCGCAGCTACAACAGCTACGATCAACGCGATCCAGAGCGCGGCCGGTTTCATTGCAGCCACCGCAACCCGAAGTAGATTCCGGACCCGATGTGCAGCGCGAGCAGAGCGTAGAGAAGGACGGAGAGACCGATGTGCAGCATCAGGGCCCGGCCGAACCAGCGCTTGAAGAACTCGTGCAATCGGACCGAATACTCCAGGTCCGCCACCGACTCTGCGATGCGGGTGACCTCACCCACCGGGCCGCCGGATCGGATATCGAGTCCCAGCGATGCCAGGCCGGCCGTCAGGACCGGCGCGTTCGGCAGGAGTTTCATTTCAGCCGGAGCGTTCTCGAGCACTCCCCACGCACTGTCGAGATCGCCCCTGGCGGTCTGCAGCAGGGCTAACTTGTCGGTAATCTCGTGGGCGACATAGGTGAGCAGATAGCGAACCGAAAACCCGCTCACGACGACGAGCAGCATCACTGTTGTCAGCGTGATTCCCAGCCAGCTGTCGAACTTGTGTCCCGCGTGAATGATTGCGAGCAGAGGGCCGAGAATGCCCGCGTAGACGTGCACGGCAAGCAACGACTGCATTGAAACATACGGTGTGATGCGGGCGCTGAGGAAAGGAATCCGCTTTGCGACCGTATACGCGAGCGGGACCAGCATCAGCAGGGCTCCCGCTATCCCGAACGCCGCCCCGACGCCGCTGCCAGGAAAGCGTGGCGAGCGGTGGACGAGGAAGCCGAGCCAGGCCAAAAACAGCAGGCAGACCACGCCGGTGACGACGATGCGTTCACGGTCCTTCATGGCTACGCTTCGACCGCAATGTCG
>JANLOX010000333.1:0-1967 GCA_031366795.1 Candidatus Eiseniibacteriota bacterium | reverse complement strand
GGATTGGGGCGCATAGGCGAGGCCATCGCGAAGCGGGCGCGGGCCTCCGGCATGAAAATCGTTTATCACAACCGCAACAAGAAAGACGTTGCGTACCCCTACCACCCGGATCCGGTATCGCTTGCCAAGGCCTCAGACGTTCTCATGCTCGTGACGCCGGGCGGGGCGGAAACGAAGAACCTGGTCAACGCGAAAGTGCTGGATGCGCTCGGCCCCAAGGGCTATCTCGTGAACATCTCGCGCGGCTCGGTGGTCGACCAGCCCGTCCTGCTCAAATACCTCCAGGAAGGCCGGATCGCCGGCGCCGGCCTCGATGTGTTCTCCGAGGAGCCAGAGGTTCCTGCGGCGTTCTACGCGCTCGACAACGCGGTGCTCTTTCCCCACGTGGGCAGCGCAACGCACGAAACCCGCTTTGCCATGGGCATGCTGCAGGTGGACAACCTCAGGGCGCTCTACGCGGGCAAGCCGCTGCTTACGCCTGTCGTCTGAGCGGGGTTAGCCGGGTGGGCTGATCCAGCGCGCCCGGGGCCCTTATTTCTTCTTCTTCTTGTCTTCGTCCTCGTCTTCTTCTTGCCCGAAGCCCTCGGGCACCGAAACGCCCGTCTCATCAATGGTGTGGTTCATCGGCGGGCTGACGCCAATGTCGCCGGCAAAGCCGTAGTTGATCTGCTGCGCCACGCTGTCCGTGTCGAAACCGACCTTGGAGGCTTCGGCGACGGCGACAGCGGCAGAACCCTGGACGGTGGACACCGTCGAAACCGCAAGCAGTTGCGCTGAGTTCGCTGCGAGGAGAGCTCCGTTTCCGAATACCGAGGAACCCGGCGCAAAGATCAGCCCCCGCGGCAGAGTGGGTGAAACAAAAAACAGGTTGCTCGCATTCAACGTTTGCAGGTTCAGCGGCGTTTGGGTCAGGATCAAAGGGGCGCCCGCAGACCCCAGTGTCGTGCCAGCAGCCCCCGAGAGCACCACCGACCCGCCTGTGTCGATGCTCAGCGTGAAGGGTGTCGTTACGAAACTGTTTATGGTAATCGCGCCCCCATTGGTGCTCGTGAGTGCGACGTTGCCGGTGGCTGTGGCCGCGTCGTTGATCGAGATCAGCTGCGTGGCGGAAGTCAGTGCCGGACCGCTGACCGTGACGCTATTGGCGAAGCGCGACGAGCCCGGGGCATCGGTGGTCAAGGTCGACAGGGGGATGATATTGCCGACCAGGCTACCGAAGGTTGTCACACCGCTGCTGTTTACCGTCAGCGACTGTCCGCCGACCGTAGTGCCGTTTACCGTCCCCGTCAACGTCGCGTTGCCGGTGCCGGTGTTGATGACCAACGCGTTGTTTCCGAGATTACCCGCGGTTGTAGTACCGGTGACCGTGAAGTTGCCGCCGTTGGTGGATTCTGTACTGTTGAACGTCACGTTGCCGGTATACAGCTGGTCGCCGTTGGTCGTGACGTCATGCGCGAAGATCGACGGCGACGTGATCGAAAGGCCCGTGAGCGGCGTCGTCGCACCAACCGTGGTCCCGAAGGTAACCGAACCGGTCACGGCATTGATCGTCAGTGCCTGGGCGCCGTCGACCGTTCCGGTAAGACTTACGTTGCCGCCGTTGGTGTTTACCGTCGTCGCGCCCGCCAACTGAGTCGTGCTGCCGGCCGTGAACGCGGCGTTGGTGGTCGTGTAGGTGCCGCTGGTGATCAGCGCGTCGTTGTAGATCTGCGCGCCTGTGGTCGTCACGCTTTGCACGGACGTCGAGCCGCCGGCGTTCGTAGTCAGGCTGGCAAGCGGCGTCGTGCCACCTACCGCAGCGGCGAAGGTTGTCGTACCGACGTCGTTCACCGTCAGCGCGCCCGGCCCGTTCACGGTGCTGGAGAATGTGTTGCCCACCCCGGTGATTGTCGTAGCCACGCCCAGCGTCACCGCATCCCCGTAGGTCTGCGCACCCGTGGTCGTGACCGAGCCGCCGTTGATTGCCG
>JANLOX010000314.1:0-1733 GCA_031366795.1 Candidatus Eiseniibacteriota bacterium | reverse complement strand
CTGCTGCGTCGCTGAACGAAACCGATAGCCGCGGGTAGGAAGGCCTTCTTTTTTTGCAAAAAAGAAGCAAAAACTCTTATCCATCAAACAAGTAGCAACCATTACATTCGTTCTATCTTGCGTATCCGGCGGTAGGTCGTCGCGCCTGAGCCATCCGAGCCCGCTGTGCGCCTGTTTTTGGTTGGCTTCGGCCATATGGGTGCGGCCCTGCACGCGGCGGCGGGCAAGGTGCGGTCAGGACGGCAGCGCCGGCTTTTGGGTCGAACCTCCGGCGCCAGCAGCGCGGCCGGTTACGCAGCCGCGGTCTGGCTGGTCCACGGTGTTCCGCGGGCCAGGACGGTGTTGGCGAAGATGAGAAGCTTGCGCGCGCAGGCGACCAGGGCGCTCTTGTGTGGCTTTCCCCGCGCGATCAGCCGGGCATACATCGCCTTCAGCGCCGGGTTCCAACGGAACGACGCCGGCAGCGCCGCGGCGTAGAGCGAGCGCCGCAGCCGCCCGCGACCACCGCCGATATGGGTCTCGCCCTTGTGCGTTCCACTCTGATGGACGAAGGAGGCGAGGCCCGCGAGAGAGGCCGCCTCCACGCGGCTGATCTGGCCGAGTTCGGGCATGCGCAGCACCAGGGCACGCGCGGTGCGCTCGGCGATGCCGGGAATGCTGAGCACCAAATCGAAGCGCTGCGCGAGATCGGCGTGCGCGCGCAGTTCGGCCGCGAGGCGCTTGAGTTCCGCCGCCCGGCGCTGCTGAAGACGCTTGATGTCAGCTGCAACGATGCGCAGCAGCCGCTTGTCGCTGATGTGTTCGAGGCGGGTCTTGAGGCGGACGATGTCTTCCTCGACCTGTTCGATGAACGTGAGGCGGTCGGTGAGCGCTTCGAAGCGCGGATCGGGCGGCGGCTAGAGCATGTTTTGACCGAGCTGAATCTGGGGGTTCCGGCGCGACGTTTTTTCTGATTCAAGCTTCTGGCTGGAGTGGAGGCCAGCAGCGATGGGCAAGGCATACTCAGACGATCTTCGTTCGCGGGTTGCGGCCTGGGTTATTGATGGACGAACCTGCCGTTCTGCTGCTTCGGTTTTCGGCGTGAGCGTTGCCAGCGCGGTCAAGTGGTCGCAGCGGCTTCGCCAGTCAGGCAGTGCGGCGGCGAAGCCAACCGGTGGCGTGCGTCGAGCGGTGCTTGCGAGCGAACGGGAGTGGCTGCTGGCCCGGATCAAAGCTGTGCCGGACCTGACGCTGCGGGCATTGGCGGGGGAACTGGCCGAACGGGGACTGGTTGTCAGTCACCGGGCGGTTTGGAAGTTCTGCAAGGACGAACGACTCAGCTTCAAAAAAAAGTATTCTGCCCAGCGAGCAGGATCGCGCTGACGTCGCCCACCGCGCGCGCTGGCACAGGTTTCAGGCGTCGCTGGACCCATCGCGTCTGGTCTTTGTCGATGAGACCTGGGCAAAGACCAACATGGTGCGTCTGCACGGTCGCGCACCTTACGGGCAGAGGCTGCACGCCAAGGCCCCGCACGGCCATTGGAAGACGCTGACGTTCATCGCGGCCTTACGGTCGAACCGGATCGATGCTCCGTGCGTGCTCGATGGCCCGGTCAATGGCGTCAGCTTCCTCGCCTGGGTCGAACAGAGCCTGGTGCGCCGACGGTCGTGCCCCACCGCGTGGTGTAGCAGCTGTGGGTAAGTCGCCCGCCGAAGCGACCGCCAAGAGTCTGGCGTAGGCGGGCGACTTATCC
>JANLOX010000291.1:0-6700 GCA_031366795.1 Candidatus Eiseniibacteriota bacterium | reverse complement strand
CAGTTGCCGTTCGACCAGGCGAACCCGGCAGAAGATCCGCCTTACGGTGCCTATGGCATGCTGAACGATGGCACCGCCGGCGGCTCGTTCAAGGTGTTCCTCGGTCAGGGTACCGCGGTGGCGGCAAAAGCGACGTTCTCGAACATCAAGTTCTCGCATTGCCTGCACCCGGTCGACCTGACGTTCGAGCTCAAGCCACACGACATCAACACGGCTTCGCACGAGAAGAAGGTTACGGTCATCATCTACCCGGCGCCGCCGCTGACCGCGAGCGACATCGTCGTGTCGTCGCTGCGTCTCAATGGCGTGCCGGCGTCGACCCAGTGGCCGGCGAAGATCGAGGAACACAATACGCGGCTGAAGGTCCGGTTCGACCTGCGGCAGCTGGCTGCGACGCTGACGGCGGGATCACACGTGCCGGTGCTGCTGACGGGTGAGATCGCCGGTCAGTGCATCGAAGCGACGAGCTACGTCAACGTGCGTTCGCCGCACATCCACCACCCGTCCAGCACGGATCACCTGATCGCCGGTTCGACCTCGCAGCTGCAGTGGGATGTCGATCCGGATGCCGGTCCGATGACGCTGCTGGCTTCGACGGACGATGGCGAAAATTGGACCATCCTTGCCCAGGGCATTCCGAACACGGGCAGCTACAACTGGACGGTGCCAAATGACATCAACTCCTCGGTCCGTGTGCAGCTCAACACGGTCTACACGACCGACGAGACCGGCGTGGTGAGCGAGTCGCAGTACGCTTCGAGCGACGCATTCACCATCCTTGCCCCGCTCGCCGTGGGAACGAACCCGCTGGCCTTCTCGCTGCGCGTTCCGAACCCGGTTGCTGGGGCGCTCACCACGAGCTTCAGCCTGCCGAGCAACGAGCCCGCGGAACTGGCGGTGTTCGACATCGGCGGACGTGCGGTGGCCAAGAGGAGTGTCGGCGGACGTGCGGGCAACCAGTCCATCACGCTCGGCCGCTTGCCGGCTGGCGTCTACATGGTGCGGCTGACGCAGTCCGGTCAGGCACTGTCTAACCGCATCGCGGTCATTCAGTAAACACCTGAAAGCCGGGGGTCACCCCGGTGCGCATCATCGGCGACCACTCCAGTACACCGGAGTGGTCGCCGAGTTCTAGGCGGGCCGGCGGGCTAGCCCGCGCGCGGCCGACGCGCTACGGTGCGGCAGGTCACGAAACGGAATGGACAGATTGCGGTGCGCCAGGCGAGCCGGCGCGGGGAGCCCCTTCATCATGAGTCGCTTCAGGACGAAGTACGGATACTTCACCGACGACGGCAACGAGTTCGTGATCACCCGTCCCGACACGCCTCGCCCCTGGGTCAACGTGATCTGCCCGGGCGAATACGGCACGGTCATCTCCCAGGCCGGATCCGGTTATTCGTGGAGCGAGCACGCCACGCTCAACCGGCTCACACGCTGGGAGCAGGATCTCGTGCGTGACGAATGGGGCAAGTACGTCTATTGCCGCGATCGCGCCTCGGGCAAATTCTGGTCGCTCACCTGGCAGCCCGTGCAGGCGCCGGTCCAAGGCTGGGAGTGCCGCCATGGTATTGGCTACTCCACCTTTCGCGGCGAGCATGAGGGCATCCTCGGCGAGTTGACGATCTTCGTGCCACCGGGCGAGTCGCTCGAGGTGTGGCGCATCACGCTGACGAACAACTCCGAGCGCTCCCGCTCGCTCGACCTGTTCAGCTATCTCGAGTGGAACTTGGGCCCCTCGCCCGACACGCATCGCGAGTTCCACAAGCTGTTCATCGAAACCGAGTACGCCCGGGGTGCTGGCGCCCTGCTCGCGACCAAGCGGCTCAACACCATCACCGAGCATGGCGTCGGACAATCATGGAACGTCGAGTGGCCGCACGTGGCGTTCCATGCCGCGAGCCCCTCGCCTATCGCGTACGACAGCGACAAGCAACGCTTCGTCGGACGCAACGGTTCGCTGAAGGAACCTGCGGTCATGGTGGACGGAAAACTCGGCAACCAGACCGGCAAGTGGCACGACGGCATCGGCTCGTTGAAGGTGCCGGCGCAACTGGCGCCGGGTGCTTCGAAGGTCGTCGTCTTCACACTCGGCATCGCCGAGACACGGCCCGAAGCCTTGACGCTCGCGCGCCGCTACCGCACGCCCGCCGCGGTCGATCGCGCGTTCAAGAAGATGCGCGCGCACTGGAAGACGGTGCTTGGGCCCCTTGAGGTGCAGACGCCGGATCCCGCATTTAACCTGCTGACGAACACCTGGCTCAAGTACCAGACCCTGTCGAGCCGCATCTGGGGGCGCACCGGCTACTTCCAGCCCGGCGGCGCGTGGGGCTTCCGCGACCAACTGCAGGACAGCCAGCTCGCCCTGCCGCTCGATCCCGCGATCACGCGGCGGCAGTTGCTGCTGCACGCCGCGCACCAATTCGTCGATGGAACGGCCTACCACTGGTGGCATCCGCTCACCGGGGAAGGCCTGCGCAAGCCGCTCAACGACGACCTGCTGTGGCTGCCGTTCGTGACGCTCAACTACCTGCGCGAGACGGCGGACTTTGGCGTGCTCGAGGAGCGTATCGCCTTCCTCGAACAGGACGGCACGCGCTCGCGTGATGTCGGCACGCTGTACGAACACTGCCGCCGCGCCATCGACAGCTTCTGGACACGCTTGAGCCCGCGCGGCGTGCCGCGCATGGGCGCCGGCGACTGGAACGATGGTCTCTCGGCGATCGGCAACAAGTTGAAGGCCGAGAGCGTGTGGCTCGGTCACTTCCTCGTCGGCATCCTCGAAGACTGGGCGGATCTCGAACCGCGTCTCGTGAAGCCTGACGCCCGCACGGTCACGCGCTACACCAAGGCCGCGGCCAGGATGCGCGCCGACGTGAACAAGCACTTCTGGGATGGTGAATGGTACCAACGCGCCACGAAGGACAATGGCGAAGTGATCGGCTCCAAGAAATGCCGCGACGGCAAGATCTTCTTGAACGCGCAGACCTGGGCGGTTCTGAACAAAGTTGTCCCCAAGGCACGACTGCCGAAAATGCTCAAGGCGATGGAGCGTTACCTCTACCGCGACTACGGCCCGCTGCTGCTGTGGCCGGCTTACCGCGTGCCCGACGCCGAGATCGGCTACCTCACGCGCTACTCCCCCGGCTCGCGCGAGAACGGCGGGCTCTATACGCACGCGGGGCTGTGGGCGATCCAGGCCGAGTGCATGCTGGGCCGCAACGACAAGGCGTGGCAGCTCTACCAGAGCTTCAACCCGATCGCGCGTGGCGCCGACCCGGATCATTACACGGTCGAGCCCTATGTGACGCCGGGCAATGTCGACGGCCCCGACTCGCCGAACTTCGGTCGCGGCGGTTGGACGTGGTACACGGGCTCCTCGGCGTGGATGTTCCGCGTCAGCACCGAGTGGATGCTCGGCGTGCGCCCGCAGTGGGACGGACTCCTGATCGCCCCGTGCCTGCCGCCACACTGGAAGGGCTTCACCATGAAGCGCCGCTTCCGTGGCGCCGACTACGACATTCGCGTGGTTCGCGGCGCGCGCGAGGAGCGCGTGATAGTGGATGGGCGTGTCCATCGCGATCGGCTCATTCCGGCGTTCGGTGACGGCGGCACGCACAAGGTCGTGGTCGAGCTGGCGGAAAAGGTGAAGCCGGTGAAGGTGCGCAAGCTGTCCCCGCAGGCTCGCGCCTCGGTACGCCGCTCGAGGCAGGGCGCCTGACCAGTCCCAAGCAAGGATTCCCTCAAGACTTCCTGTGGGGAGCCGCGACCTCGGCGTTCCAGGTCGAGGGATCCCCGCTGGCCGACGGCGCCGGCCCGAGCAACTGGTACCGCTTCACGCACACGCCCGACCGCATCCGCAACGGCGACACCGCCGACATCGCCTGCGACCAGTACCGCCGCTTCCCGGAAGACATCGGGCACATGCGGGCGCTCGGTCTCAATTCCTATCGCTTCAGCATCTCGTGGAGCCGCGTGATGCCCGAGGGTCGCGGAGCAATCAATGCCGCGGGACTCGATCATTACTCGCGCGTGGTCGATGCGCTGCTCGAGGCCGGCATCGCGCCCAACGTCACGTTGTTCCATTGGGACCTCCCGCAGCTGCTCGAGGACGAGGGCGGTTGGCTGAATCCCGAGCTGCCGCGCTACTTCGCGGACTACGCGACCGCCGTGTTCGAGGCGCTCGATGACCGCGTACCGATGTGGGCGACGCTCAACGAACCCTGGGTGGTGATGGACGGCGGCTACATGTACGGTGTTCACGCGCCCGGCCGCAGCAACCCACGCGAAGCCGCCCTCGCCGCGCATTACATGCTACTCGGGCACGGCGCCGCTGTGCAGGCCTACCGCGCCGCGGGCAGGCATCGGATCGGATTGGTGGTCAACATCGAGCCCAAGGACCCCGCGACGCCGACACTCGAGGATGCGCAGGCCGCCCAGCGGTCGGATATCTACATGAACCGCTACTTCCTGGACCCGGCAATGCTGGGGCGCTATCCGGATGCGCTGCCGCGGCTGTATGGCGAGGCATGGCCGCTGGGGCCGACACCCGACCTGTCGTTAGCGCACCAGCCGCTCGACTTCTTGGGTATCAACTACTACAAGCGCGGCGTGATGAAGCGTGACGATGCTCGCCCTGTCGAGCGGGCGACGCTCGTCGATCCCCCGGGGCGGCCCAAGACGAGCCTGAACTGGGAAGTCTTCCCCGAACACTTGACGCGCACGCTGCTGTGGGTGCGCGATACATATGGCGACATCCCGTTGTACGTAACCGAGAATGGCGCCGCATTGGACGAGCCCCCGCACGTGGACGATGCCGTGTTCGAGGACCCCGCGCGCGTGGACTACCTGCGCGGCCACCTGCGCGCAGTGCATGAAGCGATCGCCCTAGGCGTGGACGTGCGCGGCTACTTCGCGTGGTCCCTTCTGGACAACTTCGAATGGGCCCAAGGCTTCGCGCCGCGGTTCGGGCTGATCCACGTCGACGCCACGAACCAGAACCGCACGCTGAAGCGGAGCGCACTGGTATACGGCGAGATCGCGAAGTCGAACGGGGTGGCGCTGGGGGTGCGGGCGTAGGGCGTAGCGGGCGCGCGCGCCACTCGCCATCTCGGGCTGACACTCGACTCTCGGCTGCGCGAGTTCGCACGCGAATCGCGCGCTGTCCGCGCGGACAGTTCGCGGCGCCGGAGCACGTTGAGTTAACTCAACACTAGTCGTCCTGGGACGAGTTCTGTTGAGGTCGCTTAACTTTCAACCACACCTCGCCACCACGGACAGCGGGGTCTTCGAACTGCGCGTGGTTGCATTGGGGGTCTCCTACTTCCGCCACCCCTTGCGTCCTGCCCCCACTCCCCGCAGGTCTCGCACATCCAGCCCGCACTTCCCCTGCGAGACGCGCCACAACAGGCGCCACTTCCTCCACCCGTCGTCTTTGAGCCTGGCTTCCATATCCGTGGCACACTCATTTCCCCCGGACATCCGCGAGCTCACATGAATCGACACGGAATCGTTGGCGCTGCCGCGCATACGCATTCTGAACTCGCCACGCTCAGGGAGACCTGTCGCCCCTTCGTCGGGCACCAACCGAAATTCGTACACCAGCGGAGGCGTGGAGTGGTTGCTGTCGTCGTCCACCGTGTCAGCGGCCGCCATCTTCAATAACGTCGTATCGGGTTCCCCAACATCCATCGGAATCGTGTAATCCCAATTGAGATTCAGCACTGCGCTAGGATTCCCATCGATGCGCTTGCCAGCCGCCCAGCCGGATGCGCGCCCACGAGCGTCCGTGAGCACAACTTCAACACCATGCGTGTTGCCTGTGATGTCGAGCCCTATCTCCTCCAAACCGGGCTGCGCCGTGCCTTCCCTCCCGCTCCCCCCAGCTCCGCCCGCAAGCACCGCCACGACACACAACGCACGCAGCATCATCGTTCGTAGTCCTCGAGCGAGTGACCACCTCTTCCAACCGTGCCGCAGCAGCCCGTCCCAATCCTGCGAAGCATATGCCGGCTCCAACCCCGATACACCCTAGCCGATGGCAATTATTTCTTCGTAGCATATACTTTCCCCTTGACGAGCAATTTCAGGTCGGGTGTCACCCACTCACGACCGTGTTCCCAGAGACGCTGCAACGTTCATGGGTCGCGTCCTCTGATTCGATCTCGCCGATTGCCACTTGCGTTTCCGCAAGGCGCCATTTACATCGCTCCACGCGAATTCCTGAGCGCCCAACACGCGCATGCTAGGATCGACTCGTTGGGGAAGCCGCGTGTCGCCGACATCGCGCATCGTGACTTGCCCGCAAAGGCCCCCGCCAACCGCCCCCGTGGAAGGCGTTCCGTCATGAGCATCTACTTGCTGTCCAACGTGAAGGACGAAGCTCTCGAGCGGGAACTTGCGCAGTTCGATTCAACCGAGTGTGGCGCCATGGCGATGGTGCTCGCGCGCATCGCCGAGATCGATGCGCGGCGGCTCTACCTGCGCGCTGCCTATCCTTCGATGCGCGCCTATTGCGTGCAGAAGCTGAACAAGACGGAGGACTGGGCGCACAAACGCATCACGGCGGCGCGGGTGGCGTTGCGGTTCCCGGAGATCTTCGAGTTCGTTGCCGATGGCCGGCTGCACCTCAGCGGCGTCTGCCAACTGGCACCACACCTTACGGCCGGCAATGTGGTCGAACTGTTGCGGGCGTCAACGCGCA
>JANLOX010000288.1:0-2363 GCA_031366795.1 Candidatus Eiseniibacteriota bacterium | reverse complement strand
CCCGTTGATTCGTCCACCCCAGAAGGCCTGCTCGCTATCGGGGGCGACCTGAGACCCGAGCGATTGCTCGAAGCCTACCGACACGGCATCTTTCCCTGGTACGACGACGACCAGCCGATCTTGTGGTGGTCCCCCGATCCTAGAACCGTCCTCTTTCCCGACAAGCTTCACATCTCGCGCAGCCTGAAGCGAAGCCTTCGTCCTGGCCTATTCAGCGTCACACTCGACCGGTGTTTTCGCGACGTGATGCAGCAATGCGCCGGACCCAGACCGCAATATCCAGACGGGGGCACCTGGATCACCGCGGAGATGCTCAATGCCTATACAGCACTTCACAAACTAGGTTATGCGCATTCCGTTGAAACGTGGCAGGATGGACAGTTAGTCGGCGGGCTCTACGGCGTGGCTCTCGGCGGCGCCTTTTTCGCAGAGTCAATGTTCACCCGAGTGCCTGATGCCTCAAAAGTTGGTTTGGTATCTCTTACACGTCAGCTACAGGCCTGGGGATTCCGCCTGATGGACTGCCAGCAATCCTCTCCACATGTCATGCGCTTCGGTGCGGAAGAAATCCCACGTCGCAACTTCCTCGATCACCTGACCGCGGCACTCGTCCTTCCTAATAGGCAAGGACATTGGCAATTCGACATTCCATGATATAAGTCGTGGACTCGTAGCTCGGTAATAATCGTGTATTCTGCGCGCCTTGACGCTCTCTGCCCTCCGCGCCATACTGCGCCACCATGCGCGCCCTAGCAGTCTGCGGAAAAAATATGTTGGCACGCACACGAAGATCCGCACAGCTAGTGCAACATGAGTACGGTCCCGCAGGCTGCTCAAAAAGGCCGTCCAGCAAGGCCGCAGCGAGTGAAGGCCCGAGGGGTACTCTTGGGGTACGTTGAGGGTCTGAACGATGCGAGAACGACACTGGCGGACTTTTTCAGTAGCCTGCTAGTCGTCATAATTTTCCTGGCGGCACTCGTTCTCCTCTTTGAACATGCGTCAGCTTCCCCGCCGATCGACATGTCAGCAGCAGACCTGCGTGAACAGGAAGCCCAGGGTGTCGCGGAAGCGCAGACTAACCTCGGGTTGCTGTATTACTTCGGGCGGTCTGTGCCGAGGGATTACACAAAGGCCCGGGAGTGGTTCGAGAAAGCCGCAGCACAGGGTCACGCGGACGCGCAATATAACCTTGGGATGCTGTATGATTTCGAGAAAGGCGTCCCTCAGAATTTTGCCTCGGCGAAGCGCTGGTATGAGCAAGCCGCTATGCAGGGGCACGCGGGTGCTCAAAACAACCTTGGAGCGCTCTATGAATTCGGACATGGCGTGAAGCAGGATTCTTTGAGGGCATACATGTGGTACAACGTCGCAGCATCCCTCTCGACGAATGACCCGCAGAAAGACGTCGCAGCAGAAAATCGAGATGAAATCGCAGGCGGCATGACTTCCGCGCAGATTTCAGAAGGCAAACGACTGACGAGTCAATGTCGGACACGGCAGTTTAAGGGCTGCTGAGTGTGGTCCGTCGAAATCCCACTTTTCCCTTACCCCGCTCGCAGTAGCCACACAGAAACCATGCGCAATCATCCGTAGCGACCAGCCCATGCCATCCCCCCACAATCTGCCGCGAAGCCTATCAGGTACCCTTGAACTTCCCTTCAAACTGAGGCACACTTCAGCAATTCTGACGATCTCCAGGAGAAACTCTCAATGACACGAATGGTCCTTTCTGTAAGTATTGGGCTCTTGCTGACTGTTGGCACGGCGTGGGCAGGACCACTCAAAGATACGACTGCTGCAAATCCACCCGGTGATCACGCGACTGCGTTGAAAGAATTTCAATCACTTGCAGCCCAAGGGAATGCAGAGGCGCAGAACAATCTCGGAGAACTGTATGCCAAAGGACAAGGCGTGCCGCAGGATTATGCGCAAGCGCGTCAGTGGTATGAGAAAGCCGCAGCGCAGGGGCATGCGCTTGCACAGAATAACCTCGCGGAACTGTATTTCGCAGGTCTAGGCGTACCGCAGGACTATGTGCGGGCGTATTTGTGGGTGAGCCTCGCAGCAGTACATATGAAGGGTGACGAGCAGAAACAAGCCGAGGAAAATCGAAACGATGTCACAGGGCGCATGACTCCCGAGCAGATTGCAGAAGCCAAGCGGCTCACGCAACAGTGCCTGACACGGAAGTTCAAAGGCTGCTGAGCGCGGTGCTAT
Source organism: Candidatus Eiseniibacteriota bacterium (assembly GCA_031366795.1). Classification (GTDB taxonomy): domain Bacteria; phylum Eisenbacteria; class RBG-16-71-46; order RBG-16-71-46; family RBG-16-71-46; genus JANLWK01. Next base: position 146 of record JANLOX010000288.1, on the reverse strand, counting down.
TATGCGTAGACTTGCACTAGGAGGCTACCCATGAATAGGGTGCTAGAAAATGCTGTTACTGCACTTTCGAGCGGTGACTATGCGACTGCCTTGAAAACATTGCGACCACTTGCTGCGCAGGGGCAACCGGATGCCCATTACAATCT
>JANLOX010000279.1:0-31676 GCA_031366795.1 Candidatus Eiseniibacteriota bacterium | reverse complement strand
CTTGCAAGCCCCTGCTCGAGCGTTTCGATCAGGAGCGCCCGGTCCACGCTCTTCTCCCGCGTGATCTGACTCAGCGCGTCCAGAATCTCATTGCTCATGGGCTTCCTCCCCGCGGGCTCGCCGTGACTTGCTCTTGTGTGGTCCGTGCTCCTGATCCGCACTGGGCTTGCGGATCCCTTCCCATGGGTCCACTACCAGGCGAGCCGATCGCACGTCCGTCCACTCGAACCAATGATCGTGCTGCTCGTCTTCTCGCAACCCCACCCTGCCCTGAACGGGCTCGAGCAGGATGCCTTCGAAGTTGCGCCGGCCGTCGCGCGCATCGTGCAGCGTGACGGTCGCGCGCTTACCCATAAAACGGCCCACCGACTCGAGGGTCGGCAAAGGCCGCGAAAGCCCTGGCGAGCTGACTTCCAGCATGTAGCTGCCAGGAACGCTTTGATTCATATCGATGATGTCCGCAAGTCGCCGGCTGAAACGGCTGCAATCGCCCACCGTGATCCCGCCCGGTTTGTCGAGCAGGATACGGATCGTCATGCGCCGCCCCTGGAAGACAAGCTCGACATCCACCAACTCGAGCCCTTCCTCCTCGCACAGCGGACGGGCGAGTTGGTGAACTTCTTTGCGGACTTCCACTTCGGCTCCCGGATAAGACAAAAAACGGAGTGGTCGCACCAGCCCCACTCCTGCTTGCCAATCTACACGGGGTACCGATCGCCTGCAAGCCGTGGGTTGTGCTCGGAAGATTGCGGATGAGCTGCCGAAAGCCCGTAAGTCATTGAAAATACGAGCGCCGGAAGTCGAATATCACCGGAATTCGGGTTACCCGCAAGCTTCCGAGCACAACCCAATTTTCCACGCACAACCCAAGCTATAGCCCAAAGCCCAATTTTCTGCGCACCAACCATTTATGGCTGTGGGTGGGCGATGGGGCTCGCGTAGACGATCCAGGCGGCGACGGCTGCCACCTCGGCCAAGCTCGCGGCGGAGACGGAGTCGGGGGTGTCACTCACGGTGTGCCAGGCGCGGTAGTCGAAATCGATGATATCGACGGCCGGGATGCCGGCATCGAGGAACGGGATGTGGTCGTCATCCAGGTTGTAGCGGGGGTCGCTCGCGAAGTGGCTGCCGCCAGTGGCGTGGGCGCCGTCGAGGACGAGTTGCACAAGGTTGGCGGCCTCGCGGGAGGCGCGGACCTCGGGATGGATGTCCAGCGAGCGGTCGCCGATCATGTCGAACACAAAGGCGGCCGACACCCGGGGCGCCGTGCCGGCGACCATGCGCTGGACAAACTCGCGGGCGCCGCGGCAGAAGCCGTCGGGGTTCTGGCGGGTGCCGAGGTCTTCGGCATCGACGAACACGAGGTCGATGCCGACCGACGGTGCGCGGTTCTTCAGCAACTCGGCGACTTCGAGCAACACCGCGACTCCCGACGCGCCATCGTTGGCGCCGGGGACGGGCTGGTTGCGCCGCGTTGAATCGGGGTCCTCATCCGCCCACGGCCGCGAGTCCCAATGGGCCACGAGGGCGAGACGGCGTCCGCCCTCGGGGCCGTAGTGACCGATGATGTTCGTCATTTCGATCGGGCGCCCAAGCGTCGAGTCCATGAAGGTCTGTGGCTCGACCTTGGCGCCGAGCCCAGTCAATTCATCCTCAATCCAAACGCGAATCGAATCGTGGCCGGGAGTGCCGGGGATGCGCGGGCCGGCGGCGACCTGGCGTTCGACGCGCCTGAAGGCGCGGGCGCCGTCGACGGCGAAGCGCGGCTGGCACGCGCCGCACAACAACGCCAGCGCGATGAAGCAGGCGCCTGAGCGCAAGCGCGCGTCCCGCCGTATCACAGACCGAACCGCGCCGACAGCTCGACGCGTATGCTGCGGTGGACGATGTCGCGCAACTGGTCGCGATCCTGGCTGAAGCCGAGCGTGGCGTTGCCGCTCACGTTGCTGCTGAAGCCGTAGCTGCCGGTTGTGTTGAGCGAGAGGCGGTCGCGGCGCACGGGATTGCGGATGGTGCCGTTCTGGATGATGCGCCCGGTCTGTCGCTCGTATTGCGAATTGATGCCGATCGTGATCGAGCTGCGCACCGTGCTCTCCTTGCCGAAGAAGTTGACCTTCTGCCCCTGCGAATAGCTGCGGGTCAGGTTGATATTGAGGTCGGTGTTGATGTCCTGCTGCAGCGAGCTGCCGAGCTGGAGCAGTTCGCGATCGGAATGGCGATGCTCGCTGCCAAGCTCGAGGCGCATGCCGTTGGGCAGGTCACCCGACAACGACAGCAACGGACGGTATTGGGTCAGCGTCGTCACACCGGTCTTCACGGTGTGGCCATCCTGGTATTCCTTTGAGACCTGCCGGTTCAGCGCGGAACGCAGCTGCGGATTGCGAATCAGCTTGTTGATCTTCAACACGGTCGCCATCTGGCCATAGTCGAGCGTGATGTCGGGGAAGCGCAACTGGTCCGAGCCGCGCTCGGCGCCGTTGGCCGTCGAGAAGCGCGTCTCGAATTCCGCGCTTGTGGCCGCCGACATGCTCCACGGCAACTGCACGGTCGTGCGGCCACTGGTCCGCCAGCCGGTCGATGTCGTCGCCTGGTTGCCGGTGACGGAGGTGACGCGCGTGGTGGAGTCCGGGCTGATGGACGGATCGCTGGTCAAACCAAACAAGTAGAGCGGTCCCGGCATGCCGATGACGCGCGAGTAACTGCTGCCGCGGTTGAGCGCAAACTCGCCGCGAATGGTGCCGAGGCGCCCCGTCAGCTGCCGCCACAGCGCCGGACCGTGGGGCTTCTGCCTGGCTTTCCCGGAATCCGGCGGCGCCTGCTGTTGCACGCGGGTCATGGCGTTCGCGTTTGACAGGTTGCCGAACGGCAACTCCCAGCTGACGGTTCCCTGCTGGCCGTTCTGGATCGAGCGTATGCTCAAGTCCTGAGACAACTCGGGACCGTTGTTCTGGCCGAACCGCGAATTCCAGCTCAACTGCGGCCGCAGCCATTGCAGCACGTGCGGCGAAAAACTCACGTCGTTGGTCTGGTTCCACGTGATCACGCGGCCCAGTCCCAGGCCGATCGGCTTACCCTTGGAGTCGTAGGCGCGCAGGTTGGTGTTGCGCACCGCTTCGATGTGGTGATGGTAGAAGTCGAGCGGCCGCGTGTCGGCGCCCATGTTGATGGTGCCGGACTTGCCCGTCACGGGTGCGCGGTCATCGAGCCCACCGGTCACGTTGTTGCGGTCCGATGTCTGGCCGTCGCGGCGGTCGAAGCGGTAATTCGCATAGGCGCGCTCGGGCAACGGGTGGAACTTTGATTTGGTGAGCAACAACGGCACGGTCAGCAGGTTCCGCGGCGCGATGTTGTAGTTCAGCGTTCCCGATGAGGAGTTGTTCTGGTCTCCCCCGAGCGGCGACAACGAGTGGCTGTTCGAGGCATTGTAATTCGCGGTCAGGCCACCCACGGTGTAGAGCAGCAGCGGATTAGCGCGCGAGCTCCAGGTGCGTGAGTAGGAGACCCCCCACGAGCGGTTGTCGGTGAAGGTCTGGCTACGCTCGATATCGGCATTACCACGAACAATGTCGTCGCCGGCGCTGTAGCGCGGCTTCTGGCGGCCCTGCGAGTAGTTGAAGGTCATCGGCAGGATGATGCCGGTGCCCTCGAAGAACCGGTGCAGGTCGAGGTTGCCGCTGAAGCCGAAGCTGCTGGTCGCGGTACCGCTGCCGCGCGACTCGCCGACACTGATGAAATTTTCGTCCCGGCCGTTCCACGCCAGGTTGTATGAGAACAGGTTGGCCAGCCGCCCGTTGACGGCGATGCGTTCGGCGTAGCCGTGATCCTTGGCGACATCGATTGCGCGCAGTTCGTTGAACCACAACTGCCCATCGCGGTAGTAGCCGTCCGGCAGCAGGTTCACGAGACCGAACGAGATGCGCCGCAGCCGCGTGAACGACGGCCTGCCCTTGACGATCAGGGTATCGAGCGAGCCTGCGGTGCGCGGCACCGCGAACAACGTGTCGCGGCCGGTGGGGAATCGCCGGTCGAGCTTGATGTTGGACAATTCGGTGAGCTCGAGCTGAACTTCCTGCCACGCCGTGCCGCGGGGCGCCGCCGACACCGGCAGCGGCGCGCGATACTCGTAGTAGTTGCGGCCCTGCTCATCGGAAGCGAAACGCACGAAGTAATAGAGGCCGGGGTTGCGGATCGCGCCCGTCGAATCGTGCACGTCGAAGCCGGTCGCATACCAGTTGAGCTTGCCGTAGCGGCTGTAGTCTTCATCCAGCGAGAACGTCTTGTAGGCCTCGACCTCGTTCTGGGCATGCAGCCGGGAGAACTCGAGCGAGATCGACTGCTCCCGCCGCGTCAGCGCCTGGTTGCCGTTGCGCGTCTGGCCGGGGTCGAACGGGGCGGTGTAGACGTCGGCGTTGTCGACCGAGTTCACGGAGTTGAGCGTCAGCGTCGAGCCGGCGCGCACTTCCGTGGTATCGAGCGCGACCGAACGCCAGCGGCTGCCCACGATGTCGAGACTGCCCAGCATCAGCAGCGGCCGCTCGACGTGCTTGTTACCGGCCAGCAGCGTGGAATCCGCGGGCAGGTCGGGCAGCGTTAGCCCATCGAGCCACACGCGCACATGCTGCGCGATGCTCAAGTCCGGCACGCCGAACTGGATGCGCAACGAATCGTTGACTGGGATGCGATAACGGCGCCAACCGTTGTCGATGCTCACGGCTGAATAGCCCGGCTCCGCCGAATTCCGCAGCTGTTGCAGGTCCGTCACCAGGTAGCGGCCGGCGTCATCGCCGAGGTCGATCGTGTACTCGAAGTAGTTCTCGTCCGTGTCGAGATTGCCGTTGAGGTTGAAGTCCTCGGTCTCGGGGTAGGGATTGAGGTTCTTGTCCTTTTCGGTGCCGTTCGTGCGCAGGTAGCGGCGCGCATCGATCTCTTCCTTGAAGGTTGAGTTGCTCCCCGGCGTTTCGAAGTCGTCGCCCTCGGGATCGCTCGAGCTCGAGGTCATGAGATCGCGGTAGACGCCGTCGACAGGCGTGATCGCCGTGAGTTCCTCGTCGTCGAGCAACCCATCCAACCCCGTGTCCTCATTGCGGCCGGGCGTCACATCGAGCTGGCCGTCGCGCGGCTGCTTGTCCTCGGAGTCGGGCAGCTTGTTCGGCCGCTCGTTCGGCGCGCGCATCTGGTCTTCGCTGACCTTGCCCAGATCGATGTGAATTTTGACGTGGCGTCCGCGGATGCGCGGGCTTGCAGTGCCGGGGTCGTGGTGGTCGTTGAAGTCGTTGACCCACAGTTCGAGAAACTGCGACTTGGTGAGGTCGAGCCCCACGGGATCGAGCGAATACGTCAGCCCCGACCACAACGTGTCGAGCGTGGCGGGGTTCGAGTTCGAGGTCAGCGGGCGCCTCGGCACCGAGATCGCGAGCACCTGCCGCGTGTTCTGCTTGCCCTGCGCATCGGTCAGCGTCGGCTTGAGGTCGCCTTCCTTGACCACGGCATACGGCGAATACCAGTGCGTCTCGGCGTTCTTGAAGTGACCGTCGGCCCGATCCTCGACGTCGAGCATCGATTCGATGATTCCGGCACGGCCGTCGGATACCGTCACGGCGCGCTTCGGCACGCTGCTCCAGCGCCAGTGGCTCTGGTCCATCGTCAGCGAAACGGCATCGCGCACGCCTTCCATGTCGTCGATATAGACCTGGTTGCGCGTGTTGGGATTCGGGAACGATGCGCCCACTTCGGCCTGGAAACGAAAATCCGAGGGCGCCGTGGTGCGCACGCCCGGCAGCATGTCGATGGCGCGCGTCATCCACTGCGGCCTAAACATCCAGTCGGTGTTGAGGTCGCCGATCAAGCTGCGCGCAGGTTCTTCGCCGAGTCGCGGGCGCAGGTCCTGGGCGCCCCGGCTTTCGTACATAAACGCGCCGCCGAAGCTGCGGTCCTTGCCCTGCAGGCTGAAGGCGCTGCCGATCAGTGTGCGGCCGGCCTGCTGGAACAATGGCGCGTACGAGTAGTCGACGTTGAGGTTGTCGGCGGGACCCAACTGCCGCTTCAAGGTCATACGGCCCAGGTCGTAGTCGATCTCGTAGTCGGTGCCGCGATGCAGGGCGGTCCCGTTGATGGTGACGACTTCCGAGCCCTCGAGCAGGTTGCCGCGGCCGAGCGAAACCTCACCCGAGGCGCGCGCGGCGGTGAACTCGACGCTCATGAAGTAGCGCGCGTCGATGTCCCCTTGAATGTTGTAGTGCGAGTACAGCGCGCTGTTCGGTTCAGTATCCGAGTCCTGGGGCCCCGTCAGGCTGTCGCGGCGGAACAGGATATTGCTGACCGCCTGGTCGAACGCGTTGCCGCCCGGACCCAATCGCGGCGCGAACGGCCGCGGCTCGGGAAAGAACAGCGTGCCGTTCTCGTAATCGATGAACGTCCGCAGCGAACTGGACAACACGGTGCCGTCCACCTTGCCGTCATGCGCTTTCTTCTGCGGCGGGTCGATGGACTCGTTGAGGTTGTCGAGCCCGAGAATTTCGATGTAGGGCACCTGGCCGACGGTGGTATTGGCGTTCACCTTGGGCGGCTCGGTCAGCGTCTTGCGAATCGTCAGCTTGAAGGTGGTGGGGTCGATGCGCTGGCCGCCGAGGTTGTAGAAGTTGCGCATCTCGAGCTCGCGCACCGGGAACAGCGCCTTGGTCGTGTCGAACGGGGCAGCTACTCCCCCGGGCGCCAGCGGCCCGATGATGTCGTTCGGAATCCTGATCAACTTCATCAACAGCCGCTTTTCTCCATTGCGGTCCGTGGTGAGATCCAAGAGCGAGCTCGCGCCGACATTGACCGCGGGCCCCAGCGCATTTCCCGCGAGCACCTTGCGACGCTCATAGGTCACCGCCAGACGCTGGCTGCCGATCAACGGCTGCGTCAGGCGGATGATTTTCCAGCCGGTGCCGTAGATGTCGCCGAGGATCTCGTAGTCCTTGTCCGCGCCCGGAGTCAGCAGGTTGAAGTTGCCACGCAGCGCCAGGGGTCCAGGGTCGCGCGACCCCGGGGGATAGCTCGCAAGGCTATCTGCCTCATGGGTCACCCGGGCAACATTTGCCGCCACGGTGGGATCGGGCATCGCCAAACCCAGCTGTAGCGCACCCACGTCGTTGCTCGAGATGCCGTCGTCCATGAACACCCTGAGCGTCGCGTCGGCGATTTCGTAGCGGCCCTCGGCGGGATCATTGAGGAAGAAGTACACGCCGTGGATGTACTCGAGGTCGCGGATGGTCGAGTTCTGCTTGGACGCCCCGCCGCCATAGGACGCCCGCTCGCTGCGTCCCTCCTGTTTACTGGCGAGCAGGGTGAAGTCGAGCGGCCCCAGCCGCGAGGTCGCCTTCATGCCGAACAAGCCTTCGTTCTTGCCGCTGTAGGAGACGTACTGCGTGCCGGGCAGGGTCAGGTTGGTGTTGCCGAGATCGACCTGCTGGAACAATGCGTCTTCATCGCCGCGGTAGTTGATGGCGATGCGGTTCGACAGCGGGATCTGGTTGGCGGAGTTCTGCAACAGGTTGACGCGGATGCGGTCGGACAGCTGGCCCTCGAGCTGGATATTTAAGTCTTGCTGCATATCGAGCGAAGGGAACAACGAACGCTTCTGCCCCAGCGGGCCGACCTGCTGGTTGGTCCAGTTGCTGGTGCCCGAGATGCGAATCGCCTCAGAACCACTGACGTTGATTGAAGGGCCACCCGCGCCCGCCAAATTCCCGAGTTTGCCGGGCAGCCGTGGGAGCGCGATCGAGTAACCGCCCTGGCGCGGACCCTGCGGCGTGCTGATCCCTAAGCTGTTGATGTTCGCCAGCGAATTCTTGTTCCAGTTGCGCTGGAACGCGCGCGACATCGCGAGGCTGCCGTAGGGGCCGAGCGGCCACGAGGCGCCTTCACCCACCGCGACGTCCCCGAACTCCGGCGCCGTGCGCAGGGTCCCCGAGTCGGGGTCCACCTGGATGTGGAGGTCGCGCGGGTCGGCGTTGAACCGCAACGTGGTCCCCGGTCCGCGGCTCAGGTCCGGCAGCTCCGCCTGGACGAACTGGTTCTCGAGGGCGAGCCGGGAGGCATTGCGCCACGGTGGGGGCAGCGAGTCGGCCGCTGTGGGATGGGTGTGCCGGGACCGCAGCATGCGCTGGACATCGACGCGGCCGAAGAACGGTACGTTAACCAGCAGGGCGACCGAAAGGCCGAGGCTTATCCACATGGGCATTGAAAATTAATGGCCCTTCCCAGACGGGAAGCGCCTTGAGCCACCGTATCAGCGAGGTCGGCAGGGGTCAAAGTCAGCAGCGGCAATTCCGTAACACACCCTGACCGGCCAATGGGGTAGGCTGCATGAGCATGCGGATCCTCCGTAACTACATTCTTCGGCAACATCTGGTTCCATTTCTACTCGGGTTAGGGGTCGTAACGTTCATTCTTGAAATGGACGTGTTGTTCGACTACCTCGACCTGATCGTGAACCGGGGGGTATCCGCCGGGATCGTGGCCCAACTGTTCCTGCTTTCATTGGGCTATATCCTTGCCCTTTCGGTCCCCTGCGCGGTCCTGGTGGCCGTCCTGATGACTTTTGGCCGGTTGTCCCAGGACAACGAGATCACCGCCCTGCGCTCGAGCGGGGTCAACCTGGCCTCGGTGCTGACCGGTCCCTTGCTCGCCGCCGTGACGGTGGCCGTAGGGCTAACCCTGTTCAACAACTATGTCCTCCCCGAGACGAACCACGCCTTCGCCGGCCTGCTCGTGGATATCAGCCGCATGCGCCCCACCGTCAAGTTACAGGAAGGCGTGTTCGTCAACGACTTCCCCGGCTACAACCTGCTCGTCCAGCAGGTCAATGGCCGCACCAGCGAGATGCGTGGCATCACCATCTACCAGACGAACCCCAATGGCCCGCCGACCACCATCCTCGCCAAGCGCGGCATGCTGCGCTACACGCCCGATGGCGGCACCGCGGTGCTGTCGCTGCAGGATGGCGAGATCCACGAGATCCCCGCTGAGGAAGCGCACGAGGGCGCGCGCAAGTACCGGCGGCTGGTGTTCAAGACTCACACACTCTACATCCCCGGCGTCGGCGGCATGCTCGAACGCACGATCGGCGGCGCCCGCAGTGATCGCGAAATGAGCGCCGCCGACCTGCTCGCCGAACGCGACAAGTTCCAGGCGCAGTACCAGGTCGAGCGCGCCCGGCGCGTCGAACGCCTGCAGTTGCTGGGGGTCAGCGAGGATGACTTCCGCCGCTTTGCCCCCGACCAGCCCCAGTGGTTGATCGCCGTGATGAGCACGCTGCGCTTGATCGGGTTCCGGCGCGATCCCGTCGAGCAACTCGGTGAGCGCACCGCCGCGATCCGCAACGAGATCGAGATGTGGGCGATCGAGCGCGACGCGATGATGCGTCGGATCGCCACGCTGTCCGTCGAGTTCCACAAGAAGTTTTCGTTGCCCGCCGCCTGCGTGGTGTTCGTGCTGGTCGGCGCGCCGATCGGCATGCGCGTGCGCCGTGCCGGTCCCGCGGTGGCGTTCGTGTCGATCGCCTTCTTCCTGTTCTACTACCTGTGCCTGGTCGGCGGCGAGGAACTCGCGAACCGCCTGCTGTTACCGCCGTGGCTCGCGATGTGGCTGGCGAACATTGTCATCGGCTGGTTCGGGGTGCGCTGGACGCTCGAAGCGTGCGAGTTGCTCAAGAGCCAACGCCGCGCCCTGCCCGGAACGCGCGTGGCCTGATGCGCATCCTCGACCGCTACTTGATGCGCGAATTCATGGTCTACCTGGCGCTCGGGCTGGTGGGCTTCATCGCCATCTTCGTGGTCGTCGACATCATCGAGAAGGCCGACGTGTTCCTCGACCACAACGCGCCATTCTGGACGATCGCGCGGTTCTATGCCTTCCGCGCGCCCGAAGTGATCGTGCAGGTGCAGCCCGTGGCGTTGATGCTGGCCACGTTCCTGTCACTCGGCCAGCTCGGCAAGTTCGGTGAATTGACGGCGATGCGCACGGCGGGGTTGTCGCTGCGGCGCATCCTGATGCCCATTTTCGTCCTGGCCTTGTTCGCCTCCGTTGCTTCGCTGTTGATCGGCGAATTCCTCGTGCCGCCGGCCAATCGCGAGCGCGACCACATCTACACCGTGCAAATTCAAGACCTGCGCCGCGACAATCCCACTGAGCGCGCGGACGTTACCTATCTCGGCACGGGCGGCCGCATCTTCTACATCCGGCTCTACGATGCGGTGACCCAGCGCATGCACGACGTGTCGCTGCAGGAGTTCGAGAGCGGCGAACTCGTGCGCCGGCTCGACGCCAGGGTCGCGCAATGGGATGGCAAACGCTGGGTGTTCGAGGATGGCTTCCTGCGCACCTTCGATGAGGGCCACGAGCACGCCGAACCGTTCACGCGAATGGGCGTCGAAGGGATCACCGAGCGCCCCGACGACTTCTCCAAGAAGACGCCCGAGCCGGACGAGATGAGTTACCGCGAGCTGCGCGCCTACGTGATCCGGCTGCGCTCCAGTGGCGCGCGCGTCGAGAACTTCCTCGTCGACCTGCACCTGAAGTTGGCGTTCCCGCTGGTCAATTTCATCGTCGTGCTGATCGGCGCAGCACTCGCCACACGGCTGCGCATGCAGGGAGCGGCCCTCGGCTTCGGGCTGTCGATCCTGATCGCCTTTTTCTACTACGCCTTCATGCGCACGGGGCAGGCGCTGGGACACGGCGGAACGCTACCGCCCTACCTTGCCGCGTGGATCGGCGACATCGTGTTCGGCGTGATCGGCGTGATCATGATGGCGCAGGCGCAGCGCCAGTAGCGACATGTTAGCGGCGCCGCCCCGGCGAGTGCCGCGCGGGCCGGCTAAACGTCGAACGCCTCGCCCACGCGGTCGAGACCCGCGCAGAATTCCACGTCGCGCGCGAACGAGTCGCCCATGCGGCGCAGCGTGCGGCCATGCGAGCTGCCCTCGACCGCGGCGCGCACCTCGGCGGCATCGCGCGGGGCTAGCGCGCAGCTCAGCCGCTCCGCGGCACCCTCGAGTGTCGCGCCCTCGCGCACCAGGGCCGCGCACAGCCAGCCCGCGAACGCCGTGTCCTCGAGCGCAAAGCCACCGAGCTTGCCCGCGCAGGCGATCAGCAGGTTGCTCGGGCGCCCCTCGCGAATGCGCTGCAGCACCGCGGTCGCGTTGATGAAGGCGCCCAACGTGCGCCGCGCGCAGCCCGCGGTCGCGAGCATCGCCAGTGAGCCGTTGGTCGAGGCGAATGCCAGCGTGCGCCCCTCGACGCGGTCGCGCGTGTACTCGAGGGGCGAGTTGCCCAGATCAAACCCCTCGACCTTGCGCCCGTCCCGCTCACCGCATGCCAGCACGCTCGCGTCCCCGGCGCGGCGCGCCATCGCGAGCGCGGGATCCGCAAACGCTTCGACGCCGCGCGCTCCATTGGCGAGCGCCAGCGTCAGCGTCGAGGTCGCGCGCAGCACATCGACGATCACCGCGGACCACTCGCGCGGATCACCACGCAACTCCGACCGTGCGGTGCTGCCCACGGCCGGGGCCGCGAGACGAACGGCTATCCGCATCGCACTGCCACAGGCGTCCGGCTAGCGTCGGCCGCGCTTGCGCCCGCTCGCAACCGCCACAGCCGCTGGCTCCGTGGCCACCACCGGCTGCGCTGTGGCCATGCGGCCCCCCGTTGCGGGGGCACCCGAGCCCGCCGCCGGCTTCAGCAGCTCCTCGACGAAGTGCGTGTCGATATCCCCAGCCTTGAAGCGCGGGTGCTGCAACGCCAGGCGATGGAACGGAATCGTCGTCTTGATGCCTTCGATGATCATCTCGTCGAGCGCCATCTCCATGCGTCGTACGGCTTCCTCGCGCGTCTTGCCGCGCGAGATCAGCTTGCCGATCATTGAGTCGTAGTACGGCGGCACGGTGTAGCCGGCGTAGATGTGGCTGTCGACGCGAATCCCCGGGCCGCCGGGCTTGTAGGAGTAGGTGATCTGGCCGGGGCTCGGGCGGAACCCCAACGTGTAATCCTCGGCGTTGATGCGGCACTCTACCGAGTGGCCGCGCCATTCGACCTCGGACTGCTTGACCGACAGCGGCTCACCCGCAGCCACCATGATCTGTTCCTTCACGAGATCCAGCCCCGTCACTTCTTCGGTGACCGGATGCTCGACCTGGATGCGCGTGTTCATCTCCATGAAGTAGAACGAGCCACTCTGGTCGAACAGGAACTCCATGGTGCCGGCGTTCACGTAACCGATCGACTTGGCGCCGCGCACCGCGAGCTCGCCGACCTTCAGGCGCTGCTCGGGCGACAGGAACGGGCTCGGCGATTCCTCGATCAGCTTCTGGTGATTGCGCTGCACTGAGCACTCGCGCTCGCCCAGGTGGATCAGGTTGCCGTGCGTGTCTCCGAACAACTGGAACTCGATGTGGCGCGGCCGGGCGATGTACTTCTCGAGGTACAGCGCCGGGTTGTTGAAGGCGGTGCGCGCCTCGGCCTCGGCGATGCCGAAGCTGGTGCGCACCGACTTGTCGTCCCAAGCGACGCGCATGCCGCGGCCACCGCCGCCGGCCGCGGCCTTGATGATCACCGGGTAGCCGATCTGGCGGGCGATCGAACCCGCTTCGTCCGCATTCTCGAGCACGCCCGGGCTGCCCGGCACGAGCGGCAGCCCCGCGGCGATCATCGTCTTACGCGCCACGGCCTTGTCGCCCATCTTGCGGATCATGTCGGGCGTCGGCCCGATGAACGTGAAGCCGCTCGAGGCGCAAACCTCGGCGAAGTGCGCGTTCTCGGACAGGAAGCCGTAGCCGGGATGGATGGCGTCGGAACCCGTGACTTCGGCGGCCGAGATGATGCGCGCGATATGCAGGTAGGACTGCTGCGGCGCCGCCGGCCCGATGCACACCGACTCATCGGCCAGCCGCACATGCAGGCTATCGCGGTCGGCCTGGCTGAACACGGCGACGGTGGCGATGTTCAATTCACGGCAGGCCCGGATCACGCGCAGCGCGATCTCGCCCCGGTTGGCGATGAGTACCTTGCGGAACATGCGCCTCCGTCCATCGAAACTGGGAGCGAACCATGGCGTGTATGCACTCGAGCAGGCCTACGCACGGGCCGCGGAGCATACTAGCCATCCTTGAGCGCAAATGAAAAGGCCGGGGCCCCGTATCGGGCCCCGGCCTGAGACGTTAAGCGTCCGCTCAGGCCGCCCAGTCGTTCTTGAATGCGCCCACGCGCGTGGAGCCGATTTCCCCTGCCGTGCGCGGCGGGCGATTCGGCTCGGAGTTGAGCGCCGGGATCCCGCCCACGGCGGGCGTGGTGTCGCGGACCGAATCGCTCGACTGCCAGGAGCGGTCGGAGGCGCCTTCGATGCCCTTGAGCTTGAGCAGCAGCTCGTTCGGCTTGTTGCAGTTCTTGAGCGCGTCCTGTTCGGTGATCAGGCCGTCCCGCAGCAGCGACAGCACCGACTGGTCGAACGTCTGCATGCCGTATTCCGTCATGCCCTCGGCGATGACGCTGTGCAGCATGCCGATCTTTTCCGGGTTGAGCATGTACTCGCGGATCGTCGGCGTGGTCACCATCACCTCGACCGCCGGCACACGGCCCTTGCCGTCGGCGCGCGGGATCAGCCGCTGTGAGATCACCGCCTGCAGGTTGCTGGCGATGCTCATGCGCACTTCGTCGTGCTGGTGCGGCGGGTAGAACGACACGATGCGCTGCAGCGTCTGGACGACGTCGGTGGTGTGCAGGCTCGACATCACCAAGTGGCCGGTGTCGGCCGCCATCAGCGCTGTGCGCATGGTCTCCAAGTCACGGACTTCGCCGACCATGATGATATCGGGATCCTGGCGCAGCACGTACTTGAGCCCATCCGCAAAGGTTCGCGTGTCGAGGCCAATTTCGCGCTGGTGGATGAACGACTTGCGGTCGACGTGAAGGAACTCGATCGGGTCTTCCACGGAAATGATGTTGCGCGTCGTGGTGCGATTGATGGTGTCGATCATCGCTGCGAGCGTTGTGGACTTGCCGGCGCCGGTACGGCCGGTGACGAGCACCATGCCACGCGAGGAGAAGGCGAGGTCGCGCACCACGGGCGGCAGGTTGAGCTCTTCGATGCTGGGCACCTGCACCGGCACGTGACGCAGCGCCACGGCCGGGGTGCCTCGCTGCATGAAGACGTTGGCGCGAAAGCGGGCGAGCCCGGAGACGCCGAACGCGAAGTCGATTTCGTGGTGGGTGGCGAAGTACTGGCGCTGCTCTTCGCTCAGCAGCTGGTCGCAGACTTCGCGCAGCTCCTGCGCGCTGGGCGCCTTGTCCTCGATCGTGTAGAGAACGCCGTCGACGCGTACGATCGGCGCGGTGCCGGCCTTCAGGTGAAGGTCACTGGCGCGCATCCCGATCATCTTTTCCAGCACAGAGCGGATGTTCATGAGCCTTCCCGACGGGTGGCCCCTGGATCACGCTCTACACCGGTTCGACGAGAAACAACCGCTGGCCGAACTCAACCGGTTGCGCGTTCTCCACGAGGATCTGGACGATTTTGCCACGGACTTCCGATTCGATTTCGTTCATGAGCTTCATGGCTTCGACGATGCAGACTGTCTGCCCGACGCTCACCACGTCACCCACTTCAACATAGGCATCGGCGTCCGGGGCCGGAGCGCGGTAGTACGTCCCGACCATCGGCGAGGTGATCGTCAGCTGGTTCGAGGCCGCGGCCGCGTGCTTTGCGGCATCAGCCGCGAGCGGGGCTTCAGCATTCGCCGCGGGAGCCGTCGCCCGGGAGTCCGCCGCAACCGGCGCCGCTCCCATCACGACGGTCGCGGGCGATGCGGAAATCCGCACCGAGCGACCACCCGAACTCACTTCGAGCTCGCCAATTCCTGTCTTCTGCACCAACTGGATGAGCTGGCGAAGATCCGCCATCCCGGTCCCGCCGAGCAGTGCGACGCTCGATGTATCGGCACTGGCCTTGCTCGGCTTGATGTTTTTGCCGGGGCGCTTAAGCGGTCGTTTAGCCACGATGGGGGGATTCTCCCAAAAGGGTGACGAGGGCCCGCAGGCCCAGTAAGTAGCTGTCGGCGCCAAACCCCTGGATGACACCCGAGGCGACGCCGGAGATCAGCGAATGATGGCGAAAGGGATCACGGGACGCGGGATTGCTGATGTGCACCTCGACGGCCGGCCGGGCGATCGCGGCCAGGCAATCGCGCAGCGCCACGCTGGTGTGGCTCAGGGCGCCTAAGTTCACAAGGAACCCGTCCACCTTGGGCTGGGAAGCGTACAAAGCATCGATGAGCACACCCTCGTGGTTGCTCTGCCGGCACTCGATCGCGCATCCCAATGTGGTGGCAAGCTGTTCGAGTTGGCGGTCGATTTCCGCCCGGGTGACGCGCCCGTACACGGCAGGCTCACGGCTTCCCAGTGCGTCCAGGTTGGGACCGTGTAGGACCAGTATGTTCGGCATCGAGCCCGCATTTGGATCGGCGCGAAGATCGTCTAGCGACGGGCTCCGGCCTCGATCAAGGCCGCCTCAACGAGACGGCTGGGAATCAGGCGCGGGACGCTAGCATGACCCAATTGGGGCGTCAACACCCAGCGAACGTTGCCGTTGCGGCCTTTCTTGTCGTGCCGCATCGCCGCCATCAGGGCGCGCAGCGGTAGCCCTGGAATACGCTTGGGTAGACGCAAAGCTTCGAGCAGTGACAGCAGGCGGTCACGGTCGCGCAAGTCCAGACCCGCCGCTTCGACCGACAGCCGCGAGGCCACGCGCAGCCCGATGGCCACCGCCTCGCCGTGCAGCAGACCCTTGTAGCCCAGCACCGCTTCGAGCGCGTGCCCCAGTGTGTGGCCGAAGTTGAGCGCGGTCCGGGAGCCCCCCTCGCGCTCGCGTTCGTCGGCGCGCGTCACGCGGGCCTTGGCGCGCACCGATCGCTCGATGATGCGCGCGAGCGTCTGGGGATCGGCGGCGGCGAGTGCCGCCGCGTGGCGTTCGACATCGCGGAACAACGCGGCGTCGACGGCCATGCCGAGCTTTACGATCTCAGCGAGCCCGGCGCGCAACTGGCGCTGAGGTAAGGTGGCCAACAACTGCGGATCGATGATGACGCGCGAAGGCTGGTGGAAGGCGCCCGCGAGGTTCTTGCCCGCGGCAATGTCGATCGCGGTCTTGCCGCCGACACTGCTGTCGACCTGCGCCAGCAACGAGGTCGGCACACCCACCCACTCAATACCCCTCAGCCACGACGCGGCCGCGAACCCCGCGAGGTCGCCGACCGATCCGCCGCCGAGTGCCACGACCAGGTCGTGCCGGCCGAGACCGCGCGCGGCGAATGCGTCCCACAGCCGCGAGAGCTCACGCGCCGACTTGGCGCGCTCACCGGTGGGCACGAGCACGAGTGTCGCATCGATGCCGCGGCGTTTCAGCGAGGCGAGTGCGCGGCGGGCGTACAGCCGGGCGACGCGCGGTTCGCTGATGAGCAGGGCGCGACGCGCGGGCACTTTGGTGCCGCGGGGCCGCGACGAGGCAGCGCCGTCGCGCGCGGCGCGGCCGGCAGCCGCGTGGGCGCCCAGGCGGTCGAGGCCTCCCCCGTCGAACACCACGCGCGACTCGGCCACGCGGCCCTCATAGCGGATCTTCAGCGTGCGCGCGGCCACGGAGCGAATATCAGCGTGCCGGATCGCCCGAGCTGCGCAGGCGCGCGAGCTCGCGATTCATGCGCTCGATGCGGCGTTCCAGATCGGCGATGCGCGTTCCCTGCGCCTCGGTGGTGGCGGCGGCGAGCGGTCCCGGCGCTGCCCACTCCTGCAGCGCAGTCTGCGACTCGGTCAGCACCGGACGGCCCTCGTGCCGCAATTCGTCGCGCACCCACACGAGGCGAACGGCATTCCCCGGCGGCGTCGCGGTCACCCAGCGGCCCAGCTGTACGGGATCCTCGACCTGCACCCCTTCGAACGCCACGATGATGTCGCCGCGCTTGATCCCCGCGCGGGCTGCCGGGCCTCCCGCGGTGACGTCGAGCACTTCGACCCCGAGCGGCACGCGCGCGCCCTTCTCGGATTCGGCCTCGACGCTCACGGCGCGCGAGCTGACACCCAGGTAGCCATGGCGCACCCGGTGTTCGCGATGCAGCGCCAGGTAGATCGTGCGCAGGTCGTCGACGCCCAGCATGAAGCTGGCACCCGGCGCCACGCGTTCCTCGGGGAGCAACTCGGCCTGCGAGACCGGATCGAGTTCACCCTGCAGCATGCCGACGAGTTCGCCGCGTGCGCTGACAACCGGCGCGCCGCTGAAGCCGGGATAGACGAGGTTCGTCAGCTGCCACAGCGGCAACCGCGGGTCGCGATGGCGGAAGGTCACGGTACCCAGCGAGTGGGCCGAGCGGGCGTGGACGTCCCGCGTGGTGCCGACCGCGATCACCCAGTCGCCAATGCGCGGTGGCCGGCTCAGCGCGAAACGCGCGGGCGGCAGCACCACGCCCGGCACGCGCAACAGCGCCACGTTGGAGATGGGATCGCTGCCCACGACCAGCGCCTGGAATTGCAGCCGGTTCGAGGTACGCACCCAGATGTGCGAGGCGCGATCGACGACGCTCGCCGTGGTAAGGATCTCGTCCTCGGCGATGGCGATGCCTGAGCCGATGCGCGTGGCAGGCTGGAGTTCCGTGCGCACGCCTTCGGGCGCATCGCGCACCGTCACCACGGTGACCACCGAGGGCCGCGTCGTGGCGAGGATCACATCGACGTCGGTCTCGATAGCCGACAACGTGCCCTGCGCCTGCGGGCCGTGAGCCACGGGGATGCCGAGCAGCAGCGCGCACAGCAGCACTGCCCCTGCGAGGCGACCTCCGCGATGCAACTGGGCTGCCCGCATGAAACTCCTAGAACGAGATGACGGCCTGTTGGCCCTGCACCGGCTCGACACGCCGGCCGGCCGTACGCTCGCGGCTCACACGCACCGGGTCGATCACGAAATCGACATCCGCGCTGTGGTCGATCAAGGAATCGACGAGCGCCGCCATCTGGTCTTGCGATACCACGCGCGGCGTTGAGTTGGCGCCGGAGGCGAGGGTTCCCGCGGACGGCGCAGCCTGGACGGGAGTGAATGGAGGCACCACGCGGGCTTCCTGAGGAACCGCGCGGCGGTTGGCGAGGATCGGCGCCTCGTGGCCTGCCCATGGCGACAACAACGAGATGGCGACGAGAATCAGCGAGGCGGCCGCGGCCACCGGCACCCACAAGGGACGCGGGGCGGCGAAGCGATCGGCCACGGGAGTCGCGCGGCGCGCCCGCGCCAGCGTGCGCTCAACGAAATCAGGCGACGCCTCGGCGCGCGGCAGCGTGGTGACGATCTCGAGGGTGCGCGCCAGCGCTTCGTATTCGCCGCGGCAGCGCTCGCACCCGGCGAAATGGGCCTCGAGGCACTCGCGCTCAGCCTGCGTGATTTCATCATCCCAATACGCGCTGAACCATCTGCGCGCCTTGTGGCATTTCATTGGCTCGCCTCTTTTCTCATCATGGGTTGCAATTTTCGCTTGAGCATCGATCGCGCCCGGTTGATCCGCGATCGCACCGTTCCTCCGGGGATTCCCAGAATTTGCGCGATGTCTTCGTAGGGCAGCCCTTCGACGTCGCGCAGCACCAGCGACAACCGGTACTTCTCAGGGATGGTCGCGATGGCGCGGCCCAACTCCTGTTGCAGCTGTTCGCGTTCGAGCGTCTTGTCGCGACCCTCGGTCGGATCCGCCAGCACCGCGGCGCTGTCCTGGAGGGTCTCCTGGAGCGCATCGAGGCTGAACCAGTTCCGTCGCCGCACGCGGCGGCGAATTTCATTTTTCGCCAAATTCGCGGCGATAGTGAACACCCACGTCGAGAGCTTCGAGCCCCGCCGGTAATTGCGCCGGTGCACAAAGACCCGGACGAACACTTCTTGCGCGAGATCGTCCGCGCATTCCCGGTCATTGAGCACCCGCCCGACGAGATTCATCACCCGCGCTTGATAGCGCCGCACCAGCTCCGAGAACGCGCGTTCCTCGTCCTCGGCGACACGGGCCATCAGGTCCTCGTCGGAGAGGCTCAGAATTGCTGGAGCCTGAGGCTGTCGATCCGGACCCAAAGGTGGTTTCACCCCTGCTTCCTACACCGGAGCCGCCTTGCGGTTCCCGGACATTCAAATCGGGGGCGGGTTGACGGGATCATCGGGGGATTCCGGCCAACTTGGCCCGCACACGCGTGTTGCCGGAATCGCGCTCGAGGCACAACTTGTACTGCTCCCGGGCCCTGTCCTTGAGCTTGAGCTCCACATAGGCATCGCCCAGGTGCTCCCGCACCACGGGGTCCCCCGCGGTCAACTCGACGGCCCGCTCGAGCTGGGTGCGGGCGGCCTCGAACTGGTGCTTGCGGTACAGCACCCACCCCATCGAATCGACGTAGGCGCCGTTGTCGGGCTCGGCCACCAGGGCGCGCCGGATCATGCGCTCGGCCTCATCGAGGCCGCGATCATGATCGGCCATCAGGTAGCCGAGGAAGTTCAGCAGGCGCGCATTGTCCGGCTCGAGCTTCAAGGCATCACGCGCCGCCGCCTCGGCATGCTCGGTGTCGCCGCGATCCTCCCGCAGGCTTGCCACTTCCAGCAGCACGACCGCTTCCGCCGGACGCCGCGCCGCCAGCACGGTGAGCGAGGACTCGGCCTCGGGATAACGATGCAGGTCAGTGCACAGTCGCGCGAGCAGCAGCCGCGGCGACAGCGAATCCGGCGCCGCCAGCACGGCGGCCCGCGCGAACGGCAACGCCGCCTCGCGCTGCCCGGCGACCGCGCGGGCGCGCGCGGCCAACAGCGGGCCATCCGGGTCGCGCAAATGCCGGCTCGCCCAACCATCGGCGAACTGGATCGCATCCGGCACGCGCTTGCAGCGAATCAGCAAGGAGCACACCCCTCCCGCGAGATCGACATCGTGCTCGGCCTGGCGCTCGAGACGGTCGATCGCGGACTTCGCTTCGGCCGTCTTGCCCGCGCGAATCGCGATCTCGACCTCGACGGCGAGCGTTTCCCAGTCGTTGGGATCCGCGCGCGTGACGCGCTGGGCTTCGGGCAACGCCAACGCCCAGCGCTTCTGCCGCGCCAGCAGGTTCACGAGGCGGCGGCGTGTCGTCTGGTCGTTGGGGTGCGTTTCGAGATGGCTCTGGTAGCGTTCGATCGCCTCATCGTCACGGCCCAGGCTCTCGGCGATCCAGCCCTGCAGGAACAATTGCCCCGGCCGCACCGGCGACAGGTCCGCCGCCTGCCGCATGCTCGAGTCGGCTTCAGCGAACCGGCCCAGGCGCGCCTGCGCGGCCGCCAGCTGGAACCAGCTCTCGCCGTCGTCGGGATCGAGCTCGACCGCCAACTCATAAGCGTGCGCCACAATGTCGATGCGTTCGGCAGCCTCCGCGGCGTGCGCGAGTGCCGCCACGTACTCGGCGTGCGTCGAGTCCACGTTGACGCAGGCGACCAGCGGCGCAAGTGCTTCCGGCGTGCGCCCCAAGGACATCAGGGCTGCACCCTTGATCCACAGACTGCGCGCGTCGGTAGAGTCGATGGCCAGCGCCTTATCGGCGTACTCGATCGCACTCGGCGCGTCGCCTATTCGCCCGACCAATTCAGCCACGCGGCGTGGCACCGCGGCGGCGTGGTGGTCCAGCGACAGGGCACGGATGTACTCCCCGAGCGCTTCGCGATAACTGCCGCGCGCCTCCAACAGGCGTCCCTGCGCATAAGCGCGCAGCGCCAGTTCGTTGCCGGCATAGCTCGCGGAGTCGGGGGTCGCGGACGGAGCGGCAGCGGTCGACGTGGCCAGCCCCAGAACGAGTCCAACAATGACCCACATGATTGATGAAGCGTAGCATGCCGCTCACAGGGCAGCCACTCGCGCGCGCCCCTGGAACTCGCCAACCCGCGCCACGCGTGCTAAACGTAACCTGTTCCTGACCCTCCTACCCCATGGAAACCGAACGCGCACCGGCGCGCATCCTGGTTGTCGACGACGAACCGCTCACCGCACGGGCGCTCGAGGCGATGGCGCGCCATTTCGGCCATGAGGTCGAGACCGCGGGCAGTCTCGAGAGCGCGATCGAGCGCCTCGAACTGACCCATTTCGACGTCGTGCTCACGGACCTGAACCTGGGCCGGGGCAATGGACTGGACCTGCTGCGCCATGTGGTCGCGCGCACGCCCGATCTGCCGGTGATCGTGATCACGGGCTACGCCAGCATGGATTCGGCGATGGAAGCGATCCAGACCGGCGCATTCGATTATCTCGCCAAGCCGCCGTCGCTGGCCTCGCTGGGCGCGGTGCTCGAACGCGCCATCGAGAAGCGTGTGGCCACCCAGACGATGATCGATGCACCCAAGGGCGAGCGGTCACCCCGGATCGAGCGCATCGTCGGACGCTCGCCGCAGATGCTCGACGTGTTCAAGACCGTCGCGCGCGTGGCCGCGACCCGCACCAACGTGCTGATCATCGGCGAGAGCGGCACGGGCAAGGAACTCGTCGCGCGTTCACTGCACGATCGCAGCCCACGCAGCGGGAAGCGATTCGTGACGGTGAACGTCTCGGCTATCCCCGAGGGGCTGCTGGAGAGCGAGTTGTTCGGCCACGTGCGCGGCGCCTTCACCGGTGCGATGTCAACACGCATTGGGCTGTTCAAGGAAGCGGACCAGGGCACGCTGTTCCTCGACGAAATTGGCGATCTGTCGACTCCCCTGCAGGCCAAGCTATTGCGGGTGCTGCAGGAGCATCGCATCAAGCCCGTGGGCAGCGATGACGAAATTGAAGTCGACGTCAGGCTGGTCGCGGCCACACACCAGAACTTGCAGAACCTGGTTCGCACTGGGCGCTTCCGTGAGGATCTCTACTACCGCTTGAACGTCGTCAAGATCGAGCTGCCGCCCTTGCGGGAACGGCGCGACGACATCGAGCTCCTGATCGATCACTTCCTGCACCACTACGCCGCGGAGCAGGGCCAGGTCAACAAGACCTTTGCTCCTGAAGCCATGCGATTGCTGCTGGCCCACCAGTGGCCCGGCAATGTGCGCGAGCTGGCCAACGTGATCGAGCGCGCCATGGTGCTGTCGACCTCGACCGTCATCACCGCGGAGTCATTGCGGCTCGACGAGCCGGCGGACGCCACATCGCTCGTGACGCTCGACAAGATGGTCGAGCGCTACGTGGACCGCGTACTGGAGCACACGGGCGGAAACTACACGCAGGCGGCCACCATTCTGGGAATTTCGCGCCGCACGCTTCACCGCATGGCGGCGCGCAAGCGCTCCGCGCCGGACGAGGCCAACAGCGACACAAAGTCCCACAGCGGCCAGATCTGACACTTAGATCTTAATCGCATGCGGCACATTAAATTAGCCTACTTGAAACCGGTTTCATTAAGACAAAGTGTCCCAAACGTTGCCCAGGACGGCTGGTGCGCATGCCCAGTGAACTGGTATTAAACTATTTATCGAATTGAACTTACGCGAATCGAGGCGAATAAATGATGGATGGCATGCTGCATGCTATAATGCACTGTGAGCCCCGCGCGATCGCACGGTTAGGGATTGCGCCGGCGGCAAAAAAGTCTGTCGTTCCCACTGGCGGGACCTGGAATTCCGAGGGGCCAGCCCCGTTAGAAAGGGGCGACAGCTAATTATAAACGGGAGGCGCAAGCCTCCCGATTTTGTTATCCCGCCCGCACGGCTTCCCGCGCGGGCGGCTCTCTTTTTTTGAACTACCGGCGTGTGCGCTTGCGGCCAAACGTCGCGACCGGCTCCACGCGCGCCGGCGACGACGGCTTCACTTCCGGCTGCGGCTCGATGTCGTCGTGGTCCTCGCCGTGCGCCGGCTCCGTCCAGGACTCCTTGCGCGATTCGACGGGTGGCTCAGGAGCAGGGACAGGCCGTTGCGCAGGGACTTCGCGAACCGGCTCGCTCACGCGCTCACGCGCCTTCACCGGTTCCCGTGCGCGCCCGAAGCCGTCATCGTCGTCATAGTGCTCCTCGCTGAGTGAACCGAAGGCGGGCGGCCGCACACGCTCGGTCTCCGCCGGACGGCGCGGCGTGTCCTCCCAACTCGGGCGTCCCACGCGTTCCACCGTGCGTCCCCCGATGTAGCGGTCCGTCGGGGGGAACGCGGCGCTGCTGTCCTCGATCAAGTTCTCCGGGCGTCCGATCTCGTCCGCGTCCTCTTCGATCGACGAGCGATCCACAGGCACATCGAGCGGCGGGCGCGACAGGCCGTGCGGCTGTGTCGCAGGATCGACTGGCGGCGGCGCGGTGCGGTAGGCCGGCGCACCCACCGGCCTGGCCGCGACCGGTGCGCCTGCCTGCCCGCGCGGGACAGCTTCGGTGCCCACCGCCGGCGGTGCTTCGTCCCGACGATTGCGACGGCCCCGTCCCCCGCGGCGTCCACGACGAAGTCCCTCACCTTCCTCGGCGCTTTCGCCGGCAACGGCTCCCCGCCCCTGCGTCCCGATGGCATCGGGCTCATCATCGAACGCTTCGTCGGGTTCCGGCTCAATACGCCGCAGCGGCATCGGAGCGCTCGCAGAGGTCACGGCCTCCCCGCCGCGCGGGACGCGCTTGGTCTCTTCCGCCTGATCTCCGCCCTCGGCCTGCGCCAGGGCATCACGCGCCGCGGCCTGCTCGGCGTCCTTCTTGTTGCGCCCGCGCCCGGTGCCCAGCACGCGCCGCCCGACGATCACTTCGACATTGAACTGCTTCGAGTGATCGGGGCCCGCCTCGCTGCGAATCCGGTAGACCGGATGCGTGCGGTACGTGCTCTGAACGAACTCCTGCAGGTGGCTCTTGTAGTTGGTGTGGCGCTTGTCCGAAGCAATCTCGCGCGAATCGCGCAACAGCCAGCGCATGATGAAGTGCCGCGAGGCTTCGAAACCCTGGTCGAGGTAGATGGCGCCGATCACCGACTCGAACGCATCGGCGAGGATCGACAGCCGCTGGCGGCCGCCCGAATCACTCTCGGAACGGCTCATCAGCACGTACTTGCCGAGCCCCATGGCCAACGCGCGCCGCGACAGGATCGCCTTGGAAACGAGCAGTGACTTGGTCTTGGTGAGCTGCCCCTCATGCTCCGAGGGGTGCTCGCGATAGAGGAACTCGCTGGTGACGAGCCCGAGCACCGAGTCACCGAGGAACTCGAGGCGCTCGTTGGATTCGCGCGCGCCCTGCCCCGTGACGCTGAGGTAGGAGCGGTGCGTCAGCGCCAGCTTGAGCAGGTCGGGACGCTGGAACGCGATGTCGTACTGCTTGGCGAATTCCGCGAAGATGCGGGCTTCCGATTCCGATGGCGTAGCCCCGGGCGGCAGCTTGCGCTTCGCCTGCGGCGGCGGCTGGAACAGCCGCTTCAGCCAGCTCCAGAACGATGAATGCGTCTGCGGCCGCGGCGACTGCGGATGATGGCCGCTCGGCTTTCCCCTACCGCGGCCGCCACGGCGCGCGCGGTTCTTTACCTCACCGCGCGCAGCGCCAGCGTCACGTTGTGCCCCCCGAACCCGAACGAGTTCGACAGGGCGATTCGCACCGGAGCTTCCCGGGCGTGATGTGGAACGAGGTCGAGATCGCATAGTGGATCCTGATGGTCCAGGTTGATCGTAGGTGGGACGATCCCATGCCGAATCGTGAGCGCTACGACCACCGCTTCGAGTCCACCCGCGGCACCCAGCAGGTGCCCGGTCATGGACTTGGTGGAGCTCATCATGACGCGGCGGGAGTGATCACCCATCACGCGCTTCACGGCCACCACCTCGACCGGGTC
This sequence comes from Candidatus Eiseniibacteriota bacterium, assembly GCA_031366795.1. Lineage (GTDB taxonomy): Bacteria > Eisenbacteria > RBG-16-71-46 > RBG-16-71-46 > RBG-16-71-46 > JANLWK01. Next base: position 6,867 of record JANLOX010000279.1, on the reverse strand, counting down.
ACCGGCGGGGGTCGACGTTCCATGCGCGTTGATGTAATCGATTTCCTCAGGGCGTACCTGGGCATCCTCGAGGGCGCGCACCATGGCGCGCGAAGCGCCGTTGCCGTCCTCGCTGGGAGCCGTTATGTGGTATGCATCGCCAGAGGCCCCGTAGCCGCAGAGCTCGCACAATAGCGTGGCCTGACGACGGCGCGCGTGCTCTTCACTTTCGAGCACCACGATGCCGGCGCCTTCGCCGATCACGAAGCCGTCCCGGTCCTGGTCGAACGGACGGCTGGCACGAATGGGATCATCGTTTCTTTGGGACAGTGCCCGGAGGTTGCTGAAGCCGGCCATCGCCATCGGCGTAATGGTCGCTTCGGCTCCCCCCGCGATAATCACGTCGGCATCCCCTGCCCGGATCAGCCGCAGCGCTTCACCGATCGCATGCGCCCCTGAGGCGCAGGCTGAAACGGTGCAGAAGTTGGGGCCGCGCAATCCGAACTGGATCGACACCTGCCCCGCTGCCATATCCGAGATCATCATCGGGATGAATAGCGGGCTGACGCGGTTCGGGCCACGCTCCATCAGCACGGTGTGCTGGTTTTCGAAGGTCTCCATGCCGCCGATGCCCGAGCCGATGATGACTCCGATGCGATCGCGGTTCAGGGATTCGAGATCGAGGCCGGAGTTCCGAATCGCTTCGGAAGTGGCGACGACCGCATATTGGACGAAGCGATCCATACGCTTGGCGTCCTTACGGTCGATGATCCCTTCGGTGGAGAACTCCTTCACCTCGCATGCGAAGCGAGTGCCGTAGTTCGACGCATCGAACCGCGTGACGGGTCCCGCACCAGACTGACCTTCGAGGAGCCGCTGCCAGAACACCGAAACGTCGTTGCCGAGCGGGGAGATGATCCCCGCTCCGGTGACGAACACCCGGCGCCCGTTGTCCGACATGATTGCTTCCTTGTTGATGGGTGGCCCGCACACGCTTGGCCTCCCGCCGCTGCGGGATGCGCGATGCCGGGTCTTGCTATTCAGCCCGGGCTCGGCCGCGCCGCCAGACGTTCAGCGCTCTATTGAACCGAGCGCATCTGCATGGCGCGGACCGGACCCCGAAGCCGAATTACGACGCGGTTGCGTGCGACTTGAGGTAATCCATCGCATCACCCACCGTCTTGAGCTTGTCTGCATCTTCGTCCGGGATATCGAGACCGAACTCTTCCTCGAGCGCCATCACCAACTCGACGATGTCGAGCGAATCGGCTCCCAGGTCCTCGATGAACTTCTTCTCCGGCGCAAGGTCCTTCGCTTCGACTTCCAGTTCCTTGGCGATGATTTCCTTGACGCGGTCCTCGCTGAACGTAGTCATTCCTTTGTCACCTCCCCTTCTTGAGATGGGTTTATTTGTATCTTTACATCACCATGCCGCCGTCCACCGCCCACGTCTGGCCGGTAACATACCCGGCGCGAGGTGAAGCGAGGAACGCGACGACATCGGCGATTTCTTCCGGCCGTCCCAGACGGCCCAGCGGAATATTGGCGAGCAGCGCGGCCTTGTTGGCCTCCGGCAGCTCGTGGGTCATGTCGGTTTCAATGTAGCCGGGGCACACCGCGTTCACCGTCACATTTCGGCTGCTCAACTCGCGCGCCAGCGACCGGGTCAGCCCGAGCAATCCGGCCTTGGACGCCGCGTAGTTGGCCTGACCCGCGTTGCCAATCAGGCCCACCACCGACGACACGTTGATGATACGCCCATAGCGAGCCTTCATCATGGGCTTTGCCACAGCGCGGCAGCAGCGGAAGGCGCCCTGTAAATTGGTGCTGAGCACCTCGTCCCATTGCGCATCGCTCATGCGGAGGATCAGCCCGTCGCGCGTGACGCCGGCGTTGTTGACGAGAATATCGACACGCCCGAGCCCCGCCAGCGCTTGCTCGAAGCCTGCTTCGACCGAAGCGGTGTTGGCCACATCGGCCTCGAAGGCCAGCGCCCGGCCACCGGCCGCGTTGATCATGGCGACGGCCGCCTGCGCACGCTCCTGGTTGCGATTGAAGATCGCCACCGTGGCACCGCGAGCGGCCAGCGCCTGAGCGATCGCCAGTCCGATCCCCGTGGCGCCACCGGTGACGAATGCCACCTGCGTCGCGAGTTCGGCCGAAGCCGCGGCTGCCGTTGCGGTCATGCGTTGCTCACTCATGCTGCGGAGCCTCCCGCGGGGACCATGCCCCATGCGCTCAACGTGGCATTCAGGCTGTCGGGGTCCTCGATGTTCCAGCTCACCGCGTCCTTGTGGATCATGCGCAACAGGCCGCGCAACACCTTGCCCGCGCCCAATTCCACGAATCCTTCGGCGCCCTGGTCGAGCAACGTGCGCATCGAGTCTTCCCAGCGCACGGCTCCCAGCAACTGCGCCTCGAGAGCGCCGCGCACTTCCGCGGCGGTCTGGCCGGGGCGCGAGGAAATATTCGCGATGATCGGGCAGCGCGCATCGGCGAACGGCGTCTGCTCGAGCCTGGCATTGAGCCCGCTCGAAGCCGCAGCCATCAACGGGGAATGGAAGGCACCACTGACCACCAGCGCGATCACGCGCTTGGCTCCACGCGCCTTGCAGGCTTCACCCGCCGCGGCCACCGCAGCGATCTCACCCGAGATCACCACCTGGCCCGGCGCATTCAAGTTCGCTGGCACCACGACGCCTGTCCCTGCCACTTCGGCGCACGCCGCCGCGACGTCGTCACGCGAGAGACCCAGCACCGCGGCCATCGTGCCCGGACGGTCGATCCCCGCCTGGTGCATTAACTCACCACGCGCAAAGACGAGGCGTACCGCGTCCTCAAAGCCCAGGGCACCCGCCGCAACGCACGCCGAGTATTCGCCGAGGCTATGACCCGCGCACCACGACGGCGCCACTCCCTGCGCTTCCAGCAAGCGCAAGGCCGCGACACTGTGTGTGAACAGGGCCGGCTGGGCGTGGCGCGTTTCGCGCAGGACGTCTTCGGGGCCTTCCCAGCAGATCTTCGACAACTCGAAGCCCAAGGCTCGATCGGCCGCCTCGAACACCTCGCGCGCCTCGGGGTAGCGCTCCGCGAGCGCTTGGCCCATGCCGACGGTCTGGGCGCCCTGGCCGGGAAACAGGAAGGCGAGCTTCACGACGGTGGCCCCACCGCCGCCACGGAATTCGCACTCCGCGCGGCCGCCTGGACCGGCACCGGCATCGTCCAGCGCGCCACTGAGGCGCCCCAGGTGATGCCGCCACCAAACGCCACTAAGCCGACGTTGTCGCCCGGCTTGAGCTTGCCCGCGCGCACGACTTCATCAAGCGTGATGGGGATCGAGGCGGACGAGGTATTGCCGTAGCGGTCGATGTTGACGAGCACGCGCTCGGACGGCAGCCCGACGCGCTCGCGCATGGCCTCGATGATGCGCAGGTTGGCCTGGTGCGGGATCACCCATTCGAGATCGCCCGGCGTGAGCCCAGCGTCGGCGAGCGACTTGAGCAGGCTCTCTTCCATGCCGCGCACCGCCACCTTGAAGACTTCCTTGCCGCGCATGCGAATGTAGTGCTCACGTCGCGCGACGCTCTCGACGGAGGCCGGAATCGCGCCGCCGCCGGCAGGCATTTCGAGCAGGTCGCCGAGCACGCCGTCGCTGTGAATCGACACCGCCAGGATGCCTTCACCCGGCGCGCACGCCTTCAGCACGGCGGCGCCCGCGCCATCGCCGAACAGCACGCAGGTGTTGCGGTCGCGCATATCGGTGATGCGCGACAACTGCTCGGCGCCGATCACCAGCACGATATTCGCCATGCCGGTGCCAATCGCACCCCGCGCGACGCTCAAGCCATAGATGAACCCCGTGCACGCCGCGTAGATATCAAACGCCGCCGCGCGCGTGGCGCCCAACTTCGCCTGCACGGTGCAGGCGCACGAGGGCAGCAGGCGATCCGGAGTCGTCGTGGCCAGAATGATCTGGTCGACGTCCTTCGGGTCCACGTTCGCCATCTCGAGCGCGCGTTGCGCCGCGATCAGGGCGAGGTCGGAAGACACCTGCCCCGGCGCCGATATGCGACGCTCGCGGATACCGGTGCGCTCGACGATCCATTCGTCCGAGGTATCGACGAGCTTCGCCAGCTCGTGGTTCGTCACGATGCGCTCGGGCACGTACATGCCCGTGCCGGTGATGGTGACGCCGCGGATCCCGTCAGGCCGCGGTGACATGGTCGGCCTGGATTTCTTCTCGAATGTGCTCGTTGACGCGGTGCTCGACGAATCGCGTCAGCGTGCGGATCGCGCTGTGAAATGCCTTGGCCTTGCTGCTGCCGTGACCAATGAAGCACACACCATCGACGCCGAGAAGCGGTGCGGCGCCAAATTCTTCCCAGTCGATCTTGGCCCGCAGCCGTTTGAGCGCGGGCAACATCAACCCCGCGCCGGCGCGAGCCAGCCAATCGTGCTGGAGTTCGTGGCGCACCATATCCGTCATGAACCCCGCGACCCCTTCGGCGGTCTTGAGCACCACGTTGCCCGTGAAGCCGTCCGTCACGACGACGTCGGTGCCGCCCTTGAAAATATCCCGGCCCTCGACGTGGCCGGCGAAATTGAGGTGCGCGGCCTGTTCGAGGAGCGGGCGCGTCTCGAGCACGAAGGCGTTGCCCTTGGTCGGCTCTTCGCCAATCGACAGCAGCCCGACGCGCGGATTCTGGCGGCCCAGCAGGTAGCGCGCATAGACAGCGCCCATATGCGCGAACTGCACGAGGTAGCCGGGCTTGCAGTCGGATGTCGCGCCGACATCCAGCACGACGGTGCCGCCCGAGGCGTTCGGCAGGATCGCGGCAAGTGCAGGGCGGGAGACGCCCTCGAGGCGCCCGAGCACGATCAGGGCGCTGGCCACGACCGCTCCGGTGTTGCCGGCGCTGAACATCGCGTCGACCTTGCGGTCCTTGTGCAACTGCGTGAGCACGCCGAGCGAGGAGCCCTTGCGGCGCACGGCCTGCGCGGCCTTTTCGGCCATGTCGATCTGCTCGTCCGCATGGACGATCTCGATGCCGAAGTTCTCGGCATGATGCTGCTTGAGCGCCGAGCGGATCGCCGTCTCGTCACCGACGAGCGTGATCTGGAACCGGCCGGGCATGTCGCGAAAAGCGAGCGCTAAGCCCTCGGCGACCACACCGGGGCCGTGGTCGCCACCCATCGCATCAATCCCGATCCGGGGAACCGGAGCCATTCAGTGGGCTCGGGGGATCGCGTTAGTCGGCGCGCGGCGGGACGATCTCTTCGCCGTCGTAGAATCCGCAATTCGGACAAATCCTGTGCGGTTGCTTCGGGCTGCTGCAATGACTGCACGGGTGCAGGGACGGACCCTTGAGCTTCCAGTGCGTGCGTCGCTTGCGCCCGCGAGTCGCCGAGTGCCTGCGCTTGGGAACTGCCATGACCACTTCCTCCTGGTGAACTGTTCAGTTGCGTTCCGGGCCCCCTGGAGGAATCCCGCACGCACACAGTCCATCGTTCAAATTGGCGCCACATCGCGGGCACAGCCCTTGGCAGTCCTCGCGACAATGTGGCGCGATCGGCAGCTCCAGCAGCAGGGCCTCGCGGACCTGCTCCCGCAAATCGAGCCGACGACCGTCGTGAAACATCATGTAATCGTCGCGTTCGAGTTCGATCTCGTCGCGCCGGGTGCTCTTCCCCGACTGCTCCGCGAACACGTCGAACGGGACTTCCAGCAACAGCTCGAAGTCCCGCAGACAACGGAAGCATTCAAGCCGCGTGACACTGCGGACCTCACCGCGAACCGTGATGCGTTCACCACTGCGTTCGAAGCGCAAATCCGCATAAACGCGCCCCGGCCAACCCTCCGCGGCCAACCCGATATCGGTTGCGTCCGCCTCGAGCCTGACCGTGCTGGACCCTTGAGCCAGGTGCGCTAGTTCTAGAACGAATGACGACATTGATTTAGGCCCGCAAGTGCAGAGTCCAGACGGCAGCACGGTAGCATACGCCACCGCTGGCGTCTAGCGATGTGGCAGCCATGAAGGGCTCCCGGGGTCCCCAGGGCAGCGACACTATATCGTTGCCCTGAATAGACTTAGTGCGACAGCGCGGCGGCGCCGAAGAACAACTTCACTTCGCGGTCAGCGCTCGCAAGGCTGTCCGAGGCGTGGACGGAATTGCGGCCCTTGCTCTCAGCGAAGATCTTGCGGATCGTGCCCTCGGCCGCCTGGGCCGGGTCGGTCGCGCCGATCGTCTCACGCAGGAATGCCACGGCGCTCTCGCGCTCGAGGCAGCACAGCATGACCGGGCCCGAGGTCATGAAGTCGACCAGCTCGTTGTAGAAGCCCTTGCCCTGGTGCTCCGCGTAAAAGTTCTGCACTTCTTCCCTCTGCAACTGGCCGAACCGCGCCTCGACGAGGCGGAAGCCCTTGTCCTCGACATGCGCGAGGATCTTGCCGGTCAATGCGCGGCTGACGGCGTCCGGCTTGACGATGAACAACGTGCGCTCGATGGCCACCTGGTGTTCCTTTCGCGGGGTTCAAAACCCCGATTTGTTGTGATTTGATCAGGCCCTGTTCAGCGTGAACGGGGCTTGCTGCCTTTTCGCTTGGGCGACTTCACCTTGGAGACCTTGCTCGCGGCGCGCTTCGCCGGTTTCGCGGCGTTCCGCTTCGAGGCCGCGGCCCGCTTGGGCGCTGCCTTCTTCGCGGCAATGCGCTTCGGTGCCGCGCTTTTGGACGCCGTCTTCTTGGCCGCCGCGCGCTTCGGTGCCGCCTTCACGCCGCTCTTGCGCCGGCGCGACATCGCCTGCGAGATCAGCCCGGGGATTTCCGAAGGAATCCGCGCCACCGCGATACCCGCCGCTTCGAACGCCGCCATCTTATCAGCCGCCGT
>JANLOX010000240.1:0-2632 GCA_031366795.1 Candidatus Eiseniibacteriota bacterium | reverse complement strand
AGGTGCGCCCGGCCGCCGCGAAGGGTTCGGCGGCTACGCCAAGCGTGACGGCAGGCCCGCGGGTCGGTCTCCCGCTCGCACGAGCCCTTACGCCAAGTAAAGCTTAATAGTGGGGCGGAATCTCGTCGCGCGGCGCGGCGGTTTCCGCTGAAGCGCTCATGGCCTCGACCTGGTCGCGCATCGCGCGCAGGTCGCGCTCCAGGCGCTCGATGTGCTGCTGTTGGCGATAGACCGTCGTGTTGAGGGTCTCGAGCAGGTCCTCCGACAGCGTGAGCTTGGCTTCGATCTCGGCGATCCTCGCCTCGAGTTTTTCTGCGTTGGCCATCAGCGTCCTGCCTCGCCCAGTGCCCGCCAGATCCTCTCGGGCGTGGCCGGCATGTCGAGCGCAGTGACGCCCCGCGGCGCGAGCGCATCGATCACTGCGTTCATCACGCACGCAAGCGACGCGGTGCATCCGGATTCGCCAACGCCTTTCACGCCAAGAGGATTGGTCTTGCACGGCACCTCATTTCTCGCCCAGCCGAACGAAGGCAGGTCTTCGGCATACGGGACGGCATAGTCCATGAAGCTCCCGGTCAGCAACTGGCCAGAGCGCAGGTCGTGCACGAGCTCCTCCATCAACGCTTGCCCGATCCCCTGCGCAACCCCGCCATGCACCTGGCCTTCGAGCAGCATCGGATTGACCACCACGCCAAAATCGTTGACCGCGGTATAGGAGAGCAGCGCGACATGCCCCGTGTCGGGATCGACCTCGACCTCGCACACATGGCAGCCCGAGGGAAAGCTATAGGTGGTCGGCTTGTAGAAGTCTTCGGCCTGCAGCCCAGGAGCGATTTCCGGCGGCAACCCGGCGGAATGCGCCGCGCGAGCAACGTCGACGATGCTCACGCGCCGGTCGGTGCCGGCGATCACGAAAGAGCCGCCTGATTCGCCCACTTCGAATTCGACGTCGGCCGCGGGCGCTTCGAGCAGGTGGCCCGCGATCAAGCGTCCCTTCTCGATGATGATGCGCGCGCAGTGCACGATCGCAGTTCCCGTCACAGTGGTTTCGCACGAGCCCACCGACCCCATTCCGACACCGGTCAGGTCGCTGTCGCCGGCGACAATCCGGATCCGCTCCTGTGGCAGTCCCAGTTGTTGCGACACCACCTGCTTGAAAGTGGTCATGTGCCCTTGGCCATTGGTCGTGGCGGTGACGGCCAGCGTCAGATCGCCGGAAGGACTGAACACCGCGCCCACGTGGCTCTCGTAATAGCCGTCGGGCTCCTGGTACACCGAGAACCCGTAGCCGCGCAGCCGGCCGCGCGCGGACGATGCAGCACGCCGCGCCTCGAATCCGGAACGGTCGGTCAGCGCGAGCGCGTCGTCCATGTTTTTCTGGAATTCGCCCGAATCGAACACCAACCCCACCGGCGTAGTCCAGGGCATCTGCTCCGGACGCACCATGTTCAGCCGCCGCAGGTCCGCGCGGTCTCGGCCGGTTTCGCGCGCCGCTGAGTCCACGAGGCGTTCGATGAGGTACGTGAACTCGGGCTTGCCCGCACCGCGGTAAGCGACCACCGGTACGGTGTTCGTAAAAGCGATGCGCGTTTCGACGTGATAAGCCGGCAGCGCATAGACGCCGGTGATGCATCGGCTGCCGCCTGAGGTCGGGATGCTCAGCGCACTCGCCGTGATGTAGGCGCCCGTGTTGGACACGACCCGGGCACGCACCGCGAGAAAGCGCCCCTCCGCGTCGAGGGCAAGCTCGCCGGTCATGACGTGGTCGCGCGCGGCGCCGTCCGCGAGGAAGGCCTCCGACCGATCGGCGTACCACTTTACCGGCCGGCCGAGTTTCTTCGCCGCATACAGTACCGCCACCTTTTCCGGGTAAGCGGAGATCTTCACCCCGAACGAGCCACCGACGTCTGGCGTCACCACGCGCAGGGCGCGCGGATCTTCGACCAGCCCCGTGGACGCGATATCGGCCTGGATTGCCTTGCTGCCTTGCGTCGGGGCATAGAGCGTGTAGCGTCCGGTCGAAGGATCGAAGACGCCCGCGGCGCCGCGCGGCTCGATCGGCGCGGCCGAGACGCGGTTGATTTTCAGCTCCAGCCGGGTCACATGCGCCGCGCGGGTAAACGCCGCGTCGCACGCCTTGCGGTCGCCGCCTTCCCAGTCGAGCGCCACGTTGCCGGGAGCCTCGTCACGCACGAGCGGTGCGCCGGCAGCGAGCGCGGCGCGCGGATCGGTGACCGGCGCGAGCTCTTCGTAGGCAACCTCGACGAGTTCGGCCGCGTCGCGCGCCTCACGCACGGACTCCGCAATCACGATTGCAACCGCCTCGCCCACGAAGCGCACACGGCCTTCGGCCAGCACCGGACGCAAACCCGCGGGTACCGCGCTGCCGTCGCGATTCTTCTGCGTCACGCTGACGCGCATCGGCCCGATGCCCGCGGCGCGCAGGTCCGCCGCGGTGAACACACCAAGCACCCCTGGTGCCGAACGAGCGTGACCGGCATCGATCGAGACCACGCGCGCGTGCACGTGCGGCGAGCGCACGAACACCGCATGCGCGGCACCGGGCAGGTCGAGGTCGTCGATGAAGCGTCCCGCGCCGGTGAGCAGCGCGTGATCCTCGAGCCGCTGCACC
>JANLOX010000206.1:0-1545 GCA_031366795.1 Candidatus Eiseniibacteriota bacterium | reverse complement strand
GGGTGCGCGATGGCGGGCAGTGCACGTTCGTGAGCGATGAGGGCCACCGCTGCGAGGCGCGCAAGCTATTGGAGTTCGATCACATCGTGGAAATGGCGCGGGGCGGCAAGGCGACCGTGGACGGTATGCGCCTGCGCTGCCATACGCATAACCAATTCGAAGCCGAGCGCACGTTTGGCACCGAGTTCATGCGGGCCAAGCGCGAAGAAGCGCAGCGAGTCGCGAGGGAGAAACGGGCGGCGAATGCGCGGGTGACGGGGGCGCAAGCGGCTGACGGCGCGCGTATCGCCGCGGAGCGACAGGCGACCGAATCGCGAATCGCCACCGAGCACCGCGTTGCGGACGCGCAAGACTTACGGCGGAGGGTGGTCGAACTGCGCGGCGCGGCGCGCGAGCTGCACTCGTCAATCAATTGTCATGCAAACTCTCCCCGGGGAGAGTCGTGTTGAGCTAACTCAACTCTTCGCGCAGAGACTTGCGGCGGGGGTTCGTTCCGATCGAACTGTCCGCACAGAAAGTTGTGCTCGCATCGAGTGAGCGCCGCTCAACTATTGCAGTCGCGTCACACGGATCGAAACGCTCGAACCATCGCGCGGGCGGGCGTAGAACACGCCGGCGCCGTGAGCATCGCGGCCGTCCCAGCTCCAGCGCACGCTGCCATTGGCGCTGACGGGCGCCAGCGATGCGACGCGACGGCCCTGGGTGTCGAAGATATCGAGTGCGACGGCAGCGGCGCCTGCGCGCGAGAACTGCATGCCGCCGCGGGACGGATTCGGCGTGGCGCCCAGCGAAACGTGTAGCGGCTCGCCGGCGAGTGCGAGCATGAAGGTCTTGAGGCCGGCGACCTGCGCGGGCTGGGTGATGTTCGCGTTTTCGATGCTGCCGCTGTAATTGGCGAGGGCGCCGCCGAACAAGGCGCGGAAATCCTCCGCGAAGATCTCGTGCGGGCGGTTGGCGTGGGCGGCGGCGGCGCCGTACACGGCCGGATCGGCAATACCGCGCATCGCCCGGTAGTCGGTCCAAGTCGCGGCGCCGGAGTCGGGCATCAGCGCGCGGTGGACGACGTGACCGAGTTCGTGGATGAACTCCGCGTGCTGCTGCTCGCGTGAGAGCGGCTGCACACCGGGCGACAACAGGATGAGCCCGGCACCCGCGGCCGACTCGAGACCGCTGCGACGCGGGTAGGGCAACAGGAACACATCGGCGTGGATGCGCGCGACCGGGAAGGTGAGGCTCGCGAGCGCGCCACGAACTTCCGCGGCGTCGAAGGTGTGGAATGCGCCATCGCCCGGATTGAAGATCGCGGGATCCGAAGTTGAGGTGACGAGTTCGAACCGGGCGCCGCTCGGAAGCGTCAGCCACAGGCGGTTGTCGGTGTCGCGCGCACAGTAGTCGCGCAGCGTTTCGGCGGTGTCGTGAATCACCAGGCCCGTGGCGGCATAGCCCACTTGAAGTTCGTTCGCCGGCGAGGGGTGGGCGAGAACTGCGAGTGTTGCGCCACAGATCAAAGTAGCGGCGAGTACACGAGCGCGGAGGTCCATGCAG
>JANLOX010000181.1:0-2673 GCA_031366795.1 Candidatus Eiseniibacteriota bacterium | reverse complement strand
TTTACCCTGTGACCCACATGAATTTCCCGAACATGTGAGGCCAGTCCCTTGGCGGGAACCGTCGTATGGTAGGTATCGGACCACGGGTTGTCAAGCGAGATTTTTCTATCCGGACTGGGTCCGCCAAGTCTATGATTTTCCATATCTTTCTCTCGTACAATCCGGACCATTCTTTCCGGATTTTATTTTTCCACGCAGGCTGCTTTTCTGTATCACAAAAGCGTCTGCGTCAACAATCTAAACGGTGTGACTCGAATAGCCACGCGATCGTTTACGGTCTGGCACACTTGCTCACACAACCCGCATCCAACGCAACGCTCAGCCGCCACTACAAGCCGCTGTGTGCCAAAATCCATCGATAAGGCATCCATAGGACATTTCGATGCGCAGGCGTGGCATCCCTGCCCTGCCGTGCAGATTCGGTGCGAGACGGATGCGAGACCCATTCGTATCTGTCCGCGTCCTGCGACAGGGAGTAACGCCTCTGTAGCACAGGCCGCAATGCAGGGTACGTCCTCGCAGAGATAGCACGGCATCTGATCCGCAAAAATCACCGGTGTCCCGTTCTGCGGATGAAACGTAATCGATCCGTACGGACAGACCTTGGCGCAATCACCACACTGCGTGCATCGTTCCAAAAAGAGCGCTTCGTCAGCGGCGCCCGGAGGACGCAACCAATCCGTCCGCACCGGAGCTGGAGCCGGCTGTTCCGGCACGACCGCTTGGTGTTTGGCAAATTCCTGGGCCGCTTTGGCAACGGACACGACAGAGTCTTTGAAGAACTCGCGACGTCCATATGTCGGATCGCTAGTCACACTCATGCCCCATTACTGCACGCCGTCGGCGCGCAGCTTGTAGACCTCGACGCAGCGGTCGCAGGCTCCGAATTCAATATCCCAGCCTGGGTGATTCTCACGGATAAAATCGAGCACATAGGGTTCGATCTTGTTGCCCATATCCTCGACCCACGAATAGGTCGGAAACCGGCACAGCGGGCAGGGAAATCCCGGCATCAACATCACTTTATTTTCTGTTTCTGGAACCTCGCCTCCCTCAACATCCACCGCACGGTCCATGACGCGTAAGGTATCCGACGCCATCTCGATCAGTTCCGAGTGGGTAAAGAAACTCGTCTGCCACAACCCCTCAAACACCGATTTCAATTGCGGCGCGGGAATCTTGCGGTACCAGGAGCGAAACTCTTTGAACCGGTCTTCTTTCCTCAGCATCGGTTCTTTGCCGGCAACGGTCAGCCGGCTGTCCACAGTGAGACTCCACAACACTCGATACCGTTGAAGAATAAGCGTTTCCTCACCGGGATTTTGCCCAACTTTGGTATCAGGATCATACCCAAAGACCGGATCCAGCATGTCCGAGATATGCAACAACTCATGCCGACAGTAGCGCGTCAACGCAGGGTCATAGAATCGACGTGGAATAAGCTTGATCCCAACGCCTTTCAAACCTTTTTCTTCGAACTCACGCGCCAACTCGTGCTCGACAGACCCCCACTTCCTCAGAATATCGACACCCTCTTGATCCTCCTTGAGGACCCCCTTAACGAGGACGATGCCGACCCGTTCTTTGAGCAACGGATATTCATTAAAGGCATCGCGAATGATATCGGAAAACCCCCAGGTCCCGAACATGTACTGGTAGAGCTTCTTGAACTCGCTCTCCCGATCGTCGAGCGTAAACTTCTCATAGATCGGATCGGCCAGTTCGTGAAACTCTTTATAATAGGTCGGGTCGCCTTCCCGTTCCGTCTTTTCGACGAACGAGTCGATGACCTCTTGCAGCAGTGCGGGCTGAAAACGAAGTTCCATACCTGTCCTTTGGGAAACGCGCGAGGTGTCTGCTTGACTTGCCGACAAAGCTTCTCTTACGATCTCTGTCAGCTCATACGAATTATACTGGCGCGAATCGACGGTTTGCAATCAAACCGGCCGCCATACGCCGCTCCACCGTGTTCTAGCTGTTAAGGATATGCATGGCTGATCAGACAACGTCCCAACTTGACCCCACTCTCGCACCGCTCACACCAATCCCATCAGGAACGGGCGCGACGCCGATCGACTCCCTTGAATATTGGACGGCAGGGACACGGGAGTTGACTGCGTTTCGAGGCCATTCACATGGCGTGTGGTCGGTGGCCTTCGCACCGGACGGATTAACCCTCGCGAGTGGAGGAGCAGACCGACTCGTTCGCCTGTGGGATATTGAAACCGGACGCCTCTTACGCTCACTCAAGGGGCATACGGCAGATATCCGGTCCGTCCTCTTCACGCCGGACGGCCAAACACTGGCCACGGCCAGCGAGGACCGGACCATCCGCCTATGGAACCCAACCACCGGCGAATCGAAAAAACTTCTCTTTACACGCTACGATCACAATGTGGTCAGCCTCTCGCTCTCGCCCGACGGCCTTATGTTGGCGCGCGGCAGCCACAATAAAGACATCAAGATTTGGGAAGTCACCACCGGCACCGAGCTCATGACCCTCCTCGGCAAAGACCAATATGACCATAACTGGTCTGTCTGCGTCGCCTTTTCACCGGATGGAACCCACCTTGCCAGTGGAATGGATATCGGTAAGATCAAACTGTGGGAAGTCTTACCCAGTGGCGAGGAAAAAATCCTGCACAACGGCCACTGGAAGGAGACCGAGGAAGA
>JANLOX010000139.1:0-8658 GCA_031366795.1 Candidatus Eiseniibacteriota bacterium | reverse complement strand
TTCGGCTTACCCGTGCTGCCCGAAGTGTAGAGGATGAACAACGGATCCTCGGCGTCCATCCACTCCACCGGGCAGGTCGAGCGCTGCTGCCGCATCGCTTCGTCCAACCAGTGATCGCGGCCCTCGACCATCGGCACCTGCATCTCGGTGCGGCGCGCCACCAGTACCGACGTCACGCGCGGCAGCCCGGCGATGGCCATGTCGGCGATCGCCTTGAGCGCGATCACCTTGCCGCCACGCAGGCCTTCGTTCGCGGTGATCAGCACGCGGCAATCGGCATCGATGATGCGATCGCGCAACGAGTCGGCGCTGAAGCCGCCGAAGACCACCGAGTGGATGGCGCCGATGCGCGCGCACGCGAGCATGGCGTAGACCGTCTCGGGGATCATCGGCATGTAGATGCACACGCGATCGCCCTTGCGCACGCCGTGCGCCAGCAGCACGTTGGCGAGCTTGCACACCTCGTGGCGCAACTCGCGGTACGAAACGCGGCGATAGACGCCCGGCTCATCGGCTGCCCAGATCAGCGCCGTCTGTTCGGCGCGCGTCTGCAGGTGGCGGTCGACGCAATTGAAGCAGGCGTTGAGCCGTCCGCCGAGGAACCAGCCGAAATCGACCGCCTCGTAGTCGGCGTCGAATACCGTGTGCCATGGCGTGAACCAGTCGAGCCGCTTGCCCTGCTCGGCCCAGAACTCCTGCGGCTCGGCGAGCGAGCGCGCGTACATGCGCTGGTACTCAGGCATAGACTTCAAGTGGGCCTGCGCCGCGATTTCCGGTTTGACATCGTACATGTCCTTAGGCACGTCCGCTCTCCCAGGCCACGCTGTCCCGAAGCGCCGCTGATGGCGCCGGCTCACGCTTGCGGCGCGGCCAGTTCCGCTGTTATCTCACGCGGCAGCCGCACCGCAATGGGCCGCCGTCCACCACAAATTTCACGCCGCCTACCCGCGGCATCGGTTTCGTTTGAGGAGTGATTTCCATGTCCCTGCGCATCATCGCCGTGATCGGGATCGTTGCCGTGCTCATCATCGCATACGTCGGGTGGACGCGGAACATGCAGCACCCCGCGACCGCCGCCATGCAGACCGAGACGCCCGCCGCTGGCTCCCCTGACGCCATGCCGCCCGCGACGAATCCTTCAGCCGGTGGCGCCGTGGGGCCAGGCGGCGAGACGCCGCGTGTGCCGGTCGTCGAGTCCGCGACCAACCCCGGCATCGACTGGAGCGTTCCGGCAAGCTGGAAGAATGAAGGTCCGACTTCGATGCGGCTGGCCACGTACGTCGTGAAGGGACCGAACCAGACCGAAGCGCAGTGCGCCGTCTACTTCTTCGGTCCCGGGCAGGGTGGCAGCGTCGATGCGAACCTGCAGCGCTGGCAGGGAGAGTTCAAGGAAGCCGTCAATTCGAAACTCGACCGTTTCGCCGCGAACAGCGTCCCCGTCACGCTCATGCACGCTGAAGGCACCTACCTCGCACATGTCGGTATGATGGGGCAGGGGACCGAGACCGAGATGCCGAACTGGGCCATGCTCGGTGCGATCGCCGAGGGGCCGAACGGCTCGGTGTTCTTCAAGTTCGCCGGTCCCGCCGCCGTGATGAACGCGGCGAGCGCCGACTTCGACCGCATGCTGAAGAGCATTCACATCCACTAGGCTCATCCGATGCCCCTCGCCCCCGGTTCAAAACTAGGTCATTACGAGATCCTCGCGCCCATTGGCGTGGGCGGCATGGGTGAGGTTTACCGAAGCCGCGACAGCCGGCTCCACCGTGACGTCGCCCTCAAGATCATTTTGCGCGAGAGCTCCCGCGACTCCGAGCGGATTCGTCGCTTCGAGCAGGAAGCCCGCGCAGCCGGGACGCTGAGCCACCCGAACGTCTGCGCCATCTACGATCTGGGGACGCACGAGGGCTCGCCCTTCGTCGTGATGGAACTGCTCGAGGGGGAGACCTTCCGCCAGGTCCTCCAGAGCGGCGCGGTCCCGCTCCGCAACGCGCTCGGTTACCTGGCGCAGGCGGCGGAAGGACTGGCGGCGGCGCACGCGAAGGGCATCGTCCACCGCGACCTGAAGCCCGAGAACCTCTTCGTCACCCGGGAGGGCCGGGTCAAGGTGCTCGATTTCGGCTTGGCCAAGTTGACCGCAGCCGAGGTGTCGGCGCCCATACCGATGGGCGATACGACGCCGCTGAACACGATGACGAGTCCCGGAGCGATCCTGGGCACCACGGCCTACCTGTCGCCCGAACAAATTCGCGGGGAATCGGCTGATGCGCGCGCTGACATCTTCGCGCTCGGCATTGTTCTCTACGAGATGCTGACGGGACGACGGCCATTCGACGGACGCAGCTCGGCCGATGTCATGAGTGCCATCCTCAACCAGGATGCGCCCGAGCTCTCCACGCTCTGCCCCGCCGCGCCGCCGCAACTCGCATGGCTCGTGCGGCGCTGCCTGGCGAAGATCCCTGATCGCCGCGTTCAGACGAGCCTCGACGTGCGGAACGAGCTCGAAGACTTGCTCCGCGAACTGCAGCTGGGCAGCTCCACGGATGCTACAGCCGAGCGCAAGACCGCCGAGCCGGTGGAGCGGCAGTTCGTGCTCACGGCGGCCCATGTGCGACAGCTCTCGGTCCGCAACCCGAGATTGATCGGCTACCCATTGACCTATATCGACAATGGCTTGGAATCGGAAACACTCGTCGTGTTCTGCCACGGTGTGGGCGGCGACCATCGGTGGTTCGAAGCGTCGGTGCGGAGCCTCCCTTACCGAGCCGTTTCCGTTTCGCTCGCCGGGTTTGCGCCGGGCGACACATACCGGCCGGTGCTGGCGTTCGACGACCAATCCCAACTACTGCGAATCCTGCTCGCGGAACTCGTGCGCGTGTGCCGTCCAGCGCGCACTGTTCTCGTGGGCTATTCGGCCGGGGCAGACCAGTTCCTGCGCATGCTCGAGTCGGATCAAGGCTTTAGTGTCGAAATCGCAGGGCTGGTGGCGCTGGGGACCAACGTCAGCCTGGAGACCTGCTTCGTCTCGATGCTCTACGCCAAAATGGACGCCGTGAATCCTGACGAGATTCTCAAGACGCTCAAGTCGCTCGGTGAGGGGATCACGTCTCTCACCGGGTGGCTCGGTCTGCAGGCCTACATTTCGCAGACCTTCCAGAAATTCGGCTCCGACCTCGAGCCGTTGAAGCGTTACTCCGCCGAACTGATCGCCCCCTTCGAAGCGGGAGGGGATCCCCTGCCCGGTTGGTACCGTACCGCAACGGAACGGATCCCAAGCGTTCGGTTCGTCTTCTCCGACGGAGAGGCCGCTCCCGCCGAAGCGGTTCTGAAGCGGCACCTGGAGCAGAACGTGCTCGGCGACGGTTTCACGGAGGACTCCTACGTGACGGAGCCGGTCGCCCATGGCCGGCTGCCGGAGCCCGCGATTGCCCACCGTTACATCGAGAGTGTGATTGCCGAACTCACGGCCAGGCAGGGATAGGAGTCCGCCGTTCCCACATGACCTTCGATTACCCGCGATCGCTGCACCGGTGCCGGGGGCGGGTGAGGAAACCTTTGTCGTTGTCATGCTTCGATGGCGGATGCCATGCCGGATGCGCGCGTGATGATTCCGTCTTCATTGCCTGGGGCATCTCCGCTTCTGTGGGTATTCACGCCGGCGCGTGCGGCGCGAGTTCTTGGTCTGGTCATCGCGATCATCACCCTGCTGAGCCTCGCGGAACAGTAGGTGATCCACATTCTGGGCCGCGTTGAGTGTGATTCTTGCCGTGCTTTCCGTCGACGAGATCGTGTAACTCTGAGAGTATCCCGGCCGGTTGCATGACGCGTGGAACACCCACGGAATCTTCCACTTCGCCTGGGTCATTCCCGGCGGGATCGCGGTGGTCGCGGCAAGCGTGTTGTTCGCTTGATTTCTTCGGCACCTGCCGCCGCCCATCCGCACACGCTTCGTACTCGCGGGGGTGATCTACTTCGGCGGTGCGCTGGGTGTCGAGGCGCTCGGTGGCTGGCGCGCGGAGGCCATGGGAATGAATAACATGACACATTCTGTCATCGGTACGATCGAGGAGGGCATGGAGATGTCCGGCGTGGCGATGGTCATCGTGGCGCTCTTGCGTCATCCGGCTGAACAGGGCATGTCGCTGCTCGTGAGCGCGGGAGGGGGTGCCCCCATGGAAGCCACGGTGCGTTCCGACTGACGGCGCCGGGCGGTCACGGGCCCCTGGCCCGGCGCCGTTCTTGCTCGCCACCTGCTGCGCTACTGATGCACGAGCTTGCGGTACTTGATGCGATGCGGCTGGTCGGCTTCGGCTCCCAGTCGCTCGTGGCGGTCGGCTTCGTAGGCCTGGAAGTTGCCCTCAAAGAAGCGCACCTGCGAGTCGCCCTCGAACGCCAGGATGTGCGTCGCGAGCCGGTCCAAGAACCAGCGATCGTGTGAAATGATCACGGCGCAACCGGCGAAATCGAGCACGGCCTGCTCGAGCGCGCGCAAGGTATCGACGTCGAGATCGTTCGTCGGTTCGTCGAGCAGCAGCACGTTGGCGCCGGTGCGCAGCATGCGCGCCAGGTGCACGCGATTGCGCTCACCACCCGACAGGTCCTTCACGCGCTTCTGCTGGTCAGAGCCCTTGAAGTTGAAGCCCGCGACGTAGGCGCGCGAATTCACCGTGCGCTTGCCGAGGTTGATGTTGTCGAGGCCGTCGGAGATGGCTTCCCACACGTTCTTGTCATCGGGCAGCGCATCGCGGCTCTGGTCGACATACGCGAGCTGCACGGTCTCGCCGATGCGGAGCGTGCCGGAGTCCGGCTTCTCCTGGCCGGTGATCATGCGGAACAGCGTGGTCTTGCCGGCGCCGTTGGGCCCAATCACGCCGATGATGCCGGCGGGTGGCAGCTTGAGCGTGAGGTTTTCGATCAGCAGGTTGTCGCCATACGCCTTGCGGATGTTTTCGCACTCGATGACGACGTTGCCGAGCCGCTGTCCCGGCGGAATGTAAATCTCCATGTTCTCGATCTTCTCGCGCCCCTCTTCCGACAGCAGCTTGTCGTAGGCTGCCAGTCGCGCCTTGCCCTTGGCCTGCCGCGCGCGCGGCGCCATGCGCACCCACTCGAGCTCGCGCTCGAGCGTCTTCTGCCGGGCGGACTCGGTGCGATCCTCCTGCGCGAGCCGGTTCGCCTTCTGCTCGAGCCACGACGAGTAGTTGCCTTCCCACGGAATTCCCTGCCCGCGGTCGAGCTCGAGAATCCAGCCGGCCACGTTGTCGAGGAAGTAACGGTCGTGCGTCACCGCGACGACGGTGCCGGTGTACTCGGCGAGGTAGCGCTCGAGCCAGGCGACGGATTCGGCGTCGAGATGGTTCGTGGGCTCATCGAGCAGCAGCAGGTCGGGCTTCTGCAGCAGCAGCCGGCACAGGGCCACGCGGCGGCGCTCGCCACCCGACAGTTTGGCGACCGACGCATCGCCCGGCGGGCAACGCAGCGCATCGAGCGCAATCTCCAACTGGCGGTCCAGCTCCCACAGGTTGCCGGCGTCCATCTTGTCCTGGACTTTCGCCTGTTCCTCGAGCAACGCGTTCATCTCATCGTCGCTCATCGGCTCGGCGAACTGGGCGCTGATCTCGTTCCAGCGGTTGGTGATCTTGACCTTGTCGGCGACACCTTCCTGCACGTTCTCGAGCACCGTCTTGTCGGGATCGAGCTGCGGCTCCTGGGTCAGGAACCCGACTGAGTAGCCCTTGCCGATGAACGCTTCGCCGATGAAGTCCTTGTCCACGCCGGCCATCACGCGCAGCAGCGAACTCTTGCCCGCGCCGTTCAACCCCAGCACTCCTATCTTCGCGCCGTGCCAGAACGACAACCATACGCCCTTGAGAATTTGTCGCTTGGGAGGGACGACCTTCCCAAGGTCTTTCATCGTGTAAATGATATCGGGAGTCATGACGCCTCGGAGTGTTGGGGAAAGGGCTGCGGTTGCGGTTAACCGGGAGAATGCGCGATGGGCGGCCCGCGGGGCAAGGCGCGCGGGCCGCAGCCCTACGCGGTTGCGGTGTCCCGGTTCGGCATCGCCTTGAGGATGCCCATGAACACCACGAACCCGACCACGCCGGACAGGGCCTCGATGTAGAGCATGCCGCTCGGGCCGTAGTGCGTGTGCGCCCAGCCGTCGACCTTCGTCATGTACAGGATCGGCATGTTCGAGAGCGAGGCGAACACGTTGTACTTGGTCGCGGCCGCACCCATGCCCATGGCCTCGAGCACGAACGCCGAGAACCCGGCATAGGTGAGGCCGCTGATGAAGGCGTACACCGTCGTGAAGATGATGAAGTTCGTTTCGCTGTGGGGAGCCCACGCCATGAGGGCCGCGCACAGCGCGAGGAATACGCTGTAGACGACATAGGACAGCTTGCGATCCATGCGATCGGACATCCAGCCGCCCGCCAGGCACCCGGCAGCCGAAACGACTCCTGCCAGCAGGCCAGTGACGAGTGCCACCGTGTCGGCCGAGGCGCTCCAGTCCTTGGCGACCGCCGACCACAGCCCACTCGCGGCTCCCGAGCCGAGCGGCGTGAAACATAGACACAACGCGAGGAAGCCCATGCGCGAGCGCGCCACCTCCCACACGTCTGCGCCCACGAACTTCAGGCTGTCGATCATCCGCGGATGCCGGTGCGTGGCCTGGGGTTCCTCGATGAAGAACAGCACCAGCATGCACGCGAGGCACAGCGCGCCGACGATGGCGCCGGCCATCCAGGGCGCGGGCAGCCGCTGCGCCAGCGCCAGCCCTAGCCCGCCCCCTAAGCCCCCACCGCCGAGGCTGCCGGCCTGGAACCAGCCGCCCGCGCGGCCCTTCTCATTCTCGGGCGTGCCATATGCCATCATGCTCTCGACAGCCATTCCAAGGAACGTGCTCGCGATGTTCGATACGAGCACGATGACGGTGAGCAGCGGAAGGCTCGATACGGCGACCGGCAGCACGCCCGTGGCAAAGATGCCCACGCTGGTCAGCACGCAGGTGATCGCATACCAGCGCTTGCGGGAGAGCGTCGTGTCGGCGACCGGCGCCCACAGGAACTTCCAGGCGTGCGGAGCGAGCCCCAGGGCGATCAGCCCGGCGATCTGCTCCACCGCGACGCCAGCCTTGGAATACTGGTAGCCGAGGCACACCGAGAGATAGCCGCCCAACACCCCGAACGGATTGATGAGCAACATGAACAACGCAGGGTGCGGATGGCGCGGCTTCGTGAACATGGCTGCCGATACTAGCAAACACCCCGCGCGGCGCGGGCGCGGCGGGACGAATGCGTGCTGGACGCCGGCTAATGTGGAAGCGGGCGATGCCCTCTGTGCCGCGCCAGCCACACGAGCCCAAGCACCAGCAGGAGCACCGACAGCAGCGGCACGAGTGCCAGCAACGCGCCGACTCCGACGACGAGCGCCACGATGAGCCCGGCGAACATCAGCAGCGGCAGGCCGATCAGCAGCCCGAGTCCCTTGAACACGAGCCCAACCAGACGGAATGGCAGCGAGATGATCCAGCCCACCAGCGAGAAGACGGTGACCAGGGAACCGATGACGATGAAGGCGGCAAGCGCCAACGCACCGAGCACCACCAGTTCGACCACGAGACTTTCTCCCTTCACGGGTCCAGCACCGGCGAAGCGCCGACGGGAAGGCCGTTATGTGAAGAGAATACGCGCGATCGGCCGCGCAGGTTGCGGTGGGGCTGCTTTCCCCTAGAGTGGCGGAACTATTGGAGTTAACTCGGTTGCCCGTAGTGGAGGGTTTAATGGCAGGAACGAAGATCCAGGTGATGAAGGACGGCTCGCTACGCGTCGAAGGCGACTTCGAGCTTCTCGACGGTGACGGTCAGGCGTTCGGACTCGGCGGCCGGGAGCGCGTGACGCTGTGCCGCTGTGGCCACTCGGCCAAGAAGCCGTTCTGCGATGGTGCGCACAAGACGTGCGGGTTTGAATCGGCCCCGGTCGCCATCGAGTTGCCGCCGCCCGCTCCCAAGCCCGCCACCTAGGCACGATGCGCTGGCGCGCACTGCTGATCGGAGTCGCGGTCGTGGCGGCGAGTGCTACGTGCGTGCGGCTGAGCCTGTGGCAGTGGTCGCGCTATGAGCACAAGCGCGCGCTCAACCGCGCCGAGCGCGCGGCGCTTGCGCTGCCGCCCTCGCGGCTCGGGCACGCGCGGGCCCTACCCGACTCGCTGCTCGGCCGGCGCGTCGCCCTGCGCGGCACCTTCGATGAGCGCCGCCAGGTCCTGCTCGCGGGCATGATCCACACGGGCGAGGCGGGCGTGCACGTCATCACGCCGCTGGTGCTCGAAGAGGACTCCGTCGCGGTGCTCGTCGATCGCGGCTGGTTGCCCGCGGCCGATGCGGTGCACGCGCGACCACAGGATTTCCCGGAGCCGGGATCGCGCGAGGTGATGGGCTTCGCCGATACGCTGGGGGCCGCCGCAGGAGACTCGGCCGTCGTGCTCGAGGCGGATTCGGCGCGCGTGTTCTCCGCCGCCCAACTCGACTACGCGCCGCTTGCCACAGCGCTGGCGATTCCCCTCGCGCGCTACTATGTCCGCGAGCTACCGTCGGCCGGCGCGCCGTCGTTGCCGCGGCGCGAGGCGCCCGAGCCGCACGAGGAGAACATGCACTTG
>JANLOX010000105.1:0-3093 GCA_031366795.1 Candidatus Eiseniibacteriota bacterium | reverse complement strand
GTTCAAGCCCAGCAAGGAACTGAAGGCCATGGTGCTCGAGCAGCAGGAAACGCCCGAGCCGGTGGCAAGCTGAGCCCGCACGGCCCGATCACGGCCGCGCATTCACCCTTAAGGAGAGCGGATGGGATCGGGAAAGAAGCGTAAGCGTAAGAAAATCGCCACTCACAAGCGCAAGAAGCGTCTGCGGAAGAACCGTCATAAGAAGCGGGTCCGCTAAAGCGCCGTGGGATGGCGGGGAGCATCGGGCTCCCCGCCTCATCGGTCGTGCGCTCCACGCGCGCGGCCGCTGGATCTTCGATCCGTCGCGCCGTGGCTGGCCAGGGCGCTGTGAGCTCAACTGGCGCGGTGCGCACACGCCCGACGATGGCGACTTCTGCATCGTCGAGATCGATGGCAACGAGCGCGCGTGGTTGGTCGAGATCCTGGGATCCGAGGACCGTCCGCAGTGGGACGACCATGCGATCGCCTCCCAGTACCGCCTCCCCTCGGAGTTTTCCGCCGAGGTGGAACGCGAGGCCGCAGGACTGCACGAACCTTCCTCGCGGGAGTTCGTGGGGCGGGAAGACCTGCGTGGCGAACTCGTTTTCACCATCGATCCTGAAGACGCGCGCGACCACGATGACGCCCTGTCGATCAGGCCCAAGGACGAGGGTCGTTGGGAAGTCGGTATTCACATTGCCGACGTGTCCCACTATGTCCACGCCGATACTGCGCTCGAACGCGAGGCATTTGAACGGGGCACCAGCACCTACCTGCCCTCAGGCGTAGTGCCCATGCTGCCGGAACGGCTTTCCACCGACCTTTGTTCGCTGCGGCCGCACGTGGACCGCCTGGCGCTCTCGGTGTTCGTGGTGCTCGACATCGAAGGCCGGCGGCACGCCGTGCGCTTTGCCGAGTCCGTCATCCGCAGCAAGCACAAGCTGCACTACGGGCAGGTGCAGGAAGTGTTCGATGGCGCGGCCCATCCGGCACACGCGACAATGGAGCGTGCGTTGTTCGAGCTGCGCGACTTGTCGCGTGGCCTACGCAAACGCCGAAGCACTCGCGGATCGCTGGAGCTCGAAGTGCCGGAAGTGCGCGCGCGCGTGGATGCCCACGGCGCGCCCTTAGGCCTCGAGCGTCGCGTGCATCTCGAGAGTCACGAGCTCGTCGAGGAGTTCATGCTGCTGGCGAACCGTTGCGTGGGGGAAGAGGGGGAGCGGCGCTCGGCCGGGCTCATCTACCGCGTGCACCCGCCGCCAGCCCCAAGCAAGCTCGAAGAACTCGACGCCATGCTCAAGACGCTGTCCCTGCCGCGGCCTGGCCGTCTCGACAATCCGGCGCTCGCCCTGCAGGCCTTGCTTGCGGTCCCGCTTGATCCCGCCCACCGCCGGCTCGTCCACCGGCTCGTGCTTCGCTCGTTGACGCGGGCGCGGTATCTTGAAAGTGACACGGGGCACTTTGGGTTGGCGGCGAGCGGCTACTGCCACTTCACCTCACCGATCCGGCGCTATCCCGATCTGCACAACCACATGCGGGTGCGCGAGTGGATCCAGGGCCGCCCGAGCGCGGCCTGGGATCCGGTGGAACTGGCGCAGCGCGCCGAACGCAGCACTGCCACGGAACAGAATTCCGCCGAGGCGGAACGTGAAGCGACCAAGCTCAAAGCGGTGCGGTTTATGACGAAGCGGCTCGGCGAGGCGTTCTCGGGTACGATCACCGGGTTCCTGCGCCACGGCTTTTTCGTCGAGTTGGATGAGATTCCAGTTGAGGGATTCGTTCGCGTGTCGCTATATCTTGACGACTACTTTGTGCTCGATGCGTCCGGGGTTCGCCTCGTGGGGCGGCGCACGCGCCGCAAGTTCTCACTGGGGGACGCCGTGGACGTGACGGTTGCGCGCGTGGACGTTCACGCGCGCGAATGCGACTTTGCTTTGGAACACACACTCAGGCGCCGTGGGCGCCGTACTCCTGGGAGGGTTTGATGCCGTCCAAGACAAGCCGCCGCTCCGAGCGCCGGCGGGATATCCGGGTCGATGCCCGGCTCAGCATGCGCCTGGAAGGACCGCCGGAAGACGGCCAGCTGGCTCATGTCGTCACCGAGAGCCAGAACATTTCCGCCAGCGGTGTCTATTGCACGAGCTCGCACTTCATGGCTCCGCTGTCGAAGATCGCCCTGACGATCGTGTTGCCGCGTGTCCCCGGCAGCGGTGGGCGGCAGGACCTGATCAAGTGCGAAGGGATCGTCGTGCGCTGCTCGCCGACGCACAAGCGGGGCGACCGCAAGTTCGAGTTGGCGTGCATGTTCTCCGAACTCGATGCGCGCCGGCGTGACCTGATCCAGCAGTTCGTGACCTGGCGCAACCTGCAGGCCCTGCGCGCCGCCACCGCACCGCGCAGCAAGCCGCGCGCAGCCGCACCCGTGCGCAATGGCACGGTTAGCCGCGCCGCGCGTCCGGCCGCGAAGAAGCCGGCGACCCGCGCCGCGTCCGCCCCGCGCACGAAGCGCACGGTGGCGAAGAAGTCGGCGGTGCGCCGGGCGGTAACGCGCAAGCGCAC
Source organism: Candidatus Eiseniibacteriota bacterium (assembly GCA_031366795.1). Taxonomy (GTDB): domain Bacteria; phylum Eisenbacteria; class RBG-16-71-46; order RBG-16-71-46; family RBG-16-71-46; genus JANLWK01. The sequence continues at coordinate 555 of JANLOX010000105.1, read as the reverse complement.
CGTGAATTGAGCGGGCCAGCAGCGGCTTCCTGGCTTGAAGTGCGTCCTGGGCGGCCGCTGAACGGTGAGTTCCGGCCGCCCGGCGACAAGTCGATCACGCATCGCGCACTGATGTTCGGTCTCTTGGGCGCCGGACGAACGCGCGTGGAAAATCCGAACCCGGGCCGTGACGCGGAATCGACACTGCGTTGCTGCGAGCAATTGGGCGCCGTGGTCACGCGGAGCATTGACGCGATCGAGCTCGAAGGGCGCGACGGTGCGCTTGCCGAACCGGAAGGCGTCCTCAACTGCGGCAATTCGGGCACCACGCTGCGCCTGCTGTCGGGCATCGTGGCGTCTCAAGCCTTCGTCTCGGTGCTATGCGGTGACGCCTCGCTCAACCGGCGTCCGGTGGCGCGCATCCGCGAACCGCTGGTGCAGATGGGTGCCACGCTGTGGGCGCGGGGCGGCGATGCCTTTCCGCCCCTGTCGATCCGTGGAGCGAAGTTGCGCGGCATCGACTATGCGCTACCGGTCGCGAGTGCGCAGGTGGCATCGTGCATCCTGCTCGCGGGG
>JANLOX010000092.1:0-4241 GCA_031366795.1 Candidatus Eiseniibacteriota bacterium | reverse complement strand
GCAAAGGAGTGCTGCGGTGAGCGCGAAGGAAGGAGACGCAACGTTGACGGTAGATCCCAAGGGTCATCACTACGACGCCACGAGCATCCAGGTGCTCGAGGGTCTTGAAGCGGTCCGCAAGCGGCCCGCCATGTACATCGGTGACATCGGCACACGCGGTCTCCACCATCTCGTGTACGAGGTCGTGGACAACGCGGTCGACGAAGCGCTGGCGGGATTCTGCGACGCGATCACCATCGCGATCTGCGCGGACGGCAGTATTCGCGTCGAGGACAACGGCCGCGGTATTCCCGTCGACATGCACGCCAAGCTCAAGCGCCCCGCGCTCGAGATCGTCATGACGACGCTGCACGCCGGTGGCAAGTTCGACAACGACACCTACAAGGTCTCGGGCGGTCTGCACGGCGTCGGTGTCTCGGTGGTCAACGCCCTGTCGGAGTGGTGCGAAGTCGAAGTGCTGAAGGACGGCAAGGTGTATACGCAGCGCTACGAGCGCGGCAAGCCCGTCCACGACATGACCACGGCCCCCGCGGACAAGAGCCGCAAGGGTTCGGGCACGATCGTGCGCTTCAAGCCCGACGCCCAGGTGTTCGAAGACACCCTGTATCACTACGACACGCTGGCGACGCGCATGCGCGAACTGGCGTTCCTCAACAGCGGCCTCACCATCACGCTGCTCGATGAGCGCAACGACAAGTCGACCGAGTACAACTACAATGGCGGCATCATCGAGTTCGTGAAGTACCTGAACCAGGCCAAGCAGGTGCTGCACGCCAAACCGGTGTTCTTCTCGCGCGAGCGCGACCGGGTCTCGGTCGAGGTGGCGTTCCAGTACAACGACAGCTACGCCGAGTCGGTGTACTCGTTCGTGAACAACATCAACACGGTCGAGGGTGGCACGCACTTGATCGGGTTCCGCTCGGCGCTGACGCGCACGCTCACGAACTACGCCGAAAAAGAAGGCATGGCAGCCAAGGCGAAGGTGTCGGTGGCCGGCGAGGACGTGCGCGAAGGCCTGTGCGCGATCGTCTCGGTCAAGATGCCCGACCCGCAGTTCGAGGGCCAGACCAAGACCAAGCTCGGCAACAGCGAGATCAAGGGCCTGGTTGAGAGCATCGTGGGCGAAGGCCTGCGGCAGTTCTTCGAGGAGAACCCGCCGATCGCGCGCAAGATCGTCGACAAGATGCTGTCGGCTGCGCGCGCCCGTGAAGCCGCGCGCAAGGCGCGCGAGCTGGCGCGGCGCAAGAGCATCCTCGATGGCGGCTCGTTGCCTGGCAAGCTGGCCGACTGCGCCTACGAAAATCCCGCCGACTGCGAGCTGTATATCGTCGAGGGCGACTCGGCAGGCGGCACGGCGAAGCAGGGGCGTGACCGCCGCTTCCAGGCGATCCTGCCGATCCGGGGCAAGATCTTGAACGTCGAGAAGGCGCGCATCAACCGCATCCTCGAGAACGAAGAAATCCGCAACATGATCACCGCACTCGGCGCCGGCGTCGAAGCCGAACTCGACCTTACAAAGCTGCGCTACCACAAGATCATCCTGATGACGGACGCCGACGTCGACGGCTCGCACATCCGCACGCTGCTGCTGACGTTCATCTACCGCAAGCTGCAGCCGCTGGTCGAGGCGGGCCACGTCTACATCGCTCAGCCGCCGCTGTATCTCGTGAAGGCCGGTAAGGACGAGGCGTACTGCTACAACGACAAGGAACGCGACGAAGCGATCGCGCGCATGGGACGCAAGAACATCCAGGTTCAGCGCTACAAGGGTCTTGGAGAAATGAATCCCGACCAATTGTGGCGCACCACGATGAATCCTGAGACGCGCACGTTGCTGCGCGTGACCAGCGAAGACGCCGTGGCGGCGGACCAGATGTTCACGATCCTGATGGGCGAACAGGTCGAGCCGCGGCGCGCGTTCATCGAAGCAAACGCGTTGTACGTCAAGAACCTGGATATCTAAGTCATGCGCCGATTGGCCGCCGCACTCTTCATCATGGCATTGTGGGTCACCGGGGCTCCGGAACAGGCGCAGGCACGGCCTGAATGGGGCTTCAGCGCCGGCCGCACGTTTGCCGTCGGCAGCCCGCAGAGCGATGCCTTCAACCAGGGTGGCTTCACGGCGGCGGGTTCCGCGCTGTGGCCCTGGAACGACCGCTTCCGCTTTGGCGCCACGCTGTTCGCTTCCGATCTCGGCAACGAAGTCCGTCCGGTCACGCTCAACGATCTCGGCGGCGGGCCACCCAAGGTTTACGGCAGCATCGATTTTGGTCACCGCGGCGCGTGGGGGGCGGCATGGCGCGTGGACGCGCTGGGGCCCGGCATAGGCAGCAAGTTTCGTAGTTACGCCACCGGCTCGTACGGCTATGTGCGCTTCGTTCACGATCGCGTCGGATCGCTGAAGGATGCGCACAGCGGAGTCGCCGGGTCGTTGGGACTCGGAATCGAACGCACGCTGAACCCGCACCACGCGCTGGGCCTTAACGCAGGCGGCACGTGGTTGTCGGACGATTTCACGCGACGCTACGGCAGTGCCGCCCTCGAATGGCGATGGCACTGGTAGCGCCGGACGCCCATTCGCGGCCACGACGGCCGCGCGCTTAAGGAATAGGACGCCCTATGGCCATCAACGACCGTTCACGCATCCTCGATACAAAAATCGAAGACGAGATGCGCTCGAGCTACATCGACTACTCCATGTCGGTGATCGTTTCTCGCGCGCTCCCGGACGTCCGCGACGGGCTCAAGCCTTCGCAGCGGCGTATTCTGGTGGCGATGAATGACCTGAACCTCGCCCCCGGACGCGGTTACCGTAAGTGCGCCAAGATCGCCGGCGATACCTCGGGTAACTACCATCCGCACGGCGAGCAGGTCGTCTACCCGACGCTCGTGCGCCTCGCGCAGCCGTGGGTGATGCGCTACCCGCTGGTCGACGGCCAGGGCAACTTCGGCTCGATCGACGGCGACTCACCCGCCGCCATGCGATACACCGAAGCGCGCCTGACGCCGCTGGCGATGGAAATGCTCAACGATCTCGAAAAGGAGACCGTCGACTTCAAGAACAACTACGACGAGACACGCCAGGAGCCGACGGTGCTGCCGGGCGTGCTGCCGAACCTGCTCGTCAACGGGTCCTCAGGCATCGCCGTCGGTATGGCGACCGAAGTCCCGCCGCACAACCTGCGCGAGATCTGTGACGCCATCGCGCACGTCATCGACAACCCGGAAGCGCCGGTCGAGGACCTGCTCAAGATCGTCACCGGTCCCGACTTCGCGACCGGCGGCATCATCAACGGCCGCCAGGGCATCGCCGACTGCTATCGCACCGGCCGCGGTCTCATCAAGGTGCGCGCGCGCGTGCTGGTCGAAGAGGGCCGCCAGGGCCGCATGAGCCTGATCGTCACCGAGATCCCGTTCCAGGTGAACAAGTCGTCCCTGATCGAGAAGATCGCCGACCTGGTGCGCGACGGAAAGGTCACCGGCATCAGCGACCTGCGCGATGAGTCCGACCGCGACGGCATGCGCATCGTGATCGAGCTGAAGAAGGACGCCAACCCCAAGGTCGTGCTCAACCAGTTGTTCGTGCATTCGCCGCTGCAGACGACGTTCGGCGCGAACATGCTGGCGCTGACGGACAACCGGCCGCAGGTGATGAGTCTGCGCACCATGCTCGACCACTACGTCGAGCACCGCCGCATCGTCGTCAAGCGCCGCACTGAATTCGATCTCGCCGAGGCGGAGCGTCGCGCGCACATCCTCGAGGGCCTGAAGATCGCGCTCGACCACCTCGACGCGGTGATCGCCTTGATCCGCGCCGCCAAGGATGTCGACACGGCACGCGAGGGCCTGATGGCGCAGTTCAAGCTGTCCGAGATCCAGGCCAGCGCCATTCTCGAAATGCGCCTCGCGCGTTTGACCGGGCTCGAGCGCTCGAAGATCGAGGCCGAGTACCTTGAAGTCATCAAGCTGATCGAATTGCTGCGCGGCATTCTCGCGAGCCCGGCCAAGATCCTCGCCATCATCCGCAGCGAAGTCATCCGCTTGCGCGACAAGTTCGGCGACGAGCGCCGCACGCAGATCATCGTCGAGGAAGGCGATATCGGCTACGAGGACACCATCGAGCAGAAGGACATGGTGGTGACGATCTCGCACGCCGGCTACATCAAGCGGCAGGAGATCAACGCCTACCGCGCCCAGCGCCGTGGCGGCAAGGGCGTGATCGGCGCGCGCACCAAGGAAGA
>JANLOX010000025.1:0-25361 GCA_031366795.1 Candidatus Eiseniibacteriota bacterium | reverse complement strand
ACGCAGGTCGGCCGCCACATCATGAAGAGCGCCGCGGACACCATGAAGAAGCTGACGCTCGAGCTGGGCGGTAAGTCGCCGAACATCATCTTCGCCGACGCCGATCTCGACGCTGCCTTGCGTGGCGCCACCATGGGAATCTTCTACGGCAAGGGCGAGGTTTGCGCGGCCGGTTCGCGACTGCTTGTGGAATCCTCGATCTACGACGACTTCGTCGTCAAGCTCGCCGAGCGCGCCAAGAAAATGCTGCCCTCGGACCCACTGGATCCCAAGTCCCGGCTGGGCTCGCTGGTCAGCCAGGAGCAGCTGACCAAGGTACTCGGCTATGTCGAGAGCGGCCGCAAGGAAGGCGCACGCGTCATCGCGGGCGGCGAGCGGCAGCCGGTTAACGGAAAAGGCTGGTTCATGCAGGCGACCGTGCTCGACGGCGTCGAGAACACCATGCGCGTGGCGCAAGAAGAGATCTTTGGCCCGGTGCTGTCGGTGATCCGCTTCGACGGCGTTGATGACGCGATCGCCAAGGCGAACGCCATTGACTTCGGTCTCGCAGCCGGGATCTGGACGCAGAACGTGAAGAAGGCGCACGCCGTGGCGCGTCGCATCCAGGCCGGCACGGTGTGGGTGAATACCTACAACTTCTACGACGCCGGCATGCCGTTCGGCGGCTACAAGCAGTCGGGCTTCGGCCGCGACCTGGGCCCCGAGTGCCTGCGCGATGTGACGCAGACGAAGAGCGTGTGGGTGAGCGTCGAGTAACGCGGTGCCGCTCGGGGTGCGAAGCCCCGCGCGCGGCGGATGCGTGCTGGTCCGGAGGACGAAATGAAGCGACTGCTTCACGTTGTCTCGTTCACGACCGACATCGAGGCGTCGAAGCGCTTCTATCGCGACGCCATGGGCCTGAGCCTCGGCGCCGACACGCCGTTCATGGCCAACTTCTCGACCGACGGCGCGGGGCTAATGCTGCTGGCCGTGCAGCCGACGCGGCGCCACGAAGTGGAATTGTGCTTCGAGTCGGAACGCGTGACCACGGTCGTAGAGACCTTGCGCAGCCGCGGCGTCGAGTTCATCGATGAGTTGCGGCATCTCGCCTTCGGCAGCGTGATCCACTTCCGCGATCCCGAAGGCAACCTGTTCTCGCTCTTGCAGCCGGGCTCGGGCGCGACCATGACCGCGGCGGAACGCAAGACGATCGCCGCGGCGCGCCGCGAGGGTGGCGATGACTCCCGGCAAACGACGCTGGCGCTCGATGAGTTCGCGCCGCCCGCGCACACCGGCCCAGCGTTGACCACCACGCTCGTGCAGGTGCAGGACATGGTGGCGGCGCGCGGCTACTTCGGCCGCTTGCTCGGGTTGAAGGAGACGGTCCAATCGCCCTCGTGGATGCAATACGACACGGGCGATGTGCAACTGGTGATCCATCGCCGCAACGAGCGCGACTCGGCAGAGCAATACATGACGAAGCCGGTGAGCTTCGGGTTCACGGTTGAGGACCTCGATGAATGGAAGTACGCCGCGAAGGCGCGCGGCGTCGAGTTCGTGAACCTGGCGGCGGAAAGCGGGCTCGGTGCGGCGGCGCAATTGCGCGATCCCGAGGGCAACTCGATCGTGGTACGCGCGTGCGTGTCGAATGCCGAATTGCAGAAGCGGCTCGATGTGGCGCGGGCGGTGAAGGCGCCGCGAGTGGCGTCGAAGGGTGGCAAAGTGAAGCAGGGCGCAGCGGCCTCGAGCGCCAGGCAGGCGACGAAGCGAGTCGCAGCGAAGGGTGCCGTGGTAAAGGGCGCGTCGTCCAAGCGCGTGGCGGCAAAGCCAGTCCCCGCCAAGCGCGCGGTTGCGAAGCGCCCGACAGCGAAACCCGTCGCTTCGAAGCGTTCGAAGACTCGCGGCAAAAGTTGAGTTCCCGCGTGAAGTTGTTGCGCGTCCTCGGGGCGGCGCTGTGCCTCGCGGTCGTGGCGAGCCAAGGGTGGGCGGCACCACGCGCCTCACGCGATATGCGCGCCGCGGAGCGCTTCGTCGGCGACGTCGACTCGCTTCGCGTTGCGTCGCACATCCCCGGCTTGTCGGTGGCCGTGCTGCGCGACACCGCGGTCGTGCTCGCGCGCGGTGGCATCTTCTTCGGCGATTTCGAATTCGATAGCCAGGTGATCACGCTGCGCCACATCATGTCGATGAGTGCGAACGGCACGCCGGGCACACGCTTCTGGTACAACCCCGTCGCCTACTCGTGGGCGTCGCGTCCCATGATGCAGGTATCGAAGGAGTAGTTCTCGGAGCTGGTGCGGAACCCTGCTCAGCGATTCATCGCGCGCCGCCATGTGGACGCCGACGCGCACACCCGCCGGTGCAACGCTGCCCTACGGCATCGGGTGGTGCGTGACGGAGTACCAGGGCGAGCGCCTGCTGTGGCACACCGGGCTGTGGGAGGGCAGGTACTCCGCGCTCTACCTCAAGGTGCCGCAGCGCACGCTCACGCTCGTGCTGCTCGCGAACAGCGATGGCCTTAGCTGGCTGTCGCCGCTCGATGTCGCGGAAGCGCAGCGGTCGCCGTTCGTGCGGGCATTCCTCGCGGACTTCGCGAAGTAGCGCCTTACGCCTCGATCGCCAACACCCGCTCAACCAGCGCCCATAATGGCCTCGACGCGGATTGTTCATCGGTCGTCACTTCGTGTTCGCGGCCTTGCGCGTGGATATGGACGCGGCATTGAATGACGTCGGGCAAGCCACTCACGCTCCGTGTGGGCAGGTCGAAGAAGCACGCAGCGGCGAGCAGGCGCTCGTAATGCCCCTGCTCGCTCGCGCTCAAGCGTTCCGTCTCGACCGCGCGTTCAACGCGCAGGCCGGCGAACCCGCCGCTTTGCACCACCTGGATTCGCACGTCGCGTCGCTTTCTTGGAGGTGGATGCATTGCCTGCGGCGGGAACGGTGACGCCCACCGTCTGCCACGCCGTGCGAACGATCCTCGCGCCGCTGGTGCCGAATTCCTGGCCCGCCGCCGCGATGGTCGCCGCTGCGGCGTCGCGGAAGTCCGCGCGTTCCTTGAGCGTGTCGGTCAAGGTGACGTACCACACGCGGCCGGCCTTGAGCCACGCCTTGCCGCCGAAGCCGGTCGCGGCGAGGTAGAACGCGCGATTGGGGATGCCAGAGTTGATGTGCACACCACCGTTGTCGTCGGCGGTGTCGGAGTAGTCGCGCATGTGCGCGGGTTGCGGGTCCTTGCCGATGCGTGAGTCGTCGTACGCGGTGCCCGGCGCCTTCATCGAGCGGAGTGCGACGCCCTTCACGCGCGGCGTGAACAGGCCCGCGCCGATCAGCCAGTCGGCGCGATCGGCCGCCTGGCCCAGCGCGAACTGCTTCACCAGCGCGCCGAACACGTCGGAGATCGATTCGTTCAGCGCGCCCGACTGACCCTCATACGCGAGATTCGCCTCGTACTGCGTGACGCCATGCGTCAACTCGTGGCCGATCACATCCAGACACTTGGTGAAGCGCTCGAAGATCACGCCGTCGCCATCGCCGAACACCATCTGCTGGCCATCCCAAAAGGCGTTGTCGAACTTGTCGCGATAGTGCACGGAGGCATCGAGCCGTGAACCTTTCCCGTCGATGGAATTGCGCTCGAACGCCGAATAGAACAGGTCCCACGTGGCGCCGAGTCCGTCGTAGGCCTCGTTGACTGCTATGTCCGCCGACGCAGCGTCGCCCTCGCCGCGCACGAGCTTGCCCGGCAGGCGCGAGCCCTGCTCGGCATCAAAGAGGGTGCGGCGCTTGGTACCCGCGGGTGTCGCCACGAGCGGCGAAATGCCGCCGATGGCGCCACGGTGTCCGCGCACCTGTTCGGAGGCGAGCAGGCTGCGCATCGCGTGGTCCGCGATGGCCCGCAGCTTGGGATCGCGCTGCCGGGCGAGATGGGCGAGCAGGTGCGGCGGAACGATGCACAGCAAGGGGTGGCGGCCAGCGTGAATGCACATCGACAGGCTCCTAGGGGTCCAGGGGGCGGATGCCGTGAAGGTCAGCAGGCGGCGAAGGGCCGCCCAGAGTGAGTTGATTTCACGCTAGATGGACGCGTTGCGCAAGAACGGTCTTCCGGCACCGGCGAACGCAGGCGGCAGCGAACGCGTTGTGCCGCTCAGGCGCGATGGGTAACTTTAACGGATGACCCCAGCCCACGACCGCACGTGGCCCCGCACCCAGATCCTGTTCGCGGTCCTGGCGCTGGCGGCCTGTCTCGCGTGGCGCACCGAGTCCTCCCGCGACTTCGGCTACCACCTCGCCACGGGACGCTGGATCCTCGAACACCACGCCTGGCCGCGCGTCGACTCCTTCACTTACACGCTCGCGGGCCGCCCCTACATCGATATGCACGGGCTGTTTCAGGTGTTGCTGGCGCTGGCCTATCGCGGCGGCATGGCCGGCGTGGGGCTTTTGCGGCTCGTCTTCGTGCTCGCCACCGTCGTGCTGTTGTGGCTCGCGGCGCGACAACGCGGGGTGCGTTCGGCCGCCTTGCTCGGAGTCGGTTTCGGGATAGCGCTGCTCACGTGGGAAGTGCGCCTGATGACGCGGCCGGAGTTGGCGAGCGCGCTGTTTCTCGCGGCCCAGTTGCTGTTGCTCCGCCAGCATTCCGTGTCGGGACGCAAGCGCTGGCTGTACGCCACCGTTCCGCTGCAGTTGCTGTGGGTTTACTCCCACGCGCTGTCCGTGTTCGGCATCGTCGTGCTCGCGCTCTACGCCGCCACGTCACTGGTCGCGGGCGCCCGCAAGCGCGCGATCGATGCGGCACCGTGGCTGGCGCTCGCGGCGGCGACGGCGGTCATGTTCCTCAATCCTTACGGTCCAGAGGGTGTGCGGTTCCTGTGGAACCTCCAGACGCGTATCCAGCATGGCAACGCCTTCGCCGAGTCGATCAATGAGTTGATGTCGCCGTTCTCGCCGCGCGCCGCGGGCATCCGGGCACTGTGGTCGTTCAAGCTGATGCTGGTGGCGACGGGCGTCGTCATGCTTGCGCGCGGCCGGCGCGCGTCGCTGTTCGATCTCACCGTCGTGGCCCTGTTCGGCACCCTGGCGGCGATGCACCTGCGCATGGTGGGGCTGTTCGCCATCGCAGCGCTCCCACCTGCACTCGAGGCTGCTTCGGAACTGGGCCACTCGCTGTCGGCGAAAGGGCACGCGCGATCCACTCGCGAGGGGGCGTTCGCCGCGGCCGCGGTCACGCTGCTGCTCGCTTACGCCGGCGTGCTGGTAGTGAACGGCAACTACTACATGATGACGCGCGCTTCGGTGCGGTTCGGCGACGCGGAATCGCCCGCAGTCTTTCCGCTGGGGACCGTGGCGACCCTCAATCGCGGCGGGCTCGAAGGGAGAGTGTTCAACGCCATCGAGTTTGGCGGCTACCTCGCCATGCATCGCGATTCGAGCAAGAAGACGTTTATCGATGGGCGCCTGGAGGTCGTGGGAGAGGAGTTCTACGGCAAGTACTCGCGCGCGAATGACGGCGCCGGCTGGAACGATGTCGTCGCGGAATACCATCCCGAGGCCGCACTCATCACCTCCACGCGCAGCGAGTTGATCGACAGCCTGAGAGCCGATCCCGCGTGGTCGCTGGTCGATGTCGATGCCGTCTCCGTGTTGTTCGCCCGCAACACTCCCGCCCACCAGGCGGCGATCGCCTCGGGCACTGAGCGGTTGCGTCGGCTCAACGCGGCCGCCCCGCTCACGGAGGATGCGCTGCTACCCCCCGCGCGCGGGTCCCTTTTGGCGTCACTGTTCGGTCCCCGGCGCGTGTCCCTGGACGCCTGGGGTCGTGGCACCAGCTTCCTCCAGCTCGGGATGTACGAGGCAGCTCGACGCGCCTTCCGGGAGGCGCTGCTCACCGCGGACCATCCGGAGCCAGCCCTTGTGAAGGCCTATGTCGTTGTGACGTACCAGCTCGGCCGGATCGAGGAAGCGAAGCAGTGGTGCCGGCTGCTGGTCGAGCTATCGCCCAATGACACACAGGCCCACGGGCTGCTCGCAACCCTCGAGGCCCACTGACCGGGGCGCCCCGGGCCCCTTATTCATTCGCCGGCCGGCCGGGAATTGGGGTTAGAATTACCGGACTCATACGAAGTTACGGGTGGTATCCCGCCCGCTTATCCCGTCTCGTCCGCCCGTCGCCGCCCCGCGACGGGAGAGGAGGTTCACGTGCCCACAATATTCCGCCGGCAGGTGCTTGCCTGTGCGTTTGTGCTCGGCGCTCTCGCGAGCGCCACGACTGTCGCCTTCGCCGTTACGCCCCCGGTATTCTCGAACCAATGGGGTGGCACCGGCGCCGGCCCAGGCCAGTTCTCGAATCCCGCAGGCGTCGCGGTCGATGGCGCGGGCAATGTGTACGTCTCCGACTCCGGCAACAACCGCATCCAGAAGTTCGACGCGAACGGCGTGTTCATCACGCAGTGGGGCACCCTGGGGACGGGCAATAGCCAGTTCAACAGCCCGCGCGGCATCGCGGTGCGTTCGAACTCCGTGTTCGTCGTCGACGCCGGCAATGCGCGCATCCAGGTGTTTACGACCACCGGCGCCTACGTGCTGCAGTGGGGCTCGAGCGGAACCGGCAACGGCCAATTCATCGGGGCGCGGGGCGTCGCGGTCACTGGCTACGGTACCGTGCTCGTGACGGACGGCACGCTCAATCGCGTGCAGTCGTTCAGCACGAGCGGAACCTACTACACGCAATGGGGCACCACGGGTGCTGCAGCCGGGCAGTTCAACAACCCGAACGGCATCACGATCGTCGGCAACTATGACGTCTACATCGCCGACAGTGGCAACAACCGCATCCAGCAGTTCGATCCCTCGGGGTTCTTCATGGCGCAGTGGGGCACGACGGGGGCAGGGAACGGCCAGTTCAACGCGCCGAGCGACGTCACCGCGTGGGGCGGCCATCTCTACGTCACCGATCGCAACAATAATCGCGTGCAGATGTTCGATCCCGCCGGCCTGTACGAAGCGCAGTGGGGCACGGTCGGTCTGTTGCCGAACCAGTTCAGCGGCCCGCGTGCACTCGGCGCCATGTTCGGCTTGGTGTACGTCGCCGATGGCGGCGAGAGCTGCCGGATCCAGAAGTTCGCGCCGGCCCCGCCCGAGACCTGTCTCGCCTGCTCGAGCCCGCCCGACACCTGCTGCGAAGCGGTTCCGCAGATCGGTGGTCCCTGGACGAACATCGTCGTGGGCACGCGTCAGGGTTATCCCGGCTGGCCCTATGCCGTGACGATCTTCAATCTCAACGTCTCACCGCCGTCGCCACTCGAGGACACGAACTGGGCGTCGATGACGCGCTACAACGGTCCGGGCAACAACTGGAAGAGCGACTCGCTCGGCACGGTGTTCGGCCTCACCCTCGATGAGTACGGCAACATATTCGTGACGCACTCCTCGTGCTACTACCCCGACGCCATCGGCACCGTGTTCGGCGCCGCACCCGGTGCGATCTACCGGCTCGACAGCGTGACGGGCGCCATCAAGACATTCTGCGTGCTGCCCAACGTCATTGACCCCGTCGTCACCGGCTTCGCTGCGGGAGATGACTATCCGGGTCTGGGCAACATCACTTACGACTGCCGTCACCACCAGTTCTTCGTCACCAACCTCGAAGATGGAAAGATCTACCGGATCCAGCCCGTTGGGGTGAATGGTCCCACCGGCACAGTGGTGCAGACGTTTGATCCCATGACGCCCGACAACGGCCTGCCCGGTTGGGCTCCGCTCGGCGAACGGCTGTGGGGCATTCAGTGGCATGGCGACCGCGTCTACTACTCGGTGTGGCGCCAGGACGCCAGCGCCTCCGCGGGGCTCAACGAGATTCGCAGTGTGGCGCTGTTCCCCGCGGGCGCGATCGATCCGTCGTCGGACCAGCACGAGTTCTTCCTGCCGCCGTTTCCCTACAGCAACTCCGGCGGTGGTGGTGGTTCTGCCAACTATCGCTCGATGCCCGTGGCCGACATCAGCTTCTCGGCGAGCGGCCGCATGCTGTGCGGTGAGCGAGGTATCTACACGGAGACGATGACGGCGCCGCACTCGGCGCGCGCGCTCGAGTATGTGTGCAACGCCGGCTGCTGGACGCCGGGCAACGTCTACATGATCGGCGACTACGGTAACCAGACCAACGCGAGTGGCGGTGTCGACTACGACCGGCATGCTTACGGTGGCGGAGTGATCGGCCGCGCCTGGGCGACCGGCGACGCGCTGCACCTGGGCGGCTTCTATCTCGACACGGTCTATGGCTACCAGGGCCTGCGCCCCAATACGAACGGCACGAACGTCAACAGCATCCTGCTCGACTCGGACGGCAACGTCACGAATGGCGACAAGACGCTGACGGGAGATATCGAAGCCCCCGGATGCCCGGACTTGGGTGAGGTGCTGGGATCGATCTGCGGCAAGAAGTACAAGGACGTGAACCACAATGGCGTGAAGGAAGGCACCGAAGCCGGGATCGCGGGCTGGACGATCCAGCTCAATGGTCCGGGCGGGCCCTACACCACGACGACCAGCGCGTCGGGCGACTACTGCTTCACCGGCCTGCTCGCGGGGGCCTACACAGTGTCCGAAGTCGGGCAGCCGGGCTGGGTGCAGACGGCCCCTTCGGGCGGCATCTACACCGTGAACCTCGCGGCCGGGCAGGCCGTCATCAATCGTGACTTCGGCAATTACTTGGAGACGGCGGGCGGCATTCCCTGCGCGCCGCCGCCGGCCGGCATGGCTGCGTGGTGGACCTTCGATGACCCCGCCACAGCCACGAGTGCCACCGACGTCATCCACACGAGCCCGGCGAAGAACGTCGCGCTGTTCCAGGGCGCGGCGGCGTTGAGCCTCACCGGCTATGTGAAGGACGCGCTGTCGCTCGCGGGCCCCGGGGACTACCTGCGGGTGCCGAACGCCAACCAGTCGGGTCTCAACTTCGGCGCTGGCGATTTCGCGATCGACGCGTGGGTGAACCCCGCGCCGGGCACGGGCGTTCGCACGATCGTCGAGAAGCGCAAGTTCATCGGCGCCTCGCCTTACCGCACGATGGGCTGGGCGCTGTACTTGAATGGCTTGCAGGCGACGCTTGAAATTGGCAACGGCATTTCGACGCAGGTCGTAGCTGGGCCGTTGCTCACGGCGAACACCTGGACCCACCTCGCCGTGTCGATCGACCGCACCGCGGCAAGCGGCACGTGGTTCGTGAATGGCGCGGCGTTGTCGACCGGACCGTTCGTTCCGCTCACCGGTTCCGTGTCGACGACCGCCGACCTCACCATCGGCCAGAGCGGCGCAGGGTTTGTGGCGGGCACGGGGCTGCAGGGGAAGCTCGATGAGCTCGAGATCATCGCTTCGCCGCTCACGATCGGGAAAGTGAAGCCGATCTACGACGCGGGCGTGATCGGCAAGTGCCCCGAGTATTGCCGCGTGCCGTCCATCACGACGATCTGCAAGGACAAGACTTCCGTGCAGGTGTGCTTCACCATCTGCAACAACACCGCAACGCCGCAGTCCTACACTTGGTCGCTCGCGGGCTTGCCCACGGGTGTCGGGTGCACGGTCGCGGGCCCCACGCTGTTCTCGCCGCCGGCAGGAACGGTGACCGTCGGCGCGGGCGGCGTCTCGGCGCCGATCTGCGTAACGATCCAGCGGGCCGTGGGGCTGACGGCGCAGAACGCGACGTCGTGCTACGCGCTGACCTTCGTGAACAACGCGACGGGGGTGTCGCACATGTGCAGCGGCGCCATCCGCGCCGACAACACCTGCTGGTGCGTGACGCCGGCGCAGACGGGCGTGGTCAGTGTGGCAGGCCGCATCCAGCCGGGCGCCATCGGCACGCCGATCGTGATCGGAGTGGGTGGTCCTTGCGATCCCATTTCGTTCCCGTGGCGCGTGAGCGCGGTGTACATGGGCGCCAGCGGCGATGGCGATCCGGTGCGGGTGAGCCTGAACGGCCTGCCGCCGGGTGAGCCGGTAACCGGCACGTTCCAGCCTTCCGATCCCACGGGCGGCGGCACGATCGAGGTGGGCGCGGCGTACTCGATGCACGACGCCGTGTCGCCCTACGAGATCCTGCTCGAAGCGGACCTCGATGGGGACGGCGTGATGGAGCCGGTGTCGTCGACGATGATCGCCTCGACCTACGATGCTTCGGAAGCACTGTCGGCGCCTGCGCCAAAGCCCACCGACAGCATCCGGCTGGCGGCCAGCCCGAACCCGTTCTTTGCGGGCTCGAGCGTGACGTTCTCGCTGGCGGAGCGCGGTGAGGTGGACTTGGCCGTGTACGACTTGAGCGGCCGTCGCGTGCGCGCGTTGCAGTCGGGCGTGCTGGGCGCGGGAGCGCACCGGTTCGACTGGGATGGCGCGGACGAGCATGGGCGGCCGGTCGCAGCGGGCGTGTACTTCGCCCGCCTCGGGACCGCGCGCATGGAGATCCGCGCGAAGTTGGTGAAGCTGCGTTAGGCCGGACCCGACCGGGAACTCCGGCATGAGGCAGCATGCAGGCGGCACTCGCCAAAAGCAGCGTGGCGGGGGCCGCGGCATGTCCGGTCTAGATGTCGGTCTAGATTGTGCCCGCGGTCATTGCGCGGCTAGGCTCGTCGGATGACCCTCACCTCCGATCACTGCGCCAAGTTTCGCCGCCTCCATGAAACCGGTTGCTTCGTCCTCCCGAACCCTTGGGATATCGGCAGCGCGAAGGCGCTCGCGCATCTGGGCTTCAAGGCGCTCGCCACCACAAGTTCGGGTTTCGCGTGGTCGATTGGTCGCACTGACAACGCGATCACGCTCGAGCAGGCGCTGTCACACATGCGGGACATCGCGGGTGCTGTCGACATTCCGGTCAACGCCGACTTCGAAGGGGGCTTCGCAGTCGATCCGGACGGCGTCGCCGCTCACGTGACGGCGGCGGTCGCGACGGGAGTGGCGGGGTTGTCGATCGAAGACTCGACGGGGGATTCGGCGAAACCGCTGTTCGAGTTCGAACACGCCGTCGCGCGCGTTCGCGCCGCGCGCCGCGCGCTCGATGCGGCGGGATCGGGGATCGTGCTGACGGGGCGCTCGGAGGGCTTCATCGTGGGCCGCCCGGACATGGCGGAGACGATCCGGCGGCTCACCGCATATGCAGCGGCCGGCGCCGAATGCCTCTACGCGCCGGGCCTGCGCAACGCTGCCGACATGGCCGCAGTGGTGAAAGCGGTAGCGCCCCACCCCGTGAATATTCTCGTGAGCGCCAACTACTCGACGGTTGC
Source organism: Candidatus Eiseniibacteriota bacterium (assembly GCA_031366795.1). Lineage (GTDB taxonomy): Bacteria > Eisenbacteria > RBG-16-71-46 > RBG-16-71-46 > RBG-16-71-46 > JANLWK01. Next base: position 14,118 of record JANLOX010000025.1, on the reverse strand, counting down.
TGAGGTCGCGGCCCTGGGCGCGCGCCGTATCAGCGTCGGCGGCGCGTTGGCGCGCGCGGCATGGGCGGGGTTCCTGGCCGCCGCGAACGAAATTGCAACGCTCGGGACCTTCACCGCACTCGAAGGCGCGGCGAAGTCGGGGGAGATCGAGAAGCTGTTACTGCCGCCGGCGGGTGGCGCAACCGGTTAGCGATCGGGTGCCGCGCGCTCTACCGTGCCTTAAGCCGCTTGCGCGTCTCGAACTGCACCAGTTCGAGCATCCCCATCAATCCTTGGCCCTTGCCCATCGACAGGTCGCGGCCGAAGATCTGGTAGATCGCTTCGGGATCGATCGCGGCGACTTGCTCGAGCGGCGCGCCGGAGGCGGTGTTCGCGAGGATCGCGCCCCACGCCTTCGCCGAGAGCCCCTGTGGATTCTCGACGGCGAAGTGGAAATCCACCGTTCCGTCCGCACGGTCGGTCGCGAACACATAAGCATCAGACTCGCAGCGCGGCGCCCGGCTGAGATCGGGGAACGGCCGCCTCGCGACCGCAGAATCCACTTCGACGAACTGGTCTGCCCAATCGATCAACATCTCCATCCGCTCGGTGCGGGGCAGTGGCTCGAAGTCGAGCAACAGCTCCCGCAACCGGGGCGGCATGGTGGGCGATGTCATCGCTCGACGGGCATGCGCACCGAGTTGCCCCACTCGGTCCAGCTGCCGTCGTAATTGCGCACGTTCGGGTAGCCGAGCAGGTAGGTCAGCACGAACCACGTGTGGCTGCTGCGCTCGCCGATGCGGCAGTACGCGACGACTTCATCGCTCGGCTTGAGCCCCTGCTCCTGTTCGTAGATGGCGCGCAATTCGTCGGCGCTGCGGAAGGTCCCGCTGTCGGGATTCGAGGCGCGCGCCCAGGGAACGCTCTTCGCCCCGGGAATGTGTCCGCCGCGCAAGACGCCTTCCTGCGGGTACTCCGGCATGTGCGTGCGCTCGCCCGAAAATTCCTGGGGGCTGCGCACGTCGACCATCGGGCGCTTCACCTTCATGTGCACGAGCACTTCGTCACGGAACGCGCGGATCTTCGTGTCGTCGCGTTCGGGAGCGCGGTATGAGGTGGGCGCGAGCTTCGGCGTTTCGCGCGTCATGTCGCGGCCCTCCTTCTCCCATTTCAGGCGTCCGCCATCGAGCACCATGGCCTTCGTGTGCCCGAACAACTGGAACACCCAGAAGGCGTAGCACGCCCACCAGTTGCTCTTGTCGCCATAGAACACAACCGTCGTGTCGTTCGTCACCCCAATCGAGGACATCAGCTGTTCGAAGTGGGGACGATCAAGATAGTCGCGCGTCAGCGGATCATTGAGATCGCGGGCCCAATCGACCTGCACGGCTCCGCGAATGTGGCCCGAGGGGTAGAGCAGGGGATCTTCGTTGGACTCGATTACGCGCACGTTGGGGTCATCGAGGTGAGCGGCGAGCCAATCGGTCGAGACCAGTACTTCGGGCCGCGCGTAGCCGCGGGCGTTGATTTCAGGGAGTGAAGGGGCAGTCATGAACGATGCCTCCGGATGCTTGGGGGTGCGGGCTGGCCATGATTTGCCACTCACGCACGGCTGCAAACATCAGCTGCGGTGCGCGAGGGGGGAAGCACGATCATAGCGGGATTGTGCGGTCCGTGCAGCCTCGGCGCGAACCCCCGCGCGAACCCCCGCGCGAATCCGTGCGCGAACACCCCTGCGCGGATGCGACGCGGTCCCGCTTCCAGCGCGGTCCCGGTCGCGGTCCCGGCTAACGCCGGTGGGGTGGGCCGCCGATAACCTCTGCGAAGCCGTTTCATGCCCGGCTCCCCGGGGAACTCCGGGCCGACCGCTCCGCCACCATCGTTCCAAGGACTTAGCAATGCTGATCTTCTTCGTCGGACTCACTGCCGTGGTGCTCGTGGGGCTGCTGTCTCGCGACCATGACCTGTCGGCGTCGCAGGAGACGGTCGTGACGGCGGAAGTCAATTTCAGCGATGCGGCGATCGAGATGCTGCCCGAGCGGATTCACCTGTCGCGCCCGGATGGCGAAGTGTTCCACCATCCCGAATTGGTCCGCGCGGCGAGCGAAGGGCTGCTATCCGAAGGCTTCGCCATCGTGGGCGCCTTCGTCATCGATGAGCTGCCGGGCATCGGTATCGTGCTGCTCGTGAATTCGGGCAACGACATGTCCGCGGCCATCTACGAGCACGAGCTCGCAGGTGTGTGGGCCGAGATCGTGTCGCGCTACGAGGACGGCACGCGCTGTACGCACACGACGCTCAAGGGGACCGGCATCGAGACGCGCGAAGGCAACACGCTCGTCTCCCTGCCCGGCGTTCCGCTCGCGGAATTGCTGGCGCGCGCGCGCGGTGACCGTTCTGCGGATGCCCTGATGCCGGCGCGCACGGCGGACGCGAGGCCGCAGTTCGAAGCGGACTACGCGGCGTGGGTTGCCGAGCGGAAGCATCACGCCGAAGCGGCTGCGTTCGGCGGCGACGCGATGGACGAGGACGAGCCGCTGCGCAAAGCCGCCTGACCTCCGCGGCGCGCGCCCGCTCCACGCGCCCCGCGCGCCCGCGCCCTGCTCCACGCGCGCCCGCGAGACCGCGCCCCGCGCGGTGGGCCGCCTCGCCGAAGCATCACGAGTCGTACCGGGGCCGCCCGGTGTTGCCCGCCGGGCGGATCGGGTGGAATATTCGCGCGCGTCTTAAGCAACCGCGATCGTCCCGCTCGAGGAGTGTCCATGCCGTATCGAACACCGCTTGCCGCAGCGCTGCCGTGCGGCATCGTCCTGGTGCTGTCGGGCACCGTGGTTCCCCAAGCGTCCGCGCGCGCGTCCCATGCCGCTCGGGCCGGAACGACGGATTCCGCCCCCACGCGATCCACCACGCGCGCGCGCACCGGGCTCGAAGCGCTCGAGCGGCAGGTGAAGGAGTTCACGCTCCCCAATGGCCTGCGCTTCATCGTGGTGGAGCGTCACCAGGCGCCGGTGTTCAGCTTCACGACGGTGGTCGATGCGGGCTCGGCAAACGACCAGACCGGCACCATCGGGCTCGCGCACATGATGGAGCACATGGCGTTCAAGGGCACCCCGCGCATCGGCACGCGCGATTATGCGAAGGAGCTGCCCCTGCTCGAGGCGGAAGATGCGGCATGGGCCGCCGTGCTGGACGAGCAACGCAAGGGCGCGCGCGCTGATTCGTCGCAGCTCAAGCGGCTGACTTCCGCGTTCCAGTCGGCGGAGGAGGCCGCGCGCGCCGTGGTGGTGCCGAACGAGTTCAGCAAGTGGGTCGAGCAGGCGGGCGGGCTCGACATGAACGCCTCGACCTCCGACGACGTCACCTCGTACTTCTATTCAATGCCCTCGAACCGCCTCGAGTTGTGGGCGCTGCTCGAGGGCAGCCGCATGACATCCCCGGTGTTCCGCGAGTTCTACAAGGAGCGTGACGTGGTGTACGAAGAGCGGCGCATGAACTACGAGTCCTCGCCGTTCGGCCGTTTGATGCTCGAGTTCACGAATGCCGCGTTCACCGCGCACCCTTATGGATTCGGTGGCATCGGGTTTCCCTCCGACTTGAAGACCTTCAGCCGCACTCAGGGCAAGGCGTTCTTCCGCCGGCACTATGTGGCGAAGAACATGGTGGTCTCGCTGGTCGGGGACGTGGCGCTCGATGAAGTGAAGCGCTACGCCATGCAGTACTTCAGCGACATTTCCGATGCCCCCAAGCCTCCGCCGCTCGACACGGTGGAGCCCGAGCAGCACGCCGAGCGGCGCGTCACGTTGGAAGACGCGGGCCAACCGCTGATCATGATCGGCTGGCACATTCCCGCAGCCTCGGATCCGCGCTATGCCGCGTTCGAAGCGCTCGGCGACCTGCTCGCAGGAGGCGACTACGCTCGGTTGACGAAGACGCTGATCAAGGAACAGCGCATCGCCACGCGCATCGATGTGGAGCCGGGATTCCCGGGGGACAAGTACCCGAGCCTGATGGTGCTGTTCGTGGTGCCCGCTTCGGGGCAGGATCCGGCGAGGGTCGAGCAGGCGGTCTACGCCGCGCTCGACAGCGTGCGCCAGCACCCGTTCACGCAGGATGAGCTCGCGGGTTACAAGGTGCGCGTAAAGGCCTCGAAGATCGATGCGGTCGAAGCGAACAGCTCGCTCGCCACGGAACTCGCCGATGCCCAGACCCTGCATGGCGACTGGCGTGAGTTCTTCCGCGAGCAGGAGCGCACCCAGGGGCTTCGGTCCCAAGACCTGATGGAGGCAATGAACGGCGCGTTCGTGAAGCGCAACCGCACGGTCGGCGTGCTGCTCAATCGCGATGCGCAAGCCGTCCGCGAAGGAGGTAAGTGATGCGCGGCGTATGGGTGCGGATTGCCGCGTGTGCGCTGGCCGCGGTGATGTTGTCGGGCGCGGCCGGCGCCACGGACTGGGACCCTTCCAAGCTCGTCACGCCACCGTTGCGCCCGATCCAGAACATCACGCCGGCGCGCAAGGTCCTGCGCAACGGCATCATCGTGTACCTGCTCGAGGACCACACGCTGCCCAAGGTGCGTGGCGTTGCCTACACGCGCTACACGCCGGTGTGGATCCCGAACGACAAGGTCGGCTTGGGCTCGGTCACGGGCGAAGTGATGCGCAGTGGTGGCACGGTGCGGCACCCGGGAGACGCACTCGACGACCGCCTCGGCGCCATCGGCGCTTCGATTTCGTCCGGGCTCGATGGCGGCTCCATTGCCAACGCCGGGTTCCAGACGTTGTCGGACAACGCCAGCGAAGTCGTGGGGCTGTGGTGCGATGTCATGCGCCAGCCGTCGTTCCCCGACAGCAAGATCGAGCTGGCCAAGGTGGGCATCCGCCGCGCGATTTCGGAACGCAACGACGAGCTGTTCGATGTGCTGAGCCGTGTCATGCGCACCGCGGTCTACGGCAAGCAGGGCATCTGGTCGCGCTATCCCGAATACGCGACGCTCGAGAACGTCAAGCGTGGTGATTGCATCGAGCTGCACCGGAAGGCGTTCGATCCTTCACACATGGTCGTCGCGGTGTTCGGCGACTTCAATTCGCAAGCGATGCTCAAGCTGCTCGACCAACAGCTCGGCGACTGGAAGGGTTCGGGCACTCCAGCACCCCCTTTGCCGCCGGTGCCCGCCAGCGCCGAGTCGCGCCTGGTGTTTGCGCCCAAGGACGACGTGACGCAGAGCGGCATCATCGTCGCGCACGTGGGCTTCCGCGCCGATGATCCGGACTATCCCGCGATGGATGTGTACGAGACGGCACTCGGTGGAGGATTTCAGTCACGCCTGACGAACAAGATCCGCACCGAGCGCGGGCTCGCGTACGCGACGGGTGCCACCACGGGCGAGGACTACCTGAAGCCCGGGCTGTTCCTCGCGTACTCGCTCACCCAGAGCGAGTCGACGATGACGGCGCTGGGTCTGCTGCGCGACGAAGTGCGGCGCTCCGTGAACGAGCCCTTCACCGATGAAGAGATTCGCCTCGCGCGCAACACGGTCGAGAATGCATTCGTGTTCCGCTTCGAGGACCCGGCCGACATCCTGTTCCGCGCCGCCTACTACGAACTGATCGGCTACCCGCAGGACTTCCTGCAGCGCTACCAACGGGGCGTTCAAGCCGTCACCAGTGCCGCGGTGAGTGAGGCGGCGCGCCGCAAGATTCACCCGGACCAACTCGTGACCGTGATCGTCGGCAAGGAATCGGAGTTCGACAAGCCGCTGGCCACGATGGGGCAGCGCGTCGAGCGCGTCGACATATCGATTCCGTCGCTGCCCGTGAAGCAGCCCGAGGGGCAGGCGACGCCCGAACAGCTCGAGCGCGGCAAGGCGTGGCTGGCGCGCGCTGCCCAGCTCAGCGGTGGACGCGCGGCATGGCAGGCCGTCCGCTCGATCCACGTCGAGTCGCAGGACGTGGTCACGATGGAAGGGCAGAACATCAAGATGCTGACCGAACTGTCATGGCAATTCCCGAATCGATTGCTGTCGGTACAGCACCTGGCGTTCGGCGATTCGAAGATCGGCTTCGACGGCAGCGTCGCCTGGGGTTCATTCGGCAAGCAAGTGCATGAGGACCAGGGGATCGCGCGCGACATCGAGGCGGAGTGGCAGCGCTCGCTGTTCCATTTATTCGGCCAGCCCGACGAAGTGACCGTGCGCGCCGCCGACGAGCCGCATACGCTCGACGGGGTGGTGTATCGCGTGGGCCATGCGAAGACGCGCGCCGGCACGCCGATCACGCTGTACTTCGCGCCCGATGGAACGCTCGCCCGTGTCGAGTACACCGGCCCCGGCCCGCGCGGTGATACGCAGCTCACGGATGTGTTTTCCGATTGGAAGCCGGTCGGCCCGCTGCGCTACCCGCACCAGCGCGACGTGCTGATCGAGGGCAGGCCCTACCTGCAATCGATGCTCAATAGTTTGAAGCTGGATCCGCCGCTCGCCGATTCGTTGTTCAAGAAACCGGGTTTCTGAGCCGATGAATCCCGTTTGGGGGGCGGAATGAAAGGCACGTTGATCGGGGTGTTCTTCGAGGCGGCAGCGCGGCGGGAAGACAGTCCCCTGTTCGTGCGCCGCAATGGTGATCGCTGGGAATCCGTCACCGGATCCCACGCTCTGGCGGACGTTGAGTCCGTTGGGCTTGGGCTCGCCGGCTTGGGGCTGGGGCATGGCGATCGCTTGGCGCTGGTGTCCGAGAGCCGCTACGAATGGCCCATCGTCGACCTCGCCACGTTGGGCCTGGGGGCGGTGCTCGTGCCGATCTACCCGACGCTGACCGCGCCCCAGACGCGCATGCTCCTCGACGATTCCGGCGCGCGCGTGATCGTGGTGTCGACGGCGGCGCAGCTCACGAAGCTGCGCGAGCTGCTGGCCTCCCTGCCTGCGATCGAGCACGTCATCGTCATCGACGATGCTGCCGTGGCGGCGCCGCGTGAACAAACGCTCGCCACGCTCATCGCCACCGGCCGCGAGTCGCGCCAGCGTGACCCCTTTCAGTTCCGCGCGCACGCCGCCCAGGTCAGCGGTGGCGACCTCGCGACGATCATCTACACTTCGGGAACCACGGGTGATCCCAAGGGCGTCATGCTCACGCACGCGAATATCCTGTCGAATGTCGATGCCTGTCTCCAGATCGTCGGCTTGGGTCCCAGCGACGTAGCACTGTCGTTCCTGCCGCTGTGCCATATCTTCGAGCGCATGGGCGGCCTTTACGCCATGCTGCGCGCGGGTGCCACCATCGCCTACGCGCGCAGCCTTGAGACGGTCGCCGTGGATGTGACGGAGGTGAAGCCCACCATCATCAATGGCGTGCCGCGCTTCTACGAGAAGGTGCACGCCCGCGTGCTGGAGAATGGCGCGAGGCTGTCGCCGCTCGCGCGGCGGCTGTTCCGGTGGGGGCTCGCGCAGGGCGCGCGCCGCGCGCAGGCGCACTTCCGCGGCGAACGCGTGGGCGGGCTCGCACTGTGGCTCGCCGACCGTCTCGTGCTGGGCAAGGTGCGTGAGCGCATGGGCGGCAACCTGCGGCTATGCGTGTCCGGGGGCGCAGCACTGGCCTCCGAAACAATGGAGTTTTTCTTCTCGCTCGGGATTCCCGTGATCGAGGGCTACGGGCTCACTGAGACCTCGCCGGTGATCTGTCTCAACACCCCGGGCGAGGAGCGTCCGGGTTCGGTGGGCAAGCCTGTTCCCGGCGTCGAGGTGATGATCGGGGAGCTGGGCGAGATCCTGACGCGCGGGCCCCACGTGATGCGCGGGTACTACCATCACGATGACACCACGCGCGAGGTGATGCGCGACGGCTGGTTCCACACGGGCGACGTCGGCCGCATCGACGAAACCGGCCGCCTGTTCATCACCGACCGGCTCAAGGACCTGCTGGTGCTCGCCGGCGGCAAGAAGGTAGCCCCTCAACCCATCGAGGTGCGGCTCAAGCAGAACGCCTGGGTGAGCGAGCCCGTTCTGCTCGGCGACAAGCGGCCTTACGTCGTGTGCCTGATCGCGCCGGATTTCGCGCGGCTCGAAGCCGCGGCCACCGCGCGCGGTTGGCAATGGACGACGCGCGCGCAACTCGTGGCGCTGCCGCAGGTGAGGGCGCTGTTCGAGGCCGGCATCGCCGAGATCAACGGCACACTCGCGCCGTTCGAGACGATCAAGCGCTTCGCCGTGCTCGACCACGAGCTGACACAGGAGAACGGCATGCTCACCGCGACGCTCAAGGTGAAGCGCCGCGCCGTGGCCGAACAGCACGCGAGCGTGATCGAAGCGCTGTACGTGGGGCACACGATCGCGGGCTGATGCTGTCGCACCGCCTGCGATCGTGTGCCGTGCCGCCGCGCGCGACTACTTCGCGTTGACGATCACCTTCGCCTCGCCGCCGCGTGTCAGCAGTTCGGGCGCATACATGCCCACCGCTTCGGTGGGCAGCGCCGTGAAGGTGCCCGCGAGTTCCGGCCGCACGAGGTATTCGATCACTGTCTCGCCGGTGTCGAGGTGCTCGAGGAAGAACGCGGCACGATCGTCACGCTCTTCCGCGCCTGTCTGGTAGGGCCAATCGGTGCCATCCGGCAGCAACGCGTCGATCTCGAAGCCGGCAACGCGCGGGTCCTCGACCAGTACGTGCTCGATGTCACGCGTTGCGCTGAGCGTGAGCCGCACCATGACCTGCTCGCCCACGCGCAGGGCGGCGCCCGCCTCGATGGGTGTCGCGATATAGCGCGGGCGGCCGCGGCGGTCCGCCGTGCGCTCGGCGCGCAGGTATTCGCGCGTGACCTTGAGCGGCGCGTCCTTGGCGATCGGGGGTCCCGGGCTCGGCACCAACGCGCGCGCCTGCCACGACATGTAGGCGCCGGTGACGCCCGCACCCGTGCGCGACAACGTGAGGCGGTTGTCGCCGGCCTTGAGCTTCACGCCGTCGATGTGAACGCGCATGGGCGTGGCAGAGAAGGCATCGCTCGCATCGAGCGCCTTCTGCAGCACGTTCGCGCCGTTCCACTCGACACCCAGCCGCTGGCCCGGGGGGACCACGACGGGCTTGAGCGCCGCGAAGTCGGCGAGCCCTTCGACCACCGGCGCCGTCAGGCGTGTGGAGGACCAGCCCGGCCCGTTGCGCCGCGAGGCGAGCCAGCGCACGATCTCGTTGGCACGCATGTCCTGCGGTGCCACGTGCGCCAACGCCGAGAGGGCGGCGCCCGTCGCATCGACGTCCTCGCCGAACCATTCGCTGTCGCGTGACAACGCCGTCGTCCAATGCAGCCCATTGACGTCCCTAATGGCGCGGCTCAGCAGCAGCACCACGAGTTCCTTCGCCTGATCGGCGCGGCCCATCGCTTGCAGCCCGCGCGCGGCCAGCGCCAGCCCTGCGTTACCGAGATCGTTGCGCGAAGCGTGGAGCGCATCGCCCAACTCGTTGAGTTGCGCCTTGAGCGAAGGTGCGGATTGATTGACCGCCTCAAGGCCCGGCAGCGAGCTCAGGTGCGCGAGCAGGTAAGCCTCGCCATCGAGGCTGCGCACTTGGCCGATCGCGCGCGCAGCCTGCGGGGCGTTCGCGCCCAGGGCCTGGCGCGCCTCCGCAGGAGACAGGTCGAGCCGCTCCGCGCGCGCCAACGCATCGAGCGCGAGTGCGGTGAGGTAGGGATCGAAATCGCTGTCATGCCACCAACCCCAACCGCCTGAGCTGACCGTCTGCGCGGCGAGATGGCTCAGGTACGGCTTCAGCCGCGCGGCGGGATCTGCCCATCCGGTGGGACGCGTAGTCGTGGACTTGAGCGCGCCAAGGATTGCGGTCGCCGCGAGAATGGTGTTCGAGGTCTGTTCAGTGCAGCGATAGGGATAAGCGAACAATTGCTCCGAGCCGGCCAGCGCCATGCCGAACGGCGCGATGGCGACCTCGATATCCATAGCACTGCCTGAGCGAATCAAGTTCTGCGGCAGGCCAACGGTGTAGCCGCGGCTGGCGCCGTCGAGCACGCCACCGCCCGCGGGACGCAATGTCACGGCGCGCGGATGCAGCGGCACGCGTACTTCGAGCGCGTCCTGGTCCGTCCTGGTGCGCGCGCCGAAGGTGAACACGGCGTCAGTGCCCGCGGCATCATCGGCCGCCTTCACGCGCCACTCGGCGCGCGACTCGCCCAATGCCGGCACGGTGAAGGCCGCGCTGGCGGGGCCGATCAACGATGCGCCCTTCGCTTCGAACGACAACTGCCCGTCGGCTATAGCAAGGTTGGAGCGATTGTTCACCAGCGACACGAGCCCAGTTTCATCACCGGCCACGAGAAAGCGCGGGCCGGCCAGGCGCGCCACGATGTCCTTGGTGACGAGCGTCTTCGATACCGCGCGTCCCACCAGCGTCTGGTCGGTGAGCCCGCGGCTGGTGATGCGCCACCTGGTCAGGTTGTCGGGGTAGCGCAACGCGATGCTACCGACCCCGGAGGCATCGGTGGTGACCGTTGGCGCCCACAACGCGACATCACGGAAGTTGCGGCGCGGTTCGTCGCGCCCGCCCTTGTCGGCGCCGCCCAGCAGCAAACTGGGGAAGGCGATTGTCGTCGACACCCAGTTGGGGCGGCGGCCATAGAACACATCGTGCGGATCGGGCGTGGCATCGGATCGCAGCGAGTAGATCGCCTCGTCCACCACGCCGACCGACACTTCGGCCGCCACCGGATGGCCCGCGCCGTCGCGCGTCTCGACGCCGATGCGTGCGGTGTCACCGGGGGCGTATTGCACATGATCCGGCTTGAGCGTGATGGCCAAGTCATGACGTTGGGCGGTGATCGGGATTTCGAGCGTGCGCGCGTAGACCTCGCGGCCCTTGCGCACGTTGATGGTGACGAAGGCATTGGGCGCGTACTCGCGTTTGAGCGGGAAGGCGATCACGCCGGTGCCGCCGGTCAGCAGCAGCGAACGCGTGTCGTAAATGTCGCGGCCTTCGAGTGTCGCGAGCACCTGGGCGTTGCGTACCTCGGTGTTGACGACGATGCGCGCCGTGTCGCCGGGCGCATAGCGCTCGCGGTCCGCGAGCACCTCGAGGGCAGGGTAGCGGTAGGCGTACTCGGAGACGTTCGAGTCCCACGACCACACGTTGGCCTGGGCGGTGACGCGGTTGCCCTTGGCATCCACGGCGACGGCGCTGACCTGGATCTGGCCCGCGCGCGCGGGGCTCGGGGTCAGCGATAACTCCGCCTTGCCATCTGCACGCGTCATGACCGTGGTGGTGGCGAGCGGCCGCACCGATCGCGTGTAGCGGCGCGTGAGCGGGTTCCAGGCATCCTGGTTGAGCGTGACCGTGACGGCAGCCGAGACCGGCTTGCCGGTGTGATCGAGCGTCGAGACCTGCAGCGGCACCGCATCGCCCGCGCGCACCACCCAACTCTTGGGCTGGAGGCCCAGCGCGAACAACCCGCGCCCAACGATCGTGGTACCGCGGCCGCTCACCGCGCGGTTTGCGGCATCGATGACTTCGATCTCGAGCGTCAGCCGGCGGTCGTAGGAGACGCGATCGGGCGTCAGCGCCACGTCGGCGCGGCCATCAAGGTCGGTGCGCGTCTCGCCGCTCTTCAGCACGCGGCCGTAGCCGCCGCCCTCGTCGTGCTCGAACTCGCCTGCCCCCCAGGAGCCGCCGAGGCGCGTCTCGAACAGGTTGTAACGCACCTTGGCGCCGAACACCGGCGCGCCGAAGAAGTAGCTGGCGGCGATGCGAAAGCGTACCTCATCACCGTTGACGTACACCGCGCGGTCTGGCGTCACCTCGATACTGAACTCCGGCTTGCGGTACTGCTGGATCGCCACGGTCGCGTTCGCCGCGGAGTTCCCTGCGGAAGCACTCAGCGTCCAATCGCCCAGCGGCAATTCCTGCGGCAGCTCGATCGACCCGTCGGCGGAGCCATGCGACGACAATGGCGCGCTCGCCACGTCGAGGCTGGCGCCGTCGGGCCCGCTCAACGACAGCGCGACGTGCGTCGCCTCCGGTATCGCGTAAGCCTCACCTGTCGAGCGGCGCGCGAACGCCTTCCAATGCACGGTGTGTCCCGGGCGGTAGATGGGACGGTCGGTATACAGGAACAACTTGTCGCCGCTGCGTTCCGACGCCGGCACCAACGGCGCATCCGATACCGCGATGCCGTGGTCCTCGCTGATGACGATGATGCGCAGGCGCGGCGCAATTCCCGTGACGCCCGGCAGCGTCGCGGGAATGCCGCCGGGCGTCGGGATCGTCACGAGACCCGTGACATCGGTGAGCACCGGGGGAACGCCTTTGCGGCCCGCGAGCTGCGCCGACCACGGCTCGGCGTCGGCGGCCTCGGGGGACGACGTAGGCACCGTGAACACGCGCGCCGCCTCGACCGCGCGTCCGCTGCGCAGCGATGCGGTGGACACCAGGATCCGCGAGCTCGAGCGCTTCACCAGCAGACCGAGATCGGTGACGAAGAACGCCAGCGACTTGGTGAGCGTTCCACTCGATCCGCGCAGCACGTAGGCGCCCGGCGGCAGCAGTTGAGGGATCACCAGTTCGCCTTCGCGCCAGGTCCACTCGGGCCCTGCCCCCATGACGTGCCGCCAACCATCGACGCGCACGAGCCCGCTGGTGTCCGAAGCGGCGACGAAACGGCGGAAGTCCTGCGACGGATCGAGCAGCAGCGACTCGGGGACGCGATAGACCGACACGTCTAGATCGTCGATGCGGAACGAGCGCAGCCCGACGTGCACGGAGGCCTCCGGCAGGAACGCTTCGCGCTCAATGACGAAAGCGAACTCCGCGGGCTTAGGGGTCAGCGAGATCGCAATGCCCTCGCGCGATACGCCCTCGGCGAGCAGCACGCCCTCCTTGGAGACGAACGGCTGGAAGCCGTCGCTCGAGACATCGAGGCGATAACGCCCGGGCCCAAGATCGTCGATCGAGAAGTTGCCCTCCGCATCCGTGGTGCCGACCGCTTCCCCCGCGCCTCGCGCGATGACCGGAACACCCGAGACCGGCGTGCCATCGGCGAGCTTCACGGCGCCGGACAGGGTCGCTGGTCGCGTCATCACCAGGGGCAGCGCGGTCGTTTCGCCGCGGCGCACCGTGACGCGCCGAGCTTCCGCGGGACGCAGCCCTGCTACTTCGGATGTGACCGTGTAGTTGCCCGCGGTGAGCCCGTCGAAACGCACCCGCCCCAAGGCATCGGTGTACACCGGTTCAGGCGGTGGCCGGTAGCCTTCCCACCAATTGGCGTTGCGTTCCGCCGTCACCGCGACCCGCGCTCCGGCGACCGCGGCATGGCCCTCGCTGCGCGACAGCTTCACCGCGATCGAGCCCGCGCGATCGAGTGGGATCACCAGGTCGACGAGCCGCTGAGCACCAGGGAACTGCCAGCTCGACAATACCCAATCGGCGTAGCCCTTGGCGCCGACGTTAAGCGAGTAGTAGCGGTCGGGCGGCACGCGTTCGAGCACGAATTCGCCATGCGTGTTGGTGCGCGCGCGGAAGTAGCCCTGGCCGCCGGACTGGTTCGACAGTTCGATGTCGGCGTCGATGATGGGCCGCTGCGTGTCGGCGTCGATGACGCGCCCCGTCAGGCGGCTTGTGGCGCCTGCCCATGCGATGCAGGCGCCGAGCACGGCTCCCAGCAACAGGACGAGTCCCACAACAACCTGGAATTTCCGGCGCGGCGGCGAGTTGCCCGGGCAAGGCATCGGCAGACTCCTCTATCGGTAAAGGGTCACGGGGCGGTCCCGTAGGACCACCACATCAAATCGTTGGAAGCTCGCATCACTCATGCGCTGCAGGATGCCGGCACGCCGCGCCTCGCCGAGCGCCCACGCAACCGTGCGGGCCTCCCCCGGCAGGAACGCGATGCTGCCGCGCGTTGTGGAGACCAGCAGACCCTCGCGGGCGGGCGCAATGCTCATCGGATCGTCGATCGGTTCGGGCGGCCCCGCGAACGACACGAGCACCACGAGCGAGTCGAGTTCTTCGCCACGCACCGGCGGGTGACGCGGGTCATCGCTGATGACGCGTCGCGCGAGTTCACGCAACGTCGCGCGCAGGGTGCCACCGAGCGGCGTGAGGCTGCCGACGCAGGCGCGCGTGCGCGTGCCGCGCGCGAGGCTCAGGTACACGCCGCACG
>JANLOX010000009.1:0-13079 GCA_031366795.1 Candidatus Eiseniibacteriota bacterium | reverse complement strand
CCGACACCCGGTCCCGACACGGTGTTGACCAGCATGTAAGCGTTTGCCAGCGTGCCGCCGGCCGGTGCCAGGCCCAGCAGGCTCGCGAGCTGACCGTCCGGCTTCATCGCGATCAGCACACCACCCGCGTTGGTCCAACTGCCGAGCAGCGTGACTTGCGAAGCACTCAGGCTCATCTCGCCGAGGATCACGACGTCGTAGTTGTTGAGCGCCGTCGCGTCGACCAGCGAGAGGTCCATGGTGGTGAAGGCATTGAAGCCCTCGGCGCGCAGGATCTCGGCATAGTACTGGCTGAACGGGTTCGCCGCCGTGGTGACCACCAGGATCGGTCCGCCCGGGCCGTCGGTGAGCGACTTTGGCTGCATCACTTCGTTGGTGACGACGTTGGGCCGCGAGGACTGCGTCGTCGATTCCATGTTGCCGCTGTCATCGAAGGCGCGCGACTTGATCGTCACGACACCGTTCGCAGTCGGCGTCCAGTCGTAGCTCCAGCTCGCGGCCCCCGTCGCGCGGTGCCACGTGGCGCCGCCGTCGATCGAGACTTCGACACCCGCCACTGCCCCATCGGCGTCCGTCGCTTGCCCTGAGACCGAGATCGGCAAGCCCTTGGTGATCGAGGAGCCGTTGATCGGCGAAGTGATGACGCTGACCGGCGGCGTAACATCTGTCGTGCCCGGAGTCGCGGTCAGGCCGGGCTGGATCGAGCCCGGCTGCACGCCCATGTCGGCGAGCAGGTTGAGCGTCGCCTGCTGGATCGCCGGGCTCGTGGCACTCGCCAGCCCGTCGTGATGCGAATCGAGCCCCCACGACCACTGCACGGTACCGGCGCCAAACACCAGCGCACCGCTGGCCGCACGGTAGAGTGAGAGACGGTGGGTCTTGCCGTTCAGCGTGGTGCTCGACAATTCAATGCGCCCGGCCGGCAGGCTCGCCGGGTGCTGCTCGTAGTCCCACTCATAACCCAGCGAATTCGGCGACAGCGTCGCCACCTGACCGGTGTTGAGCGTCGAGACATTGGTGTGCCGCCAGAAGCGCAGGTGACGGTAGCCGTCCGGCACCTGGATCGCGCCCACGGTGCCGTCCCAGCTCATCTGGCCGGTCAGCGAATTCTCCGGGCGGCAACCATCGGCGGTGCCGGTAAAGGCGCAGCCGTCGCGCCACAGGCCGGTCCACGAGTTGACGATGGGATCGCACTTGCCGCCGCAGACATTCTCGCCGAGCGTGCCTTCCTTGTAGCAGACCAGCGTGCGGTAGGAAGCGCCCGAGGCGTCGATGCTCGATTCGAAGCGCGTCTTCCAGTACATCTCGTTGCCGTCGAAGAACGCCAGGTGCACGCCGGCATCACGCGCCGAGGTGACGTTCGCGCGCGCGGTCGCCGACCAGTATTCGTCGTGGCCCACGGCCATGAACACCTTGTGGCGCGGGATCAGCAGCCCGCGGCGGTCGGTGTCGACGTCGGTCGAGTAGCTCACGTCGTAGCCGTTGGCCTCGAGCCAGCGCAGCATCGGGACTTCCGAATTGAACAGCCAATCCTCGCTCGTGGTGCTGCCACCGCCCCCACTGCGCGTCCAGAACGGGCGGTTGTAGCTGACCTTCGCGGCATGACCCGCGGGGAAGCTGGTAGTGCCGAGGTAGAGACTGTTGCCGCCGTAAACGTTGTAGGCCTGCCACGTGGCGTCCGCGGTCTTGAACAACAATGCCGAGTGACTGCTATCGTCGCGCACGATGAACACGATGTGGCTCGCACCCTGCGTGTCGGCGCGCACGAGCCGCGCGAGGTAGATGCCGGAGACCGCGTTCGCCGGAACGTCCCAGTGCGCGGACTCCGACCAGTTGCCGCAATCGACGAGCCCGGTGGCGGCGTCGGTCAGCGGCGACGGCTGCGCCTGCGGCAGCGTGGCGGTCACGACGCCTGAGCCCACACGGCGCGCGCCCTGGCCGCCGTAGTAGCCCAGGCGGTAGAGGTCGACGTGGTAGCTGGCGGCATCGGAGTTGATCTTGAAGCGAACGGTTTCGCCCTTGTTCACACTGATCGCGGTGGCGAAACCCTGAATCGAGGGATCACCCTTGCCCGTGACGTCCCATTCCGAGGAATCGTTGCCCGGCAGCTGATTCTCGGTGACGATTGGGTTCTGGGCGACGGCCTGACTTGCACCCACAAGAAGAATCGCAAACGCGAGCACCACGGCCTTGAGCCAAGACCGTGCATGCATCGAGTCAGATCGGTGCCGCCGGGCACAGGGATCCGAATCACACCTCATCGTTGAGTCTCCCAGGGATGCAGCGCAGTGGAGGGGTAAAACGACCGCCGGAGCGAGGAAATGGCAAGCCTGGTGGCCGAAAGACTGGGCCCCGGAAGACGCGGCGGCTTCGCCGGCGATCTTGGAGTTCAGGAATAGTTCCGGGACGCGCAAGTTATGCTCCTCGTTCACAGCGTGGTCAATCGCAAACAGCACCGAATCCGTCAGCCGTACAGCAATTGACTCACGCATGATCCGTTCCGTTTCGGCAGCCTGCGGGCCGGAAGCTCCGGATTCCGCTTCGGCGGCTGGCACGCGGAAACCTGCAACGCCCGCCGTGCGGTCCGCACCGGCTCGTCCAAGCCGATGCGGTCCAAGGCATTACGGGCAGCAGGGCGGCCCAGGGCCGGGGGTTGGACCGATGGGACCACTCAAGCTGCATCGTCGATTTCGCTGCGAATCCGGGCCAACGCTCCAAGTCATCGAATCCCCGCCTTGCTCCGATTGGAAAAGTGGGTCGACAACCGCAGGCGCTGGAGCATTCCCCCCACTCCCGGGGGATCCACCGCGCGATGGGTAAGCTGGCCGCGATTCGGGCATTGCGATGCTCAGCGCAATAGCTGGATTCTGCGTGTTTCGATCTGCCCGCCTGACTCGCAGCGCACGAGGTAAACGCCGGCGTTGGAAGGCTGACCGGCCTCCGTCAGGCCATCCCACGTCACCCGGTGCGCACCGGCGGCTTCGCGCTGGTCCAGCAGGCGGCGCACGCTCCGGCCCGCGAGGTCGAACAGTGCGAGGCGGACTTGGCCGCCACGCGGGAGGCTGAAGGGGATCTCGAGGGTGCCGCGGCTGGGATTAGGGTGAATCGCCCCCATGCGCAATACCTCGGGAGCCGACGCCGGCAGCGCCACAGCCAGTGGCGAACCCGCCTCGGCCGCGATCTGCCGGAACACTGCGCGCGCGGCCTGGTAGCGGGCCTGCGTCGCCTCGAGGCTCGTCTCGAAGTAACCATTCCACTCCCCGCCTGCGGAGGTCTTGAGAATCAGCTGGTCGAGCCATTGCACGTAGAACTGGGCGTCACTCGCACTCGCCCGCACCGCAGCGCCGGCCACCGTGACGTAGACCGCGCCGGTGTGAACCTCGTGGCCATCGGGACCCATCACGCGCGCGCACAACCAGCCGCTGCGCAGGAACGGCACCGTGGCCGTGATGCTGTCGGGAGCGCCAGGTGCTGCGTGGCACGACTTGCTCGCCACCACCACGCCGTTGCACACCAGTTCGACCGTGCGCGACAGCGACTGGCGCGAGGTCCAGGCCGCCGAGACCTGCACGGAGCCTGCGCCGGAAAGGCCCACGTCATCGCCCGGGGTCGCCGAACCATTGACCCGCAGCGCCAAGAATTCATTGCGGCCATTGCGTGAAATCACCGTGCGGCCGTGGGCGATGGCGTTGATCCAACCCTTGTAATCGTTGGCGCCTCCAGGCGTTTCGGCATAGGTGATCAGGCGGCCGATCGAGGACTCGCACGGGAAGTCGGAACCCGCGGCGAACCCCGGACGGAAACCGCAATTGAGCAGGCGGTACCAGTGATGGATCGCGGTATCGCTGCCGTTGACGTCTTCCGAGATGAAGTCGGCGGAACCCAATGCCACTTCGACCGGGTACTCGATCGGCGCGCAGCAGCTCAGCGTCTGCGGAATGCCGTCGTCGAGGTACTGAAGATGCGCGAAGCCGGCGATCCCGCCCTGTTCGTGCGCCCACGCGATGATCGGCCCGGTCGCCTCGTCCCAGATGGTGTGCGCCTCGCTCAAGCTTAAGCCCAGAATGTGCCCGCCCAGCGCTTGGTGCGAGTACTGCGAATACACGGCGTCCCAGTGCCATTCGGAATCCCAGTGCACGATGCGGCCCGGCGTCGAGACCGGGGCGTCGAAGTCGTTGACCTGCGGCAGATCGGCCTGCGCACCCTGGACTTCGCCATTGCCCATATCGGCAAGCAACGCGACGATATCAATATCCTGCGCGACCATGGTGCCATGAATCGTGGCCAAGCTCACCGGCGTACCGCCGCAACTGCGGTGTACGTGCGGGTCCCCCGCGACCCAGCCGCGCGGTTCGGGACGCGCGGTGGGTGCGGTGGTGAAGGACCAGCTGAAATCATCGGGCAGGGCGACGTTGTTGATCCCGCGGATCACGGAACCGCTGGAGCCCCCGCGCAGGCGCGCGGTGTAGACGCTCGAGACGGCCAGCGGTGAAATGGGGTGCAACACGATGGTGCGGGCCGTCGAATCGAACGAGACGCCCGCGGGCACGCGGGCGCCGCGCGAGTCGCGGAGTTCGCAGGTGGTGGCATTGAGCGAGGTGGGATCCAGCGCGGCGCTCATGCGCGCGCTGATGTCGAAAGGCACCGGAGCAGCGGTTTCGCCCGCCAGGGGCGCGGTCAGCAGGACCATCGGTGCCTGCGGCGAGTAGAACAGCACGTCCACCCAATAATTGCAGGCTTCCCAGCTCAGCGCGGGGAACGCGGGCGAGTTCGTGTAGGCGTAGACGCCGTTGCCCAGCGCTACGTCATTCGCGAGCGCGGTGAGCGGCCCCTGCGCAATCGCGGAGGTGAAGAAGTACGGGGTCTGCGAGTAATTCCCGTCCGCGCTGAAGCACGAAATCGTGCAGGTCGTACCCGCCGCGATCGCGACGGGAATCGCGAACGTCGCGGTCTGCCAGCCTGCGGCGGTCTCGTTGTCGAAGGCCGCTTCCGCGAGCAGCGCGCCGGTTGCAGACCACAGGTGGCCGACGTGCACACCGCCATTGCCCGGCTGTTTGTAGAAGCGCGTCCCGCTCACCACACCAGCGGATTCGGCGCGGAACTTCATGCCGACTTCGATGGGCTGGCCATCATTCTGGAGCGAATCGGCGACGGTATCCCCCGGCGCAAAGATGGTGTGCGGCGCAGGCGGGACGGATTCGAGGAATGCTGGCCGCGGCGCGCTGGGAAAGTGCTGCGGGGCCGCATGCGCAGGGCTGGCGATGGTCGCGAGGGTCCCGGCGGTCGCGAGAACGAGCAGGGCAAGGGTGCCGCTCGGGCGCAGCCATGCTTCAGGTGACGCCGTGACGGAAGTCCCGCGCACCCGCGAAACCACACGACCCAACCTCGCACGCATACCAACTCCCTCTGTGGGACACGCGGCAAGGGGGTGCGGGTCCCACTGAGAACACATCGCAATCGCCGGGCCGCGCGGGAATGCATGGGAATTCAAGCGATTACGCGGGCGTGCGTGAGGCGATGGCGAGGAACTGGGCGCGGCAGCCCAAACGTGGGTGCGGATGCGCGCGAGGTGGCGCAGGACGGCTGATCAGATCGCGGCTCGTAGCCGCCTCGGGCCGGCACGTCGACTTCGCGGCCGGCGATGTCGAGCAGCGCGACGCGCACGTCCGCGCTTCGCGGTAGATCGAACGAGCTTCGGGTCGCATCGCTCACGAGCTGCGAACCGTGCCGTACAAACCGGCCGGGGACCGAACTCCGCTGGCTGTTACTCCGGCTCGACAGAGTCGAGCAGGGTCTCGAGCAGCGGAACGATCCCGGGCACGTGCACCATGGCGGTCCGCCACACGATCTGCGGGCTGATGCCAAAGTACTCGTGCGCGATGAGGTTACGCATGTCGCGCATTTCCGCCCACGGGAGCGCGGGGTGAGCCTGCGCGATGTCGTCTGGAACGTGGCGTGACGCCTCGCCGATGACGATGAGGTTCATGCAAACCGCGTCGACCGCCATTCGGTCGGCGCAGAACCCGGACTCGTCACGCCCGGCGGTGACCTGGGCGATGCGCGCGGCCGCCTCGATGATGTCTTCGATCCGTTGTCGCCAGCGCCTAGGCGGCACGCACCGACTCCCCCAGCACCCGATCACGGATGCGTGGCTTCAGCCCGTCGCGCGGTACCAGGTCGACCTTACGCCCGAGGAGTTGTTCGAGGCGCAGGCGAAGCCGGGTGATCTCGAACAGGCCAACGGGCCGGGCGAACTCGACAATGAGGTCGATGTCGCTATCGGGCCGCTCATCGCCGCGGGCCACCGAACCGAACAGGTCGAGCGTGCGGACCCCGAGGGCGTCCAGTTCGGCCCGGGAGCTGCGAAGTCGATCGATGATCTCGTCCCTCAGCATGTTCGCACCCTCCCGCCCTCGGCGACCACCGCGGACATCCACGATACCGCCGCGGGGCGGTCGTACGGAAGTCGCCGGTCAGAGCACTGGAATTGGCGAATACCGCGGCAATCGTGTGAAGCGCGATAGCAGACCATTCATGGAGGCAGGCTCGAACTCCGTCACCGCAGCAGCTGCACTCTCCGGCTCATCTGCACTTCGCTTGCTTCGAGCCGCACGATGTAGACGCCGGCTGCGGCGAGGTGGCCCTGTGTGTCGCGGCCATCCCAGGTCACGAGCCGCCTCCCCGCGGGCTCGTCGCCATCGACCAGGCGTCGCACGAGGCGTCCGCTCAGGTCGTAGACGCGCAGCCTCACCCGTTGCGCGTGGGCGTTGGCGAGTTGGATCGCCAGCTGCGCGCGGAACGGGTTCGGCGCGATGATGCCGAGTTGCGTGCGGCCCGGGACATCAGGCAGCGGCGCCGCGAGCGGCGAACCGAGCACGATGGTCCGGTTTGCGGCATCGCGAGCGGTCAACGTGCCGAGCCGCGCGCGCGGGTTGCCGGCGCTCAAGGCACGGAACCGCACCTCGGCCAGCGTGCCCGAGCCCGAGAAGCCGCTCCCCAGCCGCACGATGTCGACGTTGCCCGGAGCGCGGCTGAGCAGCATCGCCCCGCCGCTCGCGAGGTCGCCGGGCGCCACGTCCAGCGCTTCGGCGATCGAATGGTCCCAAGCCAGTTGCGCCGAGACGCCACGCACGTCGCCGTTCGCGGTCAGCAGCAGCCGCACCACAAATTCCTCGTCCACATCCACCGCGTCAGGCGCTTCGATCCACGCTGCGTCTGCAGCCGACGATTGCGCGCGCGCGGGGGTCACGGGGCGTCCTGTCGCGGCGAGCGGCGTCGGGCTGAAATTGAGCGCCATCACGATCAGGTCCTCGAAGTCGATGACGTTGTCGGTCAGCGGACGCGAATCCGTGGCGCCGGTGAGCGTGGGGCCGATGTCGAGGCAGCTGAGCGGATCCTGCACACCGAGGATCGCGCCATAGTTCGCGCCGAGCATGCTCATGTCCTCGGTGAACACGACGTTGTTGCCCACGCACTCATGGCCGGGCTGCCCATCGTGCACGTCGCCGAGCACGTAGTTGAGCGTGCCGGGCGTGAGATTCGAGACGCTCGAGATGTTGCCGCAGCCATCCTTCGAGAACGCGACGTAGTAATACTCGTCGCGCGCCGGGACTTCGTCCGATTGATTGCTCGCGGTGACGCCGGTGAGCGTCCAGCGGTTTGCCGCCGGCGGATACGAGGGCACGGGCGGCACCGAACCGGCGTTGGGAGCGTCATCGTAATCCGGGTAGTTGCCGAAGCTCGCGCGATAAACTTCGACCGAGGTTGCGTCACCGGGCGGCGTGAAGGTCAGGCGCACTTGCCGCGTGCCGTCGCCATTGGTATCGCTTGCCAGCCGCTGCGCCGCGAGATCCGTGATGGCGGCCGGCGGCGTGACGTCGGCGCAGCACGTGAACGCGACATCGAGCAGGACCGGCGTGCGCGACGCATCGGTCGTGGCGAGGCTGGCGCGGTACTGGATGTAGCGCGAGGTCACGCCGACGGCACCGCCCGACGCGGCGACCGGAACGTAGGCTCCCCAGCTGCCATCGGGCACTGCGGTGGGCCCGACGCGATAGGCCATCGCGAGATCCGTGCCCGCGGGCGTCTGTGCTGTCCAACTCAATGCGTTCCACGCGGTGCTCGCGCCGGCGTCGTACACACGCGAGGCGAACGTGCCGCTCGCCGCGTAGGGCGACAGACGCAGCCAATCGATGTTGATGGCCGGGCTTGTGGGCAGCGCGCTGACGCCCGGCCGCATCGGGTTCGTCAAGGTCGCTGCGCGGCGGTTGACGCTGGCACCATCGATCATGAACACGACGCTGTCGGCGCGCCATTCGATGCGGTAGCGGTGCGCAGAGCCGACGTAGCCCGAGCCCAAGTTCACGTCGCCGCCGGGATTGAGGCGCGCGTAGAGACTCGGCCCTGCGGTCGCACCCGTGCTGAAGATCGCCCACGACTGCGCCGAGGCGCCGAACATGCCCGCGATGCCCATCGTGTTGTCGCCGGTGCCGAAGCCCACGTGCTGGAAGGCGGCCGCGCCGAAGGTGCCCGAGAATTCCAGCACGCGCCCCGCGCTGTACCCCGTGAGGCTCACGGTCGTCAGCCGCGCGCCCGCGACCGAGACGCCGCCACTGGCGACCGTCGCTCCACCCGGCAGTCCATCGCTCCACTGGTTACTCACCCAATCCGCCGGCAGCGTGGTGCCCGAGAACTCGTTGCCCAATGCAGGCGCCAGGATGACTTCGCCATCGCCATTGTTCACGACGACGGTGTTGCTCTGCGTGCCGGCGGCGAAGTTCGCGTCCGTCGCATCTGAGAAACAGGGCGCAGCCGGCAGGGTGAAGCTGAGCGGCGAGGATGCGAGCGGCGGCTCGGTCGCGGAGTTGGTGGAGATGTCGGCGGAGGTGACGCGGTAGTAGTAGGTGTTGCTCGGTGAGAGTCCCGTCAGCGTGACGGTGTGGCTCGTGACGAGCGTCGCGGCGCTGGCGTTGAGGCTCAGGCCCAAGGCCGAGACGCCATAGTCGACGCGCGAGTTCGCCGCCTCGTTCGTCGTCCACGTGATCGTGGTACTGCCATCGCCATGTGGCGCCGCACTCACCGCGCTGATCACCGGCGGCGTGGTGTCGGCGACATACGAGGCGAGCCAACTACCGGGATCCGCGGGGAAGAACGCGTACTCGATGCCCTTGATGGTCTGCGCGGTGAAGGCCACCGCTCCCCCGTTGCGGCTCAACGTGGACAGCCGGCCGTTCGCAGCGGTCATCGGCAGCATGGCGCGCAGGTTGCGCGCACCGGTGACCGTCGCGATGGTGAAGCTCAGGGCGTTGGCGCTCCACGACAGGTTGCCGAACGAGGAACCGTTGCGGCCATCCATCCAGTCGAGCATCTGCTTGGACGAAACCACGGGGATGCCGCGCGCCAGCGCCGACGCGACGATGGCATCCGAGCCGGGGCTCGGCCACGTATCGAAGTGCATGTTGGCGGTGAACACGCCGTAGTAGCCCTCGGCCCCGAGGGCGCGATCCAGCAGCACGTCACAGAACGTTGGGAACGTAAGCGAGGCCTCGTCGGGCATCTGCGTCACCGCCTGGTAACAGTCGATCAGCGTGCCGTCCGACTGGGCGAAGCGCATGGGGAAACCCGAGCCGGTGAACAAGCCGGGGCGGTCCTGCACCCAGGCGGCCGGCCAGTAGTAGTAGTTGGTGTCGAAGCGGATGCCGTGCGCCGCTTCCACTTCGGCGACCGAACTCCAGTCGTTCCAGGCGATGCAGTGGTTGCGGTTGGTCTGGGGCGCGGGGATCCCCGGGAACGCCGCGGCGAACTGCGCGAGCTGGGCAGTGACGATCGAGTCGTACTGCGCCTTGGTGGTGCGCAC
Organism: Candidatus Eiseniibacteriota bacterium; assembly: GCA_031366795.1. Lineage (GTDB taxonomy): Bacteria > Eisenbacteria > RBG-16-71-46 > RBG-16-71-46 > RBG-16-71-46 > JANLWK01. Next base: position 3,223 of record JANLOX010000009.1, on the reverse strand, counting down.
GCAACCGGTGTTGATGTGTAGCGCCACCTCGAAGCCCAAGTTGTTGTAGAACTGCGCGTCGGAATTCAGGAAGTGCGTGCTCAGGTATTCGTAGCCGGTCGCGCGCACACATTCCCAGTCATCGGTCGAACACGCCGCGGGGCTCTGGTTGGTGTAGATGTCGAAGCGCGGCGCCATGCCGGTGTCGCCATGGTCGTCGCCACTCATGACGACCGCAGCCTTCAGGCCCTTCGGCAGGTACCAGAATCTCGGCAGCGGCTTGCGGTGCAGGTTGCCTTCGAGGATCACGTTGGCGAGCAGCCGCTGCTGTTCGTCGGCCTGCGGGATGGCGATCTTGTTGAAGTCCACCCAGTCGGGCTGCGGATCGAATGTGGCGTTGCCATAGAACAGGTCGTCCGAGCGGATCGGCTCGCTCTGGCCGTCGCGCTTCTGCCCCGACCATGCGGGATTGCCCTGGCGCGTGTAGATCACCGAGCGCGCGAGGTCGTAGCTCCACGCGATCGCAAGACCACCATTGGTGCCGACGCTGCGCGTGGTGACCGCGGGATTCGCCGTGGCGGCCGCGGCCGTTGCGTACAGCGTGGCGAGACTCGTCGCGCCGTTGAGCGCGTAGCGGTCGGCCGCGCCGTGGTATTGCATGGTCTGCGCGGTGATGCCCACGCCCGCGCCTTGCGCCGTGTTCACTCCGAGATAGGCGTTCGACAATGCGGTGCCCACGGGCGTCAGCCCCAGCAACGGCGCCAACTGCGCATCCGGGCGCATCGCGACCAGTGTGCCGCCGGCGTTCGTCCAATCGGTGAGCATCGTCACCTGCGCGCCCGACAGCGGCATCTCGCCGAGAATCACCACATCGTAGTTGGCCAGCACCAAGGCGTCGACGAGCGAGACATCCATCGCCGAGAACGCATTGAGGCCTTCGGCGCGCAGGATTTCAGCGTAGTAGCGGCTGAACGGATTCGTGGTCTTGCTGATCACGAGGATCGGGCCGCCGGGGCCATCCGTCGGCGGTGGCGGCGGCGGCGCCGTGGTGGTGAACGACCAGGTGACATCGGCCGCCAATGCGTTGCCCGCGAGATCCTTGATGCGCGGGTCGACGCCGCCGCCCTTGAGGCGCGCGCTGTAGACCGTCGAGTACGCAAGCGGACTCGCGGGTGTCAGCAGGGCGGTGCGCGCCAGGGCGTCATAACTGACCGAGGCGGCGACCAGCGCATTGTTATTGTCGCGCAATTCAAACGTGCTGCTGCCCACCGAAGTGGCGAGCACCGCTTCGCTGAACGTGGCCGAGACACTGGTGCCCGTGGGCACGCCCGATGTCCCGTTGGCCGGCGACTGCAACAGCACGGTCGGCGGCGTTTGGTCGGGCGTGGTCGTGGTGGTAAACACGGCGTCGACCCAGTAGTTCGTCGCGCCGAAAGTTTGGTTCGGGAAGGTGACTGGCGTCGAGTAGGCGTAGACGCCGTTACCGCCGTCCTCGCCATCGGCGAGTGCCCGCAGCGGTACCCCGCCGACGGAGCTGCCGAAGTAGCCGTTGTCCGACGAATAGCGGCCCACCATGGTGTGGTAGGACACGATGTAGGTGGTGTTGGCCGCCACCGCGAACGGCGCATTCAACGTGACCTGCTGCCAGCCCGATGCGGTCTCACCGGTGTAGGTGGCCTGCGACAGCAGTGATCCCGCCGCACTCCACAGGCTGCCGATGTGCGTACCCGTGTTGCCGGCGCTCTTGTAGTAGCGCAGCGCGGTGATGAAGCCCGCGGTCGAGGCGCGCAGCTTGACGCCGAGCTCGACCGGAACGTTGTCCGAGTCCTCGAGCGTCGTCGGCACCGCCGCGGAATTCCAGATCGAGCACGGGCAGCTCGACGCGACCACGTTGACACTGACGACATTCGCCGTGCCGCCCTCGCCCACGCCTTCCATGTTGCCGCTGTCGTCGAAACCGCGTGACTTGATCGTCACGGGGCCGGTGGCCACGGGCGACCACGTGTAGCTCCACCCTGCCAAACCCGCCGCGCGGTGCCACGTCGTGCCGCCATCGAACGATACTTCGACACCGGCGACCGAGCCGCCGGCATCGGTGGCGGTGCCGGTGATCACGACGGCAGAGCCGCTCGCGACCTGCGCGCCGTTGATCGGTGAGGTGATCACGGTCGTGGGACCGATGTGATCGGTGGAGATCGTCGCGGGCGCCAGCCCCGCCACCAGTGTGGCCGGCTGGACGCCCATGTCGGCGAACAGGTTCACGGTGGCCTGGCGCATTGAAGCGCTGGGCGTGCTGCCGCCACGGTCGTGCGTGCCATCGAGCCCCCACGACCACTGCACGGTGCCGGCGCCGAACACCAGTGCGCCACTGCTCGCGCGATACAGCGACAAATGATGCACGCGGTTGTTGAGCAGCGTGCCCGACAACTGCATGCGCCCGGAGGGATAGCTGACGGGATACTGTTCCCAGTCCCACTCGTAGCCGAGCGTGTTCGGGGTCAGCGTCTCGGTTTGGCCCGCGCCGAGTGCGGCGACCGTGGTGTTCCGCCAGAAGCGCAGGCTCTTGTACGTGTCGGGCACCTGCATGGTGCCGATAGTGCCGTCCCAGCTGATCTGCCCCGACAGCGCGTTTTCAGGAGCGCAGCCATCGGCCGGCGGCGTGTTCGAGCAGCCGCTGCGCCACAGGCCGGTCCAGCTCGTGGAAAGCGGGTCGCACTTGGTGTTGCAGACGTTTTCGCCGAGCGTGCCTTCCTTGTAGCAGACCAGCGTGCGGTAGGACGTCGAAGTCCCCGCGATGCTGTTCTCGTAACGCGTTTTCCAATAGATCTCGTTGCCGCTGAAGAACGCCAGGTGTACGCCGGCGTTACGCGCCGCCGTCACGTTGTTGCGCGCGCCCGCCGACCAGTACTCGTCGTGGCCCACCGACATGAATACTTTGTGGTTCGTGATCAGGTTGCCGCTGCGGTCGGTGTCGACATCCGTGGTGTAAGTCACGTTGTAGCCGTTGGCCTCGAGGAAACGCACCATCGGGTACTCGGCGTTGAACACCCAGTCCTCGGCAGCACCTCCGCCCGCGCCACCGGCGCGCGTCGAGAACGGGCGATTGTAGCTGACCTTCGCCGCGTGACCGTTGGGGAACGGAGCGGTGCCGGTGTAGAGGCTGTTGCCGCCATAGCCGTTGTAGGCCTGCCACGTCGCATCGGACGTCTGGAAGAACAGGTCCGAAGTGCTGGCATCGTCGCGC
>JANLOX010000001.1:0-5265 GCA_031366795.1 Candidatus Eiseniibacteriota bacterium | reverse complement strand
GTGTTGGTGATCGTGTAGTTCAAGCCGAGCGCCTGGCCGGGTAGCACGGACTGGTCGCCCGCACAGCTCAGCGTCATCGCCCACTTCATTCCCGTCGTGTAGACCTCGGGTCCAAGCCCTGCTGAGAAGGTGTTGGCGCCTGGGTTACGAACCTCGCCGAGCGAAGTACGCTGATCCGTCCACGCCGGCCAGGTCTTGTCGCCGTAAGCCGCCGACTGGTTGTAATCTCCCAGGTTCGGCACGGCCAGAGTGTTGAATGAGAAGAAGGACATCTGGTCGGTGGTTTCGAAGTTGGGCGACCAGGTCGCACCACCGTCGCGCGAAAGCGATCCGTAAACCGAAGTCAACGCCGCGTTCGCACCCAAGCCGGCATCACGATGATCGTGCCAGAAAATTCCGACACGACCCTTGCCGTCCACGGAAACGAACGGCCGGTTGTTCTCCAGCCCAGGCGCGTCATCATTTACACGCACCGGAGTCGTCCAGCTCGTGCCCTGATTCGAGGAGCGGCTCACGACAACGTCGCGGGCATCGCGCGAAGGCTCACCACCATTGAACGTGAGCGGGCGCACCTTAAGGGAGTAGGTAAAAGGCGCCGTTCCGGCCGAGCGCTGCAACCTGAGCAGGAAGCTGCCGGTTTTGGGCGCCGTCCACACAATGCGGTCGAGGAACGAAGTCTGCGCCGAAGCGGCAAGCAGAGTGTCCGGGAATCCCGTGGGATTCGGGTATGGGCTCTGGGTGGCATACATCCGCATCCGCATGCTCTTGGTCGTGCTGGAGACCCCACAAACAAAGCCTTGTGGGGCGAGATCGAACAAGTACGCCTGGCCCTGCACGGCGCTGAACTGCCAGTAGTCCAGGTCACCGGTGGTTGTGATCGTTCCCGTCACGTCGTCGCCGACGTTGAACAATTCGGCACCACCCGGGTTTGCATTCGCAGCATCCGCCGCTTCTGCCCGAGCCGGACCCGCCGATTGGTTCGCCGACCAGCTCGCCGCCGTGTGCCACGTGACGTAAATGTTGCCGCGGAACGGACCGTTGGAACGATCCACCGCGATATCGGGGAACTCGTTCCCACGCTCGCGAAGGTCGCCAGGGCCGGCTGCTAAGAAACCCGACACAAGCGTGGAGACGGTCGAGACCGGAGAATAGGTGGCGCCAAGATCAAGCGAGCGGGTAAATGCAATCAACGCGGAACCGAAAGGCACCACATTGCCGGAGCCATCCGGGCAATTGATGCTGTTCGCGCCCTTTTCCCACACGACGTAGATCTCGCCATTGGGTCCGCAGAACGGCCGGGCACCCTGCTTCGAGGTCGTGGGGAGCGAACCATTGTCCAGCGTCTGGTTCGTCCAAGTGGCGCCTTTGTTCGTCGAACGCGCGATTTCAATCGCGCTGGGGCTCAGGAAGTGCGTCGACGCCACATAGACGTTGCCCGTAAACCGGTCGCAGGCAAGCATGCACTTGTCCATCGGCGTGGCAGCCAGGCCAATCTGGGCCTGGATCGGGGCATTCCACGTCAGCACTCCCGCAATGAAGCGGCCGTTGTGCACGGAAATGTTCTGGTTCACACCACCAGTGGGCACATAGATGCTGACCAGGTACCAGTTGCCCTGCTCATCCGTATCGAGACCCGTGTCGCCGAATGCCTGGTCACCCGCCCCGGCAAGGGGCACGTTGCCGCCATCGATGAATGAAGCGCCGCCGTTCGTCGAGTACGCGTAGCTGGAGAGCGTATTGCCGGCGACGAAACCCCGGGAGTCGTTCCAGCCAATGACGATCGTATCGCCGAACACCGCCACGGAGACTTCGCTCTGGGTCTCCCCGATCGCGTCGCCGACATGGTTCGTGTTGGCAAGGACGTTCGTCGTCAGGCCGTTCACGCTGATGATGCCACCGCGCGACTGGAGGCCGAGCGACTTCGTCTCCTTCGCGTACTCGCGCACGCGCTCAAGGACGTCCGTGGGCAAGAAGCTGTCGAACAGCTCAGGATCCGCCGAGTTCTTGGACGCTGCGTTGATTCCCGCCGCCGACATATCGTTCGGATACGTGGGAAGTTCGGTCAATCCCGCCGCCGGTGACGACTGATGTCCTGCCCATTCCGCTGCACTTCCGACTACCGGGAAGAGCAGCGCTCCCAATAGCACGAAGGCTGGCAAGAGTTGCGTGAGACGCCTGATGTTGAAGCGCATTTCGGCCTCCGGTTCAAGGGGACCGGCGACGCACCCGAATCCGGGAATCGTCAACCGGGCGAACTGCGATTGCACCTCTAAATCTCTGGGAACACAGCAGTACTCTGATGAATCCGAGATGAACGTCATGAGCGACTCGCACGTCTGCGAAGGACACACAGCAGCTGCGCTGCGATCGCATCGAAGCGGTGGTAAGGCAAGTGCGTCGCGTCCCCAATGCGCATTGAGGGCAGCAAGAAACGGGGGCTGCCAATCGCGCGCGGCAAGAGGTCGCGACCGTGCTAATCAAGCCATGATGCTTTACAATTCGCAAGCAGTTTATTGTTGAGGTCTCGACATGTTCCGCAACAAGCTTGCTTGATTTAGTGTCAGCAAACTCGGCGCATGCCGGGCCACGGGCCAGGGCCAAATGGAAATAGAGGACCGCGCGACACCGCTCCGGGTCGGAAGGCCCCGGCGGTTCCTAGCGCAACAGCGAGAAGCGGATGTTTTGCTCGCGCCCGGCCATGCGGACCGAGGCCAAGTAGGGCCCCGGAGCGGCCACGGATCCCGAGTCGCTGCGGCCATCCCACGCGACGGATCGCAAGCCCGCGGGGAAGGTGCCGTCACTCAGCCGGCGCACGATGCGGCCCTGCAGGTCCAGAATCAGCAGGCGCTGCCACCCCACGCGGTTGGTCTCGATGCGAAAGCTCATCGGGCCCTTCGACGGATTGGGCAAAGCGACGAGCTTGAGTCTCGGCGCCGCGGAGGAAACCGGCGGCGGCGGTACGGCGAGGGCAAGGCCGATCCCGATCATGGCGTCCGTGGAACTGTCGGGGTTCACGAACAACCCGGCGTTGTAGAACTGCAGCCCCGGGAGGATTCGCACGGTGGTCGACTGCACCGTGTTCGAGGCCTTGAAGCGAAGCTTGTAGATCTGCCCCGGCCCCGTCAGCGACGTGTTGGCGCACAACAACACGTCGGAAATCGTGTCGCGGTCGACGCCGGGCTGGAAGTGATGGAAACGGTTCCCGCAACCCGCCACAAAGTAGGCGCCTTCCTGCAGGGAGATGGGCGTCTGTTGCACCAGCATGAGCGCCGCCGGATCATAGCCGATGATGGCGTCGAAGCCATTAAAAGGCGAACCGGCTTGCGTCACCTCGAATGACAGAACGAATTCGGTTCCGGGCGTCACCGTTTGCACGGCCGGGAGCAAAGCGACCTTCACACCCTGCGCTAACGCCAACGTGGGCAATGCGCACAGAAGCACCAGAGCAATCTTCAAAGACTTGAGCACGCACACCCCCCAGGCAAACGAACGCGTGCTGGATTCCCTGCGGGAACCAGCACGCGGCGCATTGATTCCGAAACTACGTTGAATCACACCTCTCGACGACTGCGGAACCCCCGCTAGCGGACCAGCGAAATCACCCGCGTGCTGCGGACTCCGGGTGCTTCGAGGCGAGCAAAGTATACGCCCGAGCTGAGCACCGAACCACGGTCATCTGCGCCATTCCAGGTGAGCTGGTACTGCCCCGCCGCCTGGACCCCGTGGGAAATAGTGCGCAGCCGGCGTCCATCCACCGAGTAGATCGCCAAGTCCACCGGACCTGCAACCCCAAGGCTGTACCGAAGCGCCGCATTACCCCGCGACGGGTTTGGCGACACCGGCTGGAGTCCCGTCGTCACGAAGCGACCAGGCAGTGCCTGGGCCGCACCAATGGCGACCGTCACCGGCCGGTTGAGACCGTCACGGCCGATCACGCTGCCCACCGCGACTCCAGGGTCTCCCCCGGAGATCGCGCGGAAGCGCATCGTCGCGAGCCGGCCAGCACCCGCCAGACCCTGAATTCCGGCACCCAGCAGCGCTGCATCCGCGCTACCTGATGCCGGCGCGAACACCACGCCACCGCGCTCGGTGACCCAATCGCCCGCCGTCATGCCCACCGGAATCACTACCGCCACGTTCCACTTGAGCGCGACCGAGACCGCCTGCAGGTCCCCTGCTCCGGCCATGTCCACGGCAACGTCGAACTCATCGCCCGCCTTGACCGCTGCGGGCGCTGTCACCGTCACAGCGTCCTCACCGATTGACGAGGCCACCGGCAGCTTGGCGACCAGCGAGACGCTCGGCGTGTAGTTGAGCGCGAAGATCACGAGGTCCTCGAAATTCGTCTTCGAGTCCGTGGTCGGCCGGCCATTGGTGTTGGTCGTCGTCGTCGGACCGACATCGAGATACTCGAAGCCCGCCAGCGCACCACCCGTAAGCCCGTAGTGGGCACCGAGCAGCGAAACATCGGCTGTCGAGACCTTGTTGTCGCCCTGGCCCAACGTGATGCCATTGCTCACGTCGCCCAGATGGTAGTTGAGCGTTCCGCCTGTGACGGACGAGGCTACCGACACGTTGCCGCATGCGTCTTTGGCGTAGGCGGCGTAGTAGTAGAAGTCACGCGCGGAGGGCTCGTCGGTCTGGCCGCTTGCCGAAACACCGGTCAGCGTCCAACCCACCGGCGGGTAGGCGCCCGGAACCGCAGGCACCGAACCACCCCCATTGTCGTACGTCGGGTAACTGCCGAACCCCTTGCGCCAGACTTCGACGCTCGCGGCACCACCCGGCGCAGTGAAGGCGATCGTGATCTTCGTGTTGCCATCCGTATCGTTGCCCAGCTTGAGCTGCGTCGCGCTCAGGCCAGTGACCGGCGAGACCGACGCGACATTCAGCGCGAAGCTCGCGGCGATCGTGTGAGCAGCGGTGACATTGATGAATGTGTAGGACGCCACCGCTCCGACCGACCCACCATCCACCAGCACACCCGCGATATGGTGGCAGGCATCCGGCGTGATCGTGAACGTCTGGTTGGTCCCGCACGTCACCACCACGCTGCCACTCGGCGAGATCGAGCCACCCGCCCCCGCGGTCGCCACGATCGTCTGGGTTCCGATGATGAAGCTCGCCGCGATCGTGTGGTTCGCTGAAACGTTCGAGAACGTGTAGTTCGCGACCGCTCCCACCGAGACGCCGTCGACCAGCACGTCCGCGATGGAGTTGCATGCAGCCGGCGTGACGGTGAACGACTGGTTCGCGCCACAGTTC
>JANLOX010000087.1:0-17822 GCA_031366795.1 Candidatus Eiseniibacteriota bacterium | reverse complement strand
ACCACCTCTTGCTCCGAGCGACGGTCACATTCATTGTGACCTGATGCGCATTCCCGCATTCCTCCTGCCCCTTCCCGATGCTCCGGTTCGCCTCGAGGGCGAGGCGCGGGACAATCTGTACAAGGCCACGCGCACGCGCGTCCTGTCCGGTCTGACCATCGTGTACGCGTTCTTCTACACGACACGCAGCGTGCTCGACGTGGTGAAGAAGCCGCTGATCGATGCGCACATCTACAACGCGGATCAACTCGGCACATTGGGCACCTGCCTGCTCGGTGCCTACGCGGTGGGCAAACTGCTGAACGGAATCCTCGCCGACCGCGTGCGCGTGTCGCGGTTCCTCGCGCTCGGTCTTGGCTTGAGCGCCGTGCTGAATATCCTGATGGGCTTCAATACGCTGTTCCTCGCGGCGTGCATGCTGTGGGTGATGAATGGCTACAGCCAGGGCGTGGGTGCCGCGACAAGCGTGCGCAGCCTGACGCAGTGGTTCAGTGGGCGCGAGCGCGGGCGCGCCTATGGCATCTGGAGCGCCGCGCACTCCCTCGGCGAAGGGACGACCTACATCGCCACCGGCACGATCGTCGCCCACCTCGGCTGGCGCGCGGGTTTCCTCGCACCCGGCATCGCGTGCGCGATCATCGCGATCGCGGCGCTGTTCGTGCTGCGGGACAGGCCGCAGGCGTACGGCCTGCCCGAGGTTCACGAGTGGCGGGGCGAGCCACACCAGGAGACAGCAGCCTCCACGCGCGCGGCCCAACTCGAAGTCATCCGGAATCCCGCGGTGTGGACCTGTGCCCTCGCGAGCGCGCTGATGTTCATCACGCGCTATGGCGTCAAGAGCTGGGGCGTCCTCTATTTGCAGGAGGAGCGCGGCTACTCGTTGCTGTCGGCGACCGCGTTCATCGGCATCAACACCGTCTCGGGATTGTTCGGCGCGGTCGCGTACGGGTTCGTGAGCGACCTGTGGTTCAAGGGCCGCCGCGCGCCGGCGACGCTGCTGTTCGGCATCGTCGAAGTCATCGCGCTGTTCGTGTTGTTCTTCGGGCCACGCAATGCCTACGTGCTGACCGGCGCCATGATCGTCTACGGCTTCACACTATCGGGAATCCTCGTCGTTCTCGGCGGTCTGCTGGCCGTCGATGTGTCCTCGAAACGCGCGGCGGGCATGGCGATGGGATTCATCGGCTTCATCTCCTACATCGCCGCCGCGGTGCAGGAAAAGTTGTCGGGGATGTTCCTCAACTCCCACATGACCGTGCTCGCCGATGGTTCGCGGCACTTCCGCGACTGGTCGGGCCCCATTGCGCTATGGATCGGCGGCTCGGTCGCGAGCGCCCTGCTCGCAGCGACCCTGTGGCGCATGAAGCCACGCGGCTAGAGGCGGGTGCGACGCGGGGCCAGGGCCGCGCCCGGGACCCGGCGGGGTCCAGCGCGGGCCCGCCACCCGGCAGGCCCCGGCGGCATTGCAATTTGCCCTCAAGGGCTGGTCCCCCTGCGCCGAAACCCCCTACGTACGGCTGTATCGCTCGAATTGGGGCCGTCTGTGAGCCGGCGTCGCCGGACGCGCGCGTCCCAGCATTAGATGGGAGATGACCATGCTGACGCTCCTGCCCGCCGGTGGCCGGGCCGAACGCTTCGACGGCATCTACAAGGAGCTCCTGCCGATCGGCGAGGCCACGTTCCTCCTGAGCGACGCGATCCGCCGCGGCCATGCGCTGGGAGCAGACCGCGCGCGGGTCATCTCGAACGCCGACAAGGCTTCGACACACGCCAAGTTCCTGGCGCGACACGCGTCGAACTATTCCGTGGAGCTGTCGGTCCGCTCCGAGCAAGATGAGCACCTGTGGGCAGCGTTGCGGCGTGAGATTCCGCTCGACGAAGCGGCGTTGCTGGTGTTGCCCGACACGATGTGGACGTGCGAGGACAGGATTCCCGCGGGCTCGCACATCGCCTTCGGGACATTCGCCACCGACGAGCCGCATCGCTTCAGCCTCGTTCACGAGGGCGGCATTCTTACGAAGCCCAAGGATCGCGTGGGACGCTGGCGGGCGTGGGGCTGCGTCTTCTGGAGCGCCAGGGTTGCCGAGTTCTGGAAAGACCAAGAACTGATGCAAGGCGATTACCCCGAGTACGACCGAGCGTTTGAAGCCGCCATGCGCGAGTTCGGTTACGACACGTTCCGCATCGAGGACTATCACGACATGGGGACGTGGAGCGCCTATTCGTCGTTCTTGAGGGCTGCATGAACGTCCATTACTGCCTGCCGACCTACAATCAGCCGAAGCTGCTGCGTCGCGCGGTCGAGGCCGCGCTGAAGAGCGACATCGAACTGGCCGGCATCACGGTGATCGACTTGAGCCCTGAGCACTACGCGCAAGAGATGCTCGAGGGCCTCCCCGGCGTCATGGTAGGAACGATGCCCACGAACATCGGGCTGGCGGCGTGCTGGAACCTGCTGTTCGCGATGTACAACGACTACATCATCATCGGAAACGACGACGTCATCGTCGAACCCGGCACGCTGCGCGAGATGGTGGCCGCCGCTAAGGCATCGAAGGAGGCCATGTTCTTCGGCTTCAAGGACGAGTTCTCGTTCTTCCTGCTCAAGAAGGCGGCGTTCCTGCAGGCCGGCCCGTTCGATCCGGCCTTCTGGCCGATCTACTGGGAAGACGTGTGCATGGGCTATCGCCTGAGTCAGCTCGGCTATACGCCCGTCGTGGTGGAGTCGGCTCGATTCGAACACGAACACAGCCGCTCGCTTAACTCGCTGAAGGGCGAAGCCACGGACCGCTTCTGGAAACGCTTCAAGCGCAACCAGGCTTACCACGAAGACAAGTGGGGCGGGCCGCGCAATGAGGAGAAGTACAGGCTCCCGTTCAACGGCGAACCCGCGCGCGTCCCGCCATTCGTCTAGCCCGTCGTCAGGCGGGGGGCTTCCAGCCCGGCCGGCCGAGCCCACGTGTAACTGCGATCTTCAGGCAATCCACGCACCGGTCCATCGCCGGAGCTTGCATGCCAAATCGCTCGCTGACGTTGGCGCCGCACAGCGCGATCGGCCACTCCGGATTCAGCACGAGGTGCGCGACACGGTCATTCGTTCCCGTGTCCGAGGGCGCTTCTTCCAGCATGGTCGCAATGCCTGGCAGGTTGGATTTCGTCAAGATACTCCCCTCATTGCGGTTGGTGAACCCAAAGCTCGCGGCGCGCTCGCCCGGATGATAGCGCATTCGCGGAGGCGTGTTCGCCGCAGGCGCCGTAATCATGTCAGGCTGGAGGCATGACAGCCACGAACATCCGGGTCTTCGACGGCCATAATGACGTACTGCTCCGCCTTCACCTCGCGGGCGGCGCTGATGCGGTGCGCTCGTTCATCGAAGGCAGGGACGGCCACATCGACCTGCCGCGGGCACGTCAGGGAGGCCTCGCGGGCGGATTATTCGCGATCTTCGTTCCACCCGAGGACGAAGGCGGCGAGCAGTCCGCGAATGAATTGATGACGGCGGAGCGCTACGAGGTCCCGCTGCCCCTGAAACTCGAATTTGGGCACGCGCAGCACGAAGTACTCGCGATGGCGACGTTGCTGACAGGCATCGAGACCGAATCGAAGGGCCGCGTACGTGTATGCCGGGATACTTCCCAAGTCCGCGACTGCATGGAGCAGGGCGTGTTCGCCGCGGTGATGCACCTGGAAGGCGCCGAGGGGATCGATCCCGAGTTCGCAATGTTGCAGCGTTTGCATGATTCAGGACTGCGCTCGCTCGGCCCGGTGTGGAGCCGTCCCAATGCATTCGGTCACGGTGTTCCGTTTCGCTATCCATCGTCACCCGACAGCGGGCCGGGGTTGACCGGCCTTGGCAAGCAACTCGTGCGTGAATGCAATCGCCTCCGCATCATGGTGGACGTCTCGCACCTGACCGAGCGGGGCTTCTGGGATGTCGCCGCGGCCAGCACGGCGCCGCTCGTCGCCACCCATTCCAACGCGCATGCGATCTGTCCGCACTCGCGCAACCTGACCGATCGCCAACTGGCGGCCATCCGCGAGCGTGGCGGCATGGTGGGGGTCAATTTTGCGACGACATTCCTGCGCGACGACGGCAGGCTCAACACCGACACGCCGCTCGACCAGGTCGTACGGCATTTCGACCACCTGATCGATCAACTGGGCGAGAGCGGAGTCGGCTTCGGTTCCGACTTCGATGGGGCGACAATCCCGCAAGCCATCGGCGACGTGGCCGGCCTCCCGCGCCTGATCGACGCGATGCGTACTCACGGCTATGGCGAGGCGTTGATTGAGAAGTTGTGCTGGAGGAACTGGCTGGGCGTGCTCGAGCGAACGCTGGACGGGTAGATTCCAGTTGGGATTTTCCACTCACTGGCCGATACCTTGTCCAGAACGAATGTGCCCTGCACAGGCAGGCAATTCCGGTCCGGCGAAGGCGAACGAATGCAGGCAGCTATTCCAGAAGACGAGCGCGGGCGCCTCGCGACATTGCGCTCCTTCCATATCCTCGACACGATGCCCGAGCAGAGTTTCGATGACGTCACGCTGCTCGCGTCGCAGATCTGTGGCACGCCGATCTCCGCCATCAGCCTCGTGGACGAACAACGCCAGTGGTTCAAGTCGATCGTTGGCTTGGATGTGCGCGAGACGCATCGCGACGCCGCATTCTGCTCGCATGCCATCCTTGAACCCGGCCACGTGCTCGTGGTCCCCGATGCCACGAAGGATGCCCGCTTCGCCGATAATGTGCTGGTCGTTGGGGATCCCAAGATTCGCTTTTACGCAGGCACGCCGCTGGTGACTTTCGCCGGCGATGCGCTCGGCTCGTTGTGCGTGATCGACCGGACGCCGCGGGAACTGCACGCCGGGCAGCTCGAGGCGCTTCGTGTGCTGGGCCGTCAGGTGGTGTACCAACTCGAATTGCGGCGCGCCTTCGAGGAATTACGCCACACCGTCGGCGCATTGCGTCAGGCCGAGACCGACCTGCGCAGTGAACAGCGGAACCAACTTGAACTGCGGGACCAGCTCGTCTCACATGTTTCGCACGAATTGCGCTCGCCACTGACGGTCATCTATCAGTATGTGTCGATCCTGCTCGATGGCCTCGCCGGCTCGATCAGCGGCCAGCAGCGGGAGTTCCTCGACATCGCGCTCAAGAACGCGTTGCAGCTCCAGCGGATGATCGGCGACCTGATCGACAGCACGCGCGCCGGCACCGGCAAGCTGGCCCTGGATCGGTGTCGCATCGGGCTTGGCCATATCGCGACCGAAGTCACCGCATCCCTGGCGATGGTCGCGTCGGCAAAGCGCATCCGTCTGCACGCGGACGTTGCCGAGGCTCTCCCGGAGGCCGTCGGCGATCCCGGGCGGCTCCGACAAGTGATCGTCAACCTCGTGGAGAACGCCATCAAGTTCACTCCCGAGGGCGGAACGGTGACGGTCCGCGCCCGAGTCGACGCCGGGGACCCCGCTGCAGTGCGTCTGAGCGTGGAGGATACGGGCTGCGGTATCGCTCCCACTGAACAAGAGCGGATCTTTGATCGCCTCTACCAGGTCAACGACTGCTCCAACCGGAGTCGCAAGGGCCTGGGGCTCGGGCTCTACATCTGCCGCGAATTGGTCCTGCGGCAGGGTGGCCGACTATGGGTCGAAGGCGGACCGGGGGAAGGCAGCAGGTTTCATTTCACGGTTCCGGTGTTCGACCTTGCCACGCTGCTCGCCCCGGTGCTGAGCGGCAAGAATCTCGAGCGGGGCACGCTCGCGGTGGTGCGCGTGCATGTCTCCCCTCAGGCCGATCAGGAAATCACGCAAACGGGTGCATCTCCAGTCGGTGCGGCGTGGCAAACCGTGAAGGCGTGCACCAATCCCTCGATGGACGTCGTGTTGCCACGACTGGGTGAAGACGACCGGTCGGAGACGATCGTGGTGGTGGCGATAGCGGATGAGGCGGGCGCGGGAATCCTGGCCAGTCGTATCAAGGAACAACTCACGGCCACCGAGGAGATCGGCAGGAATGGCTACGTGTGGGAAGTCACCACGACTTTGCTGTCGCTGCCCCACGGGCGGGGGAACTACCGAAACGCCGAAGTTGCCCAGACGGTCGCCGGGATGATCGACCCGCACCTGGAAAACACGTCATGGAAGAGAGCTGCCTGACATGAGCCGGAAGAGAATTCTGATCGTGGATGACGATGCCGACCAGCAGCAGGCGCTCGCGATCCGCCTTCGTGCTGCGGGTTTTGACACGGCGTTTGCGAACGACGGGATGCAGGCCGTGGCGTTAGCAAGAAGGGACAAGCCCGACCTCGTGCTGCTCGACATCGGCCTGCCGGGGGGAGATGGGTTCGTTGTGATCCAGCGGCTCAAGGCCATGAGCCAGAATCGCGTGCTGCCGTTCGTCGTACTCAGCGCTCGCGATCCCGAAACAAACCGGGAGCGGATGCTGGCCGCAGGCGCCGAGGCGTATTTCCAGAAGCCGGCCAACAACGAGGAGTTGCTCGCGACAATTCGCCAGTTGATGGGCGAACCGGCTGAGCAGGCCAAGACAGCCTGACTCCCGCGGTACGCCTCCGCGAACCCGCACGAGAACCATCGTTCTCCTCTGGAGGGACGGTCCTCATACGTTCGCGTCGCGTGCTACCCTGCCGGTCACCGCCGTCCCGGAGGGAATATTGATGCGCACATTCCGTATCTCGCTATGCCTGATCGGCCTCTCCACCCTGCTTGCGTTCGCCGGATGTTCCGGGCCCGCGCCAGCCGCAGCTCCTGCGGCGCTGATTGGCGCCTGGCGCGGCGACGTGCAATTCAGTAACGGCGCCCTGGCCTCCATCAAGGACCTCCGGTTCCTCTATGTGTTCAATGCCGGTGGCACGATGACCGAGTCGTCGAATTATGACGGTGTGCCGCCCGTGCCGCCCGCATACGGGGAGTGGCGTGAGACCGAGGCGAACACCTTCGAAGCCAGGTACACGTTCTTCACCACGCAGCCGCCGGCGAACGTGAAGGCGGTGCTCACGGGTGGGGGCTGGCTCCCGGCCGGCTCCGGAGTGCTGAGCGAGAAGATCCAACTGTCCGCGGATGGACGCTCGTTCGACTCCACGATCAAACTCGAGTTGTTCGACAAGTCCGGCAAATCCGTTGACGGCAGCGGAGATGCGAAAGCTCACGCGGTTCGGGCAGGATTCTGACCCCGGCCGGATTGGCCCTCGCTCGCACCTCCGCGCGCTGTTCGCTTTCCTCCAGCAGGTGTAGCATCCCTTCAGTGGGAGCGATGGGCCAGTTGGAATTCGCCGCGGGTCGGACTGCCCGGGCGATGAGTGGCAAGGTCCGCCAGTGGGGGCTTCATGAAACACCTTATGAGCGGAACCCGAGTACTCGTCGCCGACGGGGGAAAGGCGCTGGTGTTTCACAATGCCGGCGATAACCACTCGCCGAACCTGAAGTTGGAGCGCTCCTATGGTGAGGAGAATCCGCCCACCCGCGAGCAGGGCAGCGACAAGCCGGGCCGCATGAACGATTCTTTCGGCAACCGCTCCTCCGTGGAATCGCCGGACTGGCACCGCATCGCTGAGGACCGTTTCCTCCAGCGCCTCGCCGATGACATGGCCGAGGACCTTCGCGCCGATGCGTACGAACACTTGATCGTCGTGGCTCCCCCCATCGCGCTCGGCACGCTGCGCAAGGCGATGTCCCCCGCCGTACTTGGCGCCGTCCGGCATGAACTCGGGAAGGACCTGACCAAGCACACCGTGGCTGATATCGAGTCGGCCCTGGCCAAGGCGCTCAACCAGGACTGAGCCGCGGAAGCTTTGGCCTTGCGACGGCGCACGGCGCTCCCGCGACAGCAGGTGCGGCTGAAGCGCTACGGCATCGCGCGGCGTTTGCCAAGCAGCACGTCGTAGATCCCGTAGTTCGTGGGGATCATCTGCTCGATCATCGCGCGCCACGGCCTGTCCGCCACGCTGATCAGGCCGGTGTTCGAGTTCTGGCCGTTGTACCGTTCGAAGTAGCGCCCCGTGAGCGACTGGTCGACGAGCGTGAACCACTCGGTTCCCACCACGTAACCCAGCACCGCTGCCTGCTCGACATAGGCGCGATAGGCGCGGCCGCGCGCGGCCTGACTGGCCACTTCGGGCCCGCCTCCCGGCAAGCGGCTGTCGGACGGGGAAGCAAAGTAGAACTCGCTCAGCAACAGCGGCCTCGCCCCGCTCACCCGGTGCACGCGATCGAGCACGCGCGAGTCGATCCGGCTCGCGTAGTAATTGATCGAGAACACGTCGACGTACTTGCCGCAGGTGCGGATGAGCCGGTCGTCCTTGGCGATCGTCGTGGGCTTGAAGCGGTTGCCGAGCAACAGGTGGTTCGCGTCGTGGCGCCGGAAGGCGCTGCTCACCGTGCTGAAGTACTGGTCGAGGAACCGGCCGGCAAACCCCTCCACGTCGCGACGCGCCACGGAGGTCGTGGCGGCGAGCCCACGGCCCGCGAGCTCGTCGAAGGATCGCAAGCGCATGTTCCACGCCCGATTGAACGCTCCGAGGGTCGCGTACTCGCGGCGCAGCCCATCGACGAACTCCCGCTTGCAGGCGAAGGACGCATCGAGGGCCGGCAGTACCCTCGACAGATTCTCGAACTCAGGCTCGTTCGCGATGTAGTAACCGATTAGCAGGGGGTCATCGGCATGCGGCGTCACGAAAACCGAAAGCAGCGAATCCGCGAGGACACGGTTGCGTCCGTCGAATGGATCCCACACCCCCGCGACGCCCGGCAGATCGCGCATGCCCTGCCATGACGAGAATGGAAGCGTCGCCACGTAGGGCCAGCCGGCGTGGCGCTCCGCCGGCTCGAACGCGGCGGAGAACGCCCCGCATGAGTTGAAGCCCCACGCGCGGCCGCGGGCAATCATCGTGCGGAGGTATTCGTCGAGCGCGAACGGCGTTCCGGTTTTGCGGATGCGATTGGCGAGATGGAACGAGAACGAGGTCGGGTAAGAGCGCAGGAACGCGGAACCGAACAGGCTGTCGTCAGGCGAGGGAATCCAGCGGAAGCTGCGCTCGCGGCCTGTGACGTACGTGAAGTCGTCCGCGGGTCCGAACGCGCAGATGCCCAAATGGAAGAACGCGTTGCCCAATGGATCGACGAGATACGATTTCACGCCGCGGTGCTGGATGTGGAAGAAGCCGGACGCGGTGAGCCCGAGCGTGGAGCCGCCACCCGGCAATCCGCCATAGGCATCGCGCGCGGGGGGTTTGAGCGAGGCGAGCCAGCGGGCCTCGGACGCGACGTCGGCGCGTAGCTCGGCGAGTGAGGTGACCTTGCCCGGGTAGTTCCCGGTGGCGCTTTGGCCGAACTCGTCCGCCACCACTCTGGACTTCACCAAGCCGCCCAGACTCACACGGTAGCGGAGCGGTGATGTGCCGGGCCCGCATGGAATCACGAACGACCACTCGTAGGTCTTCCAGTTCCATGCGCGGTTGTCTTGCAGTTGCGCGTAGCCCAGACCGGGAAATTTAAAGGTGATCGTCTCGCCGTCAGCGTTCTGCAGCAACAATCGATGCGCGTTGCCCTGGTAGAAATTCGGGTTCTTGGGCACCGTCGCGGGAAACGGCAGCGCCTCCGCATCGTCGATCCGCCACGTACCACCCGCGCTGAAGCCGAAGTCGAGCACCATGGCGACACTGATCACGCCTACATCCGCGGGCATGGACGAGGCGGACATGGCGATCATCCCGTCCTGACCGAGCGACAACTCGATCCGGCCGCCGCCTTCATAGACCAGGGTTGCGGTGCGGCCGGCGAGGTGCTTTTCGAGCAGCGCATGCGTGCGCACCTGGCTCGCGCCCGGTGAGGGATAGCCCAGCTTCAGCTCGCCCATGGTCCCGGCATCGATGACCACACCGTCGTCCGCTAGCCGCATCGCCGGGGCTCGGGTCGCGGCGATCGCCGCTGCCGCCGGGCGGGGATCCGCGCCGGCTGTCGCGGTCAGCGGCATGACCAGGGAGGCGAGCATCGCGATTATAGCAATCATCGCGTCGGCGTCTCCTCAGGCCCCGAGCCCTCACACTTTTCCTTCTCATTCATGGGTGCCGTGAAGCCGGGTACTTCCGCGATGCTGGCGACCTGGAGTCCACGCCAGAACACGGTCGGGCTGCCACCCACGCGCGGGAAGTTGGCAGTGTTGAACCTATGCTCCGTCATCAATACGTCGTCGAGCCCACCGGCAACCTGGTTGCGGATGGCGGTGATCGCCGGCCAATCGAGTCCCGCGCGTTTCGCCAGCAATTCCCACGAAACGTCGGCTTTCGACCGCAACTCGAGGTAGCGCCAGAACACCTGGGGGTGGCGATCGCGAATCAGGATTTGAACGGCATCCTCCCGGCGTTCGGGCTCTCCGTGGGCGGATCCGGCGCGGCGCACCATGCCGTCATCCTCCCAGTGGAGCAGGTAGTGGACCGCGATTTCCGGGACGGCGCCGGGTGCCAACTTCGCCATGTCTTGCACCATCTGGGCCTCGAGCCGGTGCGCGAACGGGCAGTTACCCATCACAAACAGGTCGATGCGATCGCGGCCCATCGCATGCCCGCCCAACCATTCGAGGCTGTCGGCGCCCCGGCAGTAACCCTGCACCCAGACGTCAGCGCCGGGACCACTCGCCAGCGAGTCGGCACCAGACCCCGTCACGTAAACGCTGGGCTCACAACCGACGAACTGGACGCCGTGCCCGGTCTGCTTGAGCCAGCCGCGCACGCGGGTGATGGGTTGGTCGGGATGGCGCAGTGAACGATCGAACGCCGCCAGCGTGGCGATCCCCAACAGGCCCGCCGAATCACTCATGGCGTCCGATGCCGCTCCGAGTCTCGTCACCGCGGCGCGCCAGGCCTGGATCGTGTCGGCGCCATAGGCGGTGCAGTACGCGCGTGGCGTGAACGTCGTGGTGTCGAGTGTGCAGCGCGCGAGGAATGCGGCCTTCGCTTCGACCCCTGCGCGACCCACGGCACGCGTCACCAGATCGCGACTGGCCAGCCCCAGCGTCACGCGATACTCGACGTGCGAGCGCGCGGCATCGCGGCACGGCGCGCATTCGTCCATCGCTTGGGCAGGGCGTGCGCTCGCGCACACCGCGAGCAGGGCCACGATCCACACTCCCAAACGGAGCGCCTCAACTCGGCAACGGTTCACACGCTTACTCGGTTGACGGTGACACCGGCTCGAACCCGGTGATCACCCAACTCTGCCCCTGGGACCTGAAATGCACCGCGTACGCATCCTTCGGGCCGCGCAGGAACGTCATCAAGGAGGGTGATTCGCTGTCGCCAGGGGCCGTGCGCCACGGTCCCTTCTTCACATGCCATTCGAGTTTCGTTGCCTCGAGCACCAGCGTCGGCTCCGAAACATATTCCTCGGCAGCCATACGATTATTGGCGACAAGCGCCTGTATGAATAGTGCGAAGGTTGCATAGGGCGATGGCACCCTCTTGGTCTCGGTCCGCGTGAAGCCCTGTGCCCCCCACGCGAAACGTGATGACGAATAGGCATGCGGACAGGTAGCGCATTCGACGAAGCCGGGGGCAGTGCGATAACTGCGCACGACGAGACCGGCGGTGGTGTCGACCACACCTTCGAAGCCCGCGGCGCCGAAGCCACCGAGCGAATCCGCACCCAGCGTCTGCAAGACCGTCCAGTGCTCGGCCCCCTTGAGCGGCAGCGCCCACGTCATCACCAGGGGCTGCGCACCACCCGCGGCACGGCGCACGAACACCGCGGCCACGCGGCGCACACTGTCGGCGCCCACGCCGGTCGAAACCATCCCACGCGCGAGGATAGCCTGAAGGTGCATGTTCTTGCCTTCGAGCGCCTGCATCGACGCTCCCTTGGCGCCACACCAGTACAGGTAGGGCCACGAGCCACCTTCGGGATTCGAGCGTGCGAAGAAGTTCACCGCCAGGGCGCACGGCGCATCAGCGAATTCGCCGCCGACACCTAGCGAGTCCATCAGGTAGCTCGCCCGCTCGTGCCATTCGCCGGGTTCGTGCCCGATGAAGTCGCGCGCCAGCACCTTCGCCGTCGCGGCGGCCGCGTCTTCGGGGTTGCCCGATTCCCACATCTGCTGGGCGTCACGCAGGGCGATCAGCGAGGAATCCACGACTCCCGTCGCGGTGCTGTCCCCAGGAATAACGACTATGTTGGTCTTGCGCTGGCAGCTCGCCACCACCAGGACAGCGGTGATCGCCAACGCCACGCCCACCGCGCGCCTCGCCGTGTGTGCTGCCATCCTGAATGCGTTGCGGCTCATCCTAAGCGCTCTCCCGGATTCCCATGTCTGACGACGCCAGCTTATGGCGTCACTCCCTTGCCGATCGGAGGCACATGCGGGATGACCCAATCGCGAATCAGCCAGCGGCCATCGATGTATTCAAAGTGCACGATGTAGCGGACGAGACCCTTGGGTCCATTCAGCTTGAAGGCGAGCCAGGTGGGCCACGATTCGCCCTCCTCTGTGTACTCGAGCGTCCACTGGCCGCGACCACGGCGTCCCCACCCCGCGGCAACGGCGGCGGTCACGCGCTCGGGTTCGGACAGTAGCTTTTGGGCGCCACTCGGGTTCTGTTGTTGCAGTAGCCGAATGAACAGCGTGAACGTGGCGTACGGCGAGGGCGTCAGCCGGCTGTCGTACAACTCGTAGCCGGAGTGACGAAGCACGTACATGCGCTCGAGCCGCAGCTTCGGGCACTCATGGCATTCCTCGAACGTCGTGTCCGCGCGGGCCTCCGTCCACACCACCAACTCCGGCTCGCCGCCGCCGTTCACATCGGCCCAGATCGCATCGCCGGGTCCACCCAGATCGGGACCCGCGTTTTCATATTGTTGCAGCACCCAAAACGTCCCCTGCTCGTTGAGTTTGAGCAGCAGCAGGCTCATGCGATCGTTGTCGTTGGGATTGTCGCTGACGATCGCCCATTGGTAGGGCCACTCGGTCTTCGCGGTCCACCACACGCGCATGCGCGCGTTGCGCGAACCATGAAAGATCACGCCCTGGCTGCGCAGGTCGCGATCGCGAAACCAGTAGAGGTAGCCCACCGCCGCGGCGGTGGGCTTGAAGGGATTGCGCACCAGCAGCAGAGCGAAACCAGGCTGGCGCGGATCGGTGGCGATCTCGGTATCGAGCCCGAGCGAGTCGAGCACACCTTCGACGGCGTGGGCCTGGTTCATGCCGGAGCGCCCGAGCGAAGCGATCAAGCGGCGGCCCATGGCGCCCACGAGATCGTAGGGCCGGTAGTTCCTGCCGCCCACGGAATCGCCGGTGTTCACTTGGAAGCGTTCGCGCGCTTCGGCGGCCCACACGGTCAGCGAATCGGTTCCCGACGGAACCCATGGCTTGATTTCGCGCGCGTGGGCGGCCGCGGGAATGAACAACGCGAGCGCCGTGGCGAGGACGAAGGCGGGCAGGGCGAAGGGCCGGCCAGGGGCCGGTGAAACGAGGGCTGTGGACATGGCGGGGGAGATTACCCGAATGGCGCCATTCGACATCATGAAGCCGCAAATTCGGACGAGTTGACCCGACGCGGCTCCCCCGCCTAGCTTGGCGCGCATGTGCACACTTATTATCGGCCGGGACGTCCTCGGTACGGGGTCGCTGATCGTCGGCGCGAATCGCGATGAAGCCCCCTCGCGCCCGACGGAGCCGCCGGCGCGCCTGTCCGACGCCCAGCAGGTCGTTGGCGGCCGCGACGCTTTGGGGGGCGGCACCTGGCTGGCGGTGCGTGACGCGCATTCGGTGATCGCGGTGCTCAACCGGCGGGGCGTCGCCCCCGCCGCGCCCGAATTGCTCCGCTCGCGCGGCCTGCTGGCGCTCGAGGCGGCGTGCGCCGCCCCCGGCGCCGAACTCGACGCCTTCTCGGGCGGGGCCCTTAAGCTGACGCGCGCGTCACTCGCGGCCCACCCCTATGCGCCGTTCTCGCTGGTTTGCGTGACGCCGCTGGGCGGCTGGGTGCTCAGCCACGACGGCGCCCAAACCCGCCCGGTGCAACCACTGACGCCCGGATGGCACGTGTTGACGCACGGCGATCTCGACGACGCACAGGAACCACGCACGGTCCGGCTGTCCCGCAAGCTCGCGGAGTTCAATCCCGCCAACACCGGCGAAGCGGAGACCAAGCTGCTCGAGCTGCTTAGCCTGCATGGCACGTTCGGCGAGGGTGCCCCTCCTACGGACGGCGAAGACGCCGCGGCGGCCGACCGCGCCGCGGTGTGCATCCACGACGGGCGCATGGTGACCGTTTCGACCAGCCTGTTCCGGCGGTCCCGCGTGGGTGCGCGCTACATCCACATCGAGGGCCGTCCCTGCACCACCCCACCGCGTGACCTTTCAGGGTTACTCGCTTCCTGAACACCACCCGCGGCGAGTCCGCCATGTCCGCACGGGTTTCGCGCTCGCCGAGTACCGCTGGCAGCGGGCCTCCCCTACAATGGAAGAGCCGGTGCGCAGGGCGCGCGGCGAATTGGGGTGGGGAACGGGATGGACATCGACCAGGGGTTTCCGGAGTGCCGCAAGTGCCGCGACGGCGTTCTGCTGCCGCTGTCAGACTACGGTCGCGACGGCGCGCCCATCACCTACAAGGCCTGGGTGTGCAGCAACCCGAATTGCGGCTTCAACATCCGCATCGACAACGGCGAGATCAGCATGGGCCGCACGATCGGCACCTCCTCCAAGTGAGCGCGTTCACGCAACGATGCGTACGCGCGCATGCTGAACCCCGCTGCGTGGAGGTGGCTTGATCCACGCCATCGTGTTCGATCTCGACAACACGCTCGTCGACTTCATGAAGATGAAGGCCGCCGCCGTGGATGCCGCGATCGAAGGCATGTACGACGCCGGCCTGTCGCTGCCGCGCGACGAGGTGCGCAAGAAGATCGATGCGATCTACCAGTCGCAGGGTCTCGAATACCAGCGTGTGTTCGACGAGTTATTGCAGAGCGAGCTCGGCCGCATCGATCCCAAGATCCTGGCCTCCGGCATCGTGGCGTACCGCCGCGGGCGCGGCTCGGCGCTGGTGCTCTATCCGCACGTCCAGATGACGCTGCTCGAACTGGCCAAGCGCGGCATCAGGCTTGGCGTCGTCTCCGATGCGCCCGAAGCGCAGGTGTGGTTGAGGCTGTGCGATCTCGGGCTGCAGCACACCTTCGATGCGGTGGTAACGTTCGACGACACGCGCGAGCGCAAGCCGAGCCCGGCCCCATTTCGCGAAGTGCTCAAGCGATTGAACGTGACGCCCGAACATTCGCTGATGATCGGCGACTGGGCCGAGCGTGACGTGGTGGGCGGCAAGAGCCTCGGCATGAAGACGGTGTTCGCGCGCTACGGCGACACATTCGACACCCAGGCCTCGGGCGCCGACTATGATGTGGATGATGTGTTGGAACTGGTTGCGATCGTCGATGCGTTGAACGGTGTGGTTTCGAATTCGCCCCATCTCCCGTCCCGGCAGAATGCCCGGGACGCCGCGAAATCCTAAGAGTCCTAAGGAACCGGTTGCGGCGCGGCGCAGAACGGTTCTTGGGAGACACTGCATGTCCTCAGGCAAGGTGAAGGCAGCAAAGGTCAAGGTGTACCCGCTGCCGGACGGCGTGAGCGGCGCCGACGGCCAGTTCCACGTCTATGTGTTCGATGTCTTCAACAAGGAATTCCTGCCCGGCAAGTCGTTCGACAACGTCGAGCGCGCGGCTCAGCACCAGCGCCACGACCAGGAGCTGATCTACCTCGAGCAGGAAGCCGATCCTGAATTGTTCGACATGCCGTTCATCTCCGCCGACCCAGGCCTCATCGAGCGCGTGCGGAAGGACGAGGTCTACCGCAAGAACCTGATTCGCGACCTGACGAGCGAGGCGCGCAGCCGCGGTAGAAAGCACTAGGCAGCGCCTGGGGGTAGAGCTGTGCTGCTGCTCAAGTCCGAAGACATGCGCGCGTGGGACCGTCGCACGATTGAAAGCGGTCACGCGCCCGGCATCGAGCTGATGGAGCGCGCCGGCCACGGGGTCGTGGCGGCGATCGAGCGGCGCTATGGCTCCCTGCTGGGCCTGCGCGCGCTGGTGCTGTGCGGCACGGGCAACAATGGCGGCGACGGGTTCGTAGTAGCGCTTCGCCTGCGCGAGCGCGGCGCGATGGTGCGCGCCGTCGTGATGGGCGACACCGAGCGTATCCACGGCGATGCCGCCACGGCGTTCGAAGCGATGCGCGTGGGCGGCATCGTGTGGGGCGCGGCGAACACCGAAGCGGAGCTGGCCGCGATCACGCGCGAAGCCGACGCGTGGGACTTAGGTGTCGATGCGCTGCTCGGCACCGGCGCGCACGGCGCTCCCACCGGGGCGATCGCTGCCGGCGTGCAGGCGCTGCGCGAACTCGATGAACTCGGCACGCGCGTGATCGCCGTGGACGTGCCGACGGGCGTGGACGCGGATACGGGCGAAGTCGCGCGCCGCGCCGTGCGCGCGGACCTCACGGTGACGTTCGGCTCGCCCAAGCGCGGGCACGCGCTGTACCCCGGTCGCGCCTTCGCCGGGGCACTCGAGGTGATCGATATCGGGCTGCTACCGCTGAGCCCGGACGACCCGCTCGGGCTGGTGCGCTTGGGCACCACTGCAGACGCCGTGGCCCTGCTGCCCCATCGCGATCCCCGCGCGCACAAGGGCAGCGTGGGCCGGGTGCTGGTGATCGGTGGCGCCGCAGGGCTCACGGGAGCCATCACGCTTGCGGCGCGCGCTGCGAGTCGCGCGGGCGCCGGCTACGTGCAGGCGGCCACACCGGCGAGCCTCCACGACATCGTGGCCACGAAGCTCACCGAGCAGATGCCGCTCGGCTGCGCTGAGTCAGCGACGCGGTCGTTGGCGCCGGCAGCATTCGACGCGATCGTCGCGAGGCTCGAAGGTGTCAATGCTGCGGCGGTGGGCCCAGGGCTGTCGCGCGACGAGGGCGCCGTGACGCTCGTGCGACGCATCATCGCTGAGGCCAAGCGCCCGCTCGTCGTCGACGCCGACGCGCTCTTCGCGCTTGCGGGAGCCACGGAATTGCTCGCCTCAGCGCCCGCGCCCCGCGTGCTGACGCCGCACCTGGGCGAGATGTCGCGGCTCACGGGACTCAGCGCCGAGACGCTCGAAGCCACGCGCATCGATGCCGCGCGCGAGTGGGCGCAACGCTGGAACGTGGTGCTCGCGCTCAAGGGCGCGCCGACGGTGATTGCGGCGGCCGATGGGCGCACGCTGGTCAACTCAACCGGCAACGCGGGCATGGCGACCGCCGGCATGGGCGATGTGTTGACGGGCGCGATCGCAGCGCTGATGGCGCAGGGCCTCGCGCCCTTCGAGGCTGTCCGGCTCGCGGTCCACGTGCACGGTGCCGCGGGCGACATCGTAGCAGGACGGCAGGGCCAGCTGGGCATGACCGCCGGGGATGTGTGCGAAGCGCTACCGCTCGCGCTCCAGGCACTCGAACGGGCGCGCGTTCATCGATAACGCGCGCCCGTCGCTTGGTCGCTGGAGACGACTAGAGATGCTTCGTGATGCGCTGGTGAAGCATGGGCTTGGGAACCGCGCCGATCACGCGCTCGACTTCCTCGCCACCCTTGAACACCATCAGCGTCGGGATGCTCTGGATGCGGTAACGCGCCGCAACATCCGTGCTCTCGTCGACGTCGATCTTCACGACCTTGAGCTTGCCCTGGAATTCGACCGCGAGTTCTTCGACCATCGGCGCGATCGCGCGGCAGGGCCCGCACCATTCCGCCCAGAAATCCACCAGGACCGGAGTCGTGGAATCGAGCACCTCGGTCTG
>JANLOX010000460.1:0-4252 GCA_031366795.1 Candidatus Eiseniibacteriota bacterium | reverse complement strand
GTCAAAGTCGTCTCGCACGAAGCCCAGTATTTCGTGCATCAAGACCCGGTACAACCCAGTGTCCTGCGACGAATTCAGGATGGCGCGCTGGCGTCGCCATTTACAAAGCAGAAATTCCGGGACCTGATCGTCTCCGCAATCTAGCAAGCCTGCTCCGGACGGGGCGCAAGACTCGAAGTGAGCATGTGCGGTAGGCTTGTGGACATGCCGCCTCGCTTTCGCCCCCTTCAGCTGGCACCGCCAGTGTCGTATATCGCTCACGCGCTGATTTCCACATTTACGGCGCTCGCGCTTGCCGGTTGCGCGACCACCCCGCACCGCTCGACACGCCCCGTCTCGATCGATTCGCGACCCACGCCGCCGCAACCGGCGGCAGCGCCCAAGCCGGTGGCCGTTCGGGCGCCGGGAGCAGCGCGCACTGCTCCCGCGCCCGCAACCGTCGCGCCACCCCGGCCGCGCTTCGAAGCCGATACGCTGGCCGCGCGCGCCGCGGTGACCCGTTGCAACAAACGGCGGTTGTTGCCCGAACAGGAGAGCACGCTCGATTCGGCGCGCCAGTTGCTCTTCGACGCGCGCATGGCGGCGCTACAAGGCGACCAACCGCGAGCGGTGGCGCTGGCCCGCGAGGCACGCCAGTTAACGCTTTCGCTCAACTACCCTTAGCCGGCCGGTTCGTCCGCGCTGACCCGTAACTCGCCATCCTTCGATTCCGCAATCGCTTGCGCTGGGCGGGATTGTGCCGCGCCGGTCGGCTCCGGGTTGACGTTTCCGCCGTTCTCTCGCAACCTCCCTGCATGGAAAGTGACAAACGACGGCCCCTCGCGGGGCCTGAGGGCTTCTCGACCACCCGCGTCACCATCGACCGCCGTCAATTCCTGTTGGTGGTGGGAAGTGCGGCGGCGTATGCGGCGCTCAAGCCACATGAAGCGTGGGCGAAGAAGCTGCCGCCGGGGTCCGTCTCGATCCAACCGTGGCAGCTGCCCTCTGAAGCTTCGGGCAGCCCAGCGGATATCGCCCGCGCCCTGATCGGCGCGGCGGTGCTGGCGCCCAGTCACTGGAATGCGCAGCCGTGGCGATTCGAATCGGAACAGAACACCATCCGCATCGTCAGCGACGCGAGCCGCTGGATGCCGGCGGTCGACCCCGACCAGCGCAGCCTGCACCTTTCGCTGGGCGCCGCCCTCGAGAACCTGCTGATCGCCGCGCGCGCGTATGGATTGCGCCCGAGCGTCACGTACTTGCCGCACGAAGGCGCGAACGGCGTCGCCGCTGAAGTCACCTGGGCGACGGGAGAACCGCATCGCGACCGCACCTTGTTCAGCGCCATCCCGGCGCGGCGCACCAACCGGCACGAATACGACGGCCGCGGCATCTTCCTGCAGAATCGCGCGCAATTGGCGGCGCAGCTCGCCGAAGATTCAGCACTTCACTGGATGGATGATCGCGACGCGATCCATAAGGTGTCCGATCTCGTCTACACCGCGGTGCGCGATCGCATGCTCGATGACCGCTCGCAGGCCGAGCGCTTCCGCTGGATGCGCTTCGGTAACGACGAAGCGCGCACGCGCGGCGATGGCATCACGGTCGACGGTCTCGACATGGGCGGGCCTGCGCACTGGTTGGCGGGTCGCTACTTCAACCCGAACAGCTGGTTCCTCCGCTTCGGCGCCGAGAGCGCGGCCAAGCAGGCGCGCGAGCAGATCCGCTCCGCGGGTGCGATCGCCTTGGTCACCACACCGCGCGGGGGCCGCGCGCAGTGGCTCACCGCGGGCCAGGCCTACGAGCGGCTGGCACTCACTGCGACGACGCTGGGCATCGCGCAGCAACCGATCAGCGAACCGCTCGAGACCGAAGCCGGGCGCACCGAACTGCTGCATCACTTCGGCGCCGCGGGTGAGCATCCCGTGATGCTGCTGCGCTTAGGGCATGCGCGAGCCCCGGAGCCCTCGATGCGCCGCAGCGTGGCGCTCGTCGCCTCGTTCCGCACCACCTGAGCGGGGGCCGCTTTGACGCGGTGAAACCACCCAACGCCGCCCGCAAGCACTCGAAAACCCGCTCACACGTTCAGGATCTGTTCAGCATGGCGTGAATCGCGCCCCTGGCGCGGGTCCGGTCTTGACCCGCGCCCCCTCGAATCCGGATACTTTTCGCTCCGCACTGTGCGGACTCCCCGCCCTACGTCACCCACGAGGAATTCCATGTCGATTGTTCGGTCCGTTGTGTGCCTGGTCTGGGGATTGGGGTTGTCGCTGCTGGCGTGCGTCACGCTGGCGCCCGCCGCGCGCGCGGGCGCCCAGAACCTGTTGGCGAACCCCGGCTTCGAAGCGCCGCTGCCGGACCACGCCTGGATGCCTGCGGCGTGGGACACCTCGCGCGGCAACACCGAAATGGTGTTCTTCGGCCGCGACGCCTACAGCGCCCACACCGGGCAGTACGGCATCAGCGTGGCCAATGCCAGCGCCTCGCTGCTGCTGTGGCACAACTGGAGCCAGTCACTCGATGTCACGCCCGACATGTGGGGCAAGGACATGGTGTTCACCATCTGGACCAAGAGTAACGGCGTCGATGGCCGCGGCTACGCGTGCCTGCAGGCGTTCCGCGACTCCGTGGGCAAGATGGCGCGCGAGTGGAAGATCGATCGCACCACAGCCGGGCGGAAGCTCGGGCTGGCCGCGGTGAACGATCCCATCACCGATCTCGCCTGGCAGCGCCAGTCCTTCAACGACAGCGAGACCGCGTGGACGCAGCGCTCGCTGCGCGTGTACTTGCCGCCTTCGACGAACATCATCACCGTGCGGCTGGGGCTGTTCGGCACCGGTCAGGTGCTGTTCGACGACGCCTCGCTGACGCTCGAACCCGCCGCCCCGGCAGTCGTTCCGCCGCTGCACACGAACCTGCTGTCGGATCCCGGTTTCGAAGGCCCTTCGCTCGGCTGGGAACTGTCGACGCCGTCCTTCCCCGATTTCATCGCCGAACGCGACACCACGCTGTCGCACACGGGCAAAGCCTGCATGCACTTTCACTGCGAGGCCGGTCTTGTATCGGGCCGCACCGGCGTGGCGCAGGTGTTCTGCAATCGCGCGCTGGCCGGCAAGCGGCTGCGCCTGAGCGGCTTCGCCAAGGCCGACAGCCTCGGCAGCGCCATCTTCATGCACCTGTTCTTCCACACGCGCAGCGGCTTCGTGCGGGAAAGCACGCCGCAGAGCGTGTTCGGCAACAAGGACTGGACGAAGCTGCTCGTGGAGGCCGACGCACCGGAAGATACCTACGCGGTATGGGCGTGGATCGAGTACACGGCGCCGGTGGTGGGACACGCGTACTTCGACGACCTCTCGCTCGAAGTGCTGGGACCCGCAACGGGCCAGCCGACGCCGGGCACAATTCCCGTCGACGCGCGGCCGGCGGCTTCGCCCAGGCCGAAGGCCGCGAGGAGCGCGAAAGTCGTGAAGCCCGCGGTCAAGACCGTGCGGAAGAAGTAGCGCGGCCTGTTCGCGCACCGCAGCCGGCGAACGCGATCGCCGCAAGTCGCTGCGAATTCGTCCCTCGCGCGGCGCCCGTCATCATTTTGTTGACACGCCGCGCGATCAGGCGAACACTTACTGCCATGCAGCTGGGCGGGAAGAACTCCTTGGCAGGGAGCTTCCACACCAGAACCGGGTCTGCGTACGCTGCACGCAGATTGCCTGGATCGCACGTCACGGTGGCCTGAGCGAGGTGCGCCGGAGGTGACGGGAAGGGTTATCGGGAACGGAGCTGCGAAGCGCACGGGTCGCCGGCCCAAGGCGATGCCCTCCTAGTGCGTCAGTGGCAGTACAGAACGGATGGGACCCCTCCCTCCGTACCGTTCTGGCGGGCTACGTCTCAGCGCGCGGGTTTGCGGTGCGCTATCCCCAGCCGCGCTTGCGCAGGTACCACAGCGTGCCCACCGCACTCGCGATCAAGAGCCCCAGCGAAAACCAGTGCGGGTTCACGATCTTGTACTCGGCGAAATCGAAATTCATGCCGTAGTAGCTGGTCACGACCGTCAGCGGCAGCCCGATCGTGGCGATCACGGTGAGCCGCTTGATCACTTCGTTCAGGCGGTTCGACACCATGGTGACGTGGAGTTCGAGCACCGTCGCGATCTCATCGCGGTAGGAGTCCAGCAGGTCGTTGACGCGCGCCAGCCGGTCATAGACGTCGCGCAGGTACGGGCGCATGGTGCTAGGGATGGGCAGGAATTCATCGCGCGTCAGCGCCAGCACGGTGTCGC
>JANLOX010000450.1:0-2607 GCA_031366795.1 Candidatus Eiseniibacteriota bacterium | reverse complement strand
TCGGCGGGGAGGAGCCCGAATTCCGCGAGCCAGCTGGCGGGCACGTGGCAGCGGCCGCCGCGCAGGTCCACGGGCCAGTCGAGCAGGATGTTCGTCAACTGCAGGCCTTCACCGACCGCCGGCGACAGCTCGAGCCGTCGCGCATCGGCGTTGCCACAGCGGCGCTCGAACAGCCGCGTCAGCATCACGCCCACGCACCCCGCCACGATCCAGCAGTAGTCCTTGAGCTCGGCGTCGTCATAGATGTAGGGAACGCGCACGAGCCCGGGAGCGGTGTCGCGGCGCCCCGCATCCTCACGCTCCGCCGCCCGCCCCGCATAGCGCCGCATTCCCCGCGCCATCGTGTTCACGGCCTCCGCAAGATCCGCGCGGTCGGCGGCAGCGAGTTCGCCGTACGCGCGAAGCACCGTGGGCGTCATCGCCACCAGTTCGACATGCGCGGCACTGGCCCGGCCCTCGAGCCGAGTCGCGGCTGCGGCGAATGCGCGGGCGGCATCATCTTCGCCATCGAGCCCCGCGAGGAATTGATCGAAGCGCGCCTCGATCTCCGCGCGCGGGCCGGGCCATGCATCTTCGATCGTGTCGGCGATCCTGCACAATAGGTAGCCAATACGCACCGCTTCGCCCATTGATTCATCCAACAACCGGATGTTCAGCGCGAACGTTCGCGACACGCGCGGCAGCATGTCGCGGCAGTACGCGCGCGCGCCTTCGTGGGCGTTTCCAATGGAGGGTGTCGCGGCTTCTTGGCGCATGAACGGCTATGCTAGCTTCGACGGCCGTCCATTCCCAACGGCTGCCACGGTTTCTACCACGGTGACGGCCACGCAGTCTGCCACGTTGACAGCGACGATGCCGCCGCTCGATGCCGCTCGCGTGGTGCGTTCGCCGCGCATCCAGTGCACGCAGTCGAGGAGTCCAGCGCCTGAGCCCTGACCGTTCATTCTCAATCACCGCGCGTCTGGCGTTCGCCACAACATTGCTGATGTTCGGCCTGATCGTCGTGGGCTCGATCGTGCGCACCACGGGGTCGGGGTTGTCCTGCCCGGACTGGCCGCTGTGCGAGGGGCGCGTGATCCCGCGGTTCGAGATCCACGTGCTGACCGAGTGGTTCCACCGCCTGCTGGCCCTGTGCGTCAGCCTGCTGGTCTTCGCCACCGGCCTGTGGATCGCCACGCATCGCGAGGTGCGCCGTCGCTTGGGGAAGCTCATGCTGCTCGCGGTCGGGCTGCTGTTCATCCAGATCCTGCTGGGTGCGCTCACGGTGTGGAAGCTGCTGAACGCAGGCGTCGTCAGCAGTCATCTCGCCACCGCCTTGCTGCTGTTCTCGACGCTGCTCACAATCGGGTTCGTGGCGGCTCGCGAGTCCGCGCCGCCCGACCGCCGACCGCGGCCGGCGCCCACGCCCGGCTTGCGCGCCTTGTTCACCGCCTCCACGCTCGCGATCTTCGTGCAGGCCGTCCTGGGCGGGGTCGTGAGCACGAATCACGCAAGCCTGGCCTGCCCCGATTGGCCTACATGCAACGGCCAGTGGTTCCCGCCGCTCGCGGGCCTCGTGGCGCTCCAGATGGCTCACCGGTGGGTAGCGTACCTGCTCGCCGTGCTGCTAATCTGCGCCGCGGTTCGCGCCCGCAATTCCGCGGATCCGTTCGTGGCGCGCGCGGGCCTGCTATTGGTGGGGATCATGCTGGTGCAGATGGGGGTAGGCGTGATCAACATCATGCTGGGCATTCAAGTGTGGGTGTCGGCGATCCATCTGGCCAATGCGGCCGCCATGTTGGGCGTCGCACTGGGGGCAACCTTCCGTTTGGCAACACTGCATGCGGCGCGCGTAGGCGGCGTCGCGGAGGCAACGTCGTGAGCGTATCGACATCGGCCACTCCCATCGCGCGGCCGCGCACCGCGAGCGCGCTGTTCGAGTTGACCAAGCCGCGCATCGTCCTGCTGGTGCTGTTCACCGGCATGCCGGCATTGCTGCTGGCGGGTTCCGCGATGCCCTTAGGCCGCGTGTTCTGGGGGGCGCTGATCGGCATCGCGTTGTCGGCCGCTTCAGGCGCCGCCTTCAACCATTACTACGATCGCGACCTCGACGGCCTGATGCTGCGCACGCGTATGCGCCCGCTGCCCTCGGGCACTGTCACGCCCGCCGCGGCGGCCGCTCTGGGACTGGGACTCGGCTGGCTGTCGTGGGTCGTGCTGTGCGTCGCCTGCAACCCGCTCTCGGCGCTGATCGCCATGTGCAGCATCTTTTACTACGCCGTCATCTATACCGTGTGGCTCAAGCGCCGCACGCCCCAGAACATCGTAATCGGCGGGGCCGCGGGTGCCGCAGCACCGCTGATCGCCTGGACCGCGGTGACCGGGCACGTGGGCCTGCCCGCCATCATGATGGCCTCGATCATCTTCCTGTGGACCCCGCCGCACTTCTGGGCGCTGTCGCTCTACCGCCGCGAGGACTACGAGCGCGCGGGGCTGCCGATGCTGCCGGTGACGCACGGCGAGCCCTACACGCGCCGGGCGATCCTGACCTACTCGATCGTGCTCGTCGCGGCCACGCTGGTTGCGGGGCCGTTGTCGGGGCTGGGGCCGTTGTACCTCGTGTCGGCG
>JANLOX010000431.1:0-3038 GCA_031366795.1 Candidatus Eiseniibacteriota bacterium | reverse complement strand
GTCGCGACGTTCGTCGATGCGCGCTCGCCCGAGGAGTACGCCGAGGGCCACATCTCGGGTGCGGTCAGCATGCCGTTCGATGAGGTATTCAAGGACCCCGACAAGGTGAAGACGCTGGTGACGCATGGCCGCTCGATCGTCGTAACGTATTGCGGCGGAGGCGAGTGCGACCTGTCGCGCAACCTCGCTTTCTCGCTGATCGACGCGGGCCACAAGAAGGTGCTCGTGTTCCTCGAGGGCTACCCCGGCTGGAAGGATTCTGGGGCGCCGGTCATCACCGGGACCGCCGTGGGGACCTCGCCTTGAACGGCGGCGTCTTCGCGATGCTGCGGAATCCGGTGCTGCTGCGCCTCGCGCGCATCGCGCTGGGGTTGGTCATGCTGGCGGCGGCACTGGGCAAGATCGGCGACGCTTCAGGGTTCTCGCTTCAAATCCACAATTTCCGGCTGGCCCCGGTGTGGAGCGAGAACCTGGTCGCCATGACGCTGCCGTGGATCGAACTGTGCGCGGGCTTGGCACTTTGCCTCGGGATTCGCGCCCGCGCGGGGGCAGTACTGGGATTCGTGATGATGCTAGTATTCACGCTGGCCGTGGGCAGCGCGTGGGCGCGCGGGCTCGACTTCGAATGCGGCTGTTTCGGCAAGGCTTCCGCCTCGCACATTGGCGCGAACAAGTTCTTCGAGAACATCGGGCTGACCGTACTGGCACTGGTGGCCTCGTTGCGCGCCCGCGACTGACGACCGACGCACCGGGTACATTAGGGATGCACCCAACGCACGGGGAATGATCCGCATGCGCACCACCACGCCACGGATCATCGAGGTCCCGCGACCACAGCCGTGTGCCTTCCCTGCCGCCGTGCCACGACCGCGGTCGTGCGCGTTCCCTGCCGCCGTGCCGCGCGCCGGGGCTCCCCGGTGAAGATCCAATGCCGCGCGCTGGCTGAACTCGACGCCGCCCAGTATGACCGCCTGGTGGCCGAATCCTTCTTCGCCTCACGCGGCTTCCTCGGCATCTGGAGCGCCATGGGCGGGAGCCCCATGGTGTGGACCGCCGAGCAGGATGGCCGCCTCGCCGCCGTGCTACCCGGTGTCGAGTACAGGCTGGGTCCCATCGCCAGGTTCATCTCGCAGCCGGATGGCTGCTATGGCGGGATGTTCCTCGATCCCGCCTTCGCCCATCGCCGCGACGAAGCGGCTGCCGCCCTGCTGGGCTCAATCGCGAGCCACAACTACACCAAGTGCGTGGTGTTCGATTACGCGCGCGCCATGGGCGAGCATCCCGAATTCGACTCCGCGCACTGCGAGACACGCCTCGTGCGGATCTCAGGCGAGGACTGGCTGCCCGAGAACGCGAAGCTCCAGTCCGAGATCCGCCGCGCCGCGCGCCTCGGGCTCGAGGTCGAACGCTTCGACTATGCGCGGCACCAGACGGGCCTCGAGGACCTGATCCAGCAGACGGCGAAGCGCCATGGCGTGCGCCCCCGCTACCGCATGCGGCTGTTCCAGAAGCTCGCGGCGGTGGCGGCGACCGACACGCGCGTGCGCTGGCGGCACTGCGCGCGCGAGGGCAAGCCGGTGGCCTCGCAGATCTACTTCGTCGAGCGCGGCGCACTGGTGTCGTGGCAGGACTATTCGTGCCGCGCCTACTCCACGCTCAAGCCCAACCAGTTCATCCGCTGGGAGCTGTGCCGCCAGGTGGCGAGCGAAGGCATCGAGTGGCTCAACCTCGGCGCCTCGCCGCTGGATGCCGAAGGCTTGGACGCCTACAAAACGCGCTGGGGCGGTACGGCTGCGTACTACTCCAGCCTGACGCGCTGGAGTGGCGTGGGCTCGCTGCTCAAGGGCCGCGCGCGGCGCGGCGCCGTTCCCGTCTAAAGCAGGCTCAGCACGCTCCGCTGCGCCTGTTCGAGCAGCCCGTGGGCCTGCACGCCCCACCACAGCGTCACGAACAGCGTGAGCCCGATGGCGACCATCGAGGGCCAGCCGCCGATGGCGGGTACTGCTTCCCCGCGCGGCTCCTCCATGTACATCGCGACCGTGATGCGCAGGTAGTAGTAGACCGAGACCACGCTGTTCAGCACGCCGACGATCACCAGCGGGATGAGCCCGGCGTTCAGGGCGGTGCCGAACACGTAGATCTTGCCCATGAAGCCGGCCGTCGGCGGAATGCCGCCGAGCGACAGCATGAACACCGTCATCGCCAGCCCGAGCACCGGCTTGCTGAAGCCCAGCCCTGCTAGATCCGACACCAGCACGCGCTCGTCGAGATCTTTGCCCAAAAGTGTCAGCACGCCGAAGGCGCCGAGATTCATGAACGCATAGACGGCCAGGTAGAACAGCGCGGCGGAGGCGCCATCGCGCCCTCCTGCCACGACGGCGACCAGCACGTATCCGGCGTGCGCGATGCTCGAGTAGGCGAGCATGCGCTTCACGTTGTTCTGCAGCAGTGCCGTGACGTTGCCGACCGTCATGGTGATCATCGCCAGCGCCGAGAGGATCGGCACCCACAGGTCGTGGGCCACTCCCAGCACATGCAGCGACAACCGCAGCAACGCCGCGAAGCCGGCGGCCTTGGCGCCCGCCGACATGAACGCGGTGACGGACGTTGGGGCACCCTCGTAGGCGTCCGGCGTCCACATGTGGAACGGCACCACCGACACCTTGAAGCCGAAACCGATCACCACCAGCAGCGCGCCGATCCACAGCAAGGGGTTGTGGATCATCGGTGAGTCGGACAGGAAGGCCGCCATCGTGCTCAGGTTCGTGGTGCCCGTGGCGCCGAACATCAGGGCGATGCCATAGAGCAGGAAGCCGCTGGCGAAGGCGCCGAGCAGGAAGTACTTGAGCGAGGCCTCGTTCGATTCGAGGTTGCCGCGGCGGATGCCGACCAGCACATAGAGCGGCAGCGACATCAACTCGAGCCCGAGGAAGATGGTGATCAGGTCGTTGGACGCGGCCATCACGATCATGCCGATGATCGAGAACAGCATCAGCGCGTAGTACTCGGTCAGGTTGGTGCGGATGCGCTTCAAGTAG
>JANLOX010000418.1:0-3720 GCA_031366795.1 Candidatus Eiseniibacteriota bacterium | reverse complement strand
CGATCCGGCGTACAGTTTGTACTGAATCGGGTCGCTGACCTGTCCGCTCGCGCGACGTGAGGTCGCGAGCAATAGCAGCAGCATGTAGGCGAAGATGAATAGCCATTTTGAGGCTCGCATCTTGTCCTCCTGACGCGGCGTAGGGAAGGAAGTTCCGGATCACTTTCCCGCAGCGATTGTGGTTCCAAGGATAGGACGAGATGGGGGGCGATCCAGTGAAGATTCGCCTGTCGCCTGACGTCATCTCAGCACGCTCAACAAGCTCGAATAATCATCCGTCCACAGCCGTAAGTCCGCCCGCGGCTTCGGCGTGACCCAGCTCGGATCCCTCGCCAGCGTGCCGAAGTCCGCCTCGGACCGCGCGATCACGGCGTAGACGGAGTTCTCGATCCGCAGCGAGTCGGCCATCTCCTCGGGCACGTCCATCATCGCGCGCACGCGGCAGGGGAGATGCGCGTCGCTGGCCAGCTCCGCGACGACGGGCACCATATCGAAGTAGCGATTCGAGAGATGGAACACCATCACGCCGCCGGGGTTGAGCTTCTCGCAATACGCGGCGAGCGCCTCGCGTGTCAGCAGGTGCATGGGGATGACGTCTGAGGTGTAGGCGTCGAAGATCGTCAGATCGAAGCGCTCGTGCGCGACTACCGGCTCGGGCGCGCCGAGGCACTTGATGTCGAGGACGGCTCCATCGACCTCGTCGTCAGCTACTTGAGCCTCGTCGACCTTCCCGATCTCGCGCTCGCCACGGCGAAGATGGTCGCGGCGCTGCGCCCGGGCAGCGACGGTTCTGCATCGACCACTATCTCGAAAAACGCGCGAGCTGGGTGGAGTGGCGCGGCATCCGGATCCGGAAGTGGCACCGGCCGCTCGCAACCTATATGACACTGTTTCTCGAGAGTGGGCT
Organism: Candidatus Eiseniibacteriota bacterium; assembly: GCA_031366795.1. GTDB lineage: Bacteria > Eisenbacteria > RBG-16-71-46 > RBG-16-71-46 > RBG-16-71-46 > JANLWK01. The sequence continues at coordinate 2,813 of JANLOX010000418.1, read as the reverse complement.
GGAATTGCGTCACTTCTCGGAGCCGAGTCCATCGGGCGGGGATCCTCGCAAAGTCGCCAGCTACCGCCGCGTACCCTATTTCCACATCATGGAATGGCAGAAGCCCGCCCGCTGATTCCGGCCCCGAGGGTGGCTTCGTAGTCATTGCCCGGCCGTCATTTACCGTATACTCTCATCGACTCATCCCCTCGAGGCCCCAGGCGTGCACCGTCGATGCTTGCTCACCATAGCGATCGCCCTGTTGGGGCTTGCCGGCCCGGTTGCCGCGGCTCCCTCGCGTGTGCCCGGCGAACTGATCGTCAAGTACCGTCCGGCAACGGGAAAGGCCCTGCGGGCGAGTATCCAGTCCAGCATGGGCGCCACAGTCGAGCACCACTTCCATTTGATCGATGCCGACCTCGTGACGCTGCCGGCTGGAGTCACAGTCGACGCGGCGGTCGCGGCGTTGCAGAACAATCCCAATGTCGAGTACGCCGAGCCGAACTCACTGATCGAGGAGCTACGCTCGCCGGACGACTCGTTGTTCTCGCAGCAATGGGATATGCGCAACACGGGGCAGTCGGGTGGCGTGGCAGGGGCCGACATTGGCGCGACGCGCGCATGGGACCTGTTCACCGGCGACCCGAATCTCAAGATCGGCGTGATCGACAGTGGCGTGGACTACACGCATCCCGACCTGGTCGACAACATCTGGACGAACCCCGGCGAGATCCCCGACAACCATATCGACGATGACGGCAATGGCTATGTGGACGACGTCCACGGCTACGATTTTGCCAACAACGATTCGGACCCGATGGACGAAGACGGTCATGGCACGCACGTCGCCGGGACGATCGCGGCGCGGGGCGACAATCACATCGGCGTCGCGGGGGTGTGCTGGCGCGCGAAGATTGTGTGCATCAAGTTCCTGAGCGGTGGCAGCGGCTTCACTTCGAACGCTATCGCGGCGATCGAGTACTCGGTTGCGGTAGGCGCGAAGATCACGAACAACTCATGGGGTGGCTCGACCAACTCGCAGGCACTGCGTGATGCCATCGCGGCCGCGGGGGATGCGGGCCAGTTGTTCGTGGCGGCGGCGGGGAATGCGGGCGCCAGCGATGACCTGAACCCCACTTACCCGTCGGCCTACGACCTGCCGAACATCGTCTCGGTGGCGGCGATCAACCGTTTGGACCAGCTGTCGACATTCTCGAACTATGGCGCAACGAGTGTTGATCTGGGCGCTCCCGGCGAAGCGGTGATCTCGACACTGCGCGGGGGCGGATATGTGGCCGCCAGTGGCACGTCGATGGCCGCGCCGCACGTCACGGGTGCGCTCGCGCTGATGTGGGGCCGCCATCCGGAGCTCACGGCGGCGCAGCTCAAGGCGCGGCTGTTGGCGAGTGTCGTTCCGATACCGGCGCTTGCCGGTCGCACGGTAACCGGTGGCCGGCTGAGCGCGGTGATTACCGATGACCCGACGGACGTGACGCCACCGGCGGCGATCACGGACCTGAGCGCGCCCGCGAGCACCTCGAACTCGATCACATTGACGTGGCATGCGCCGGGCGACGACGGCAACACGGGCACCGCCGAGCACTATGAACTGCGTTACTCGACCTCGCCATTGACGGAAGTGAATTTCGCGGCGGGGACGCTGTTCGAGCTCGCGCCGCCGGGCATCGCGGGGCACGCGGAGTCGGCCGAAGTCGGCGGGCTCGCATTCGCCGCGACCTACTACTTCGCGGTGCGCACGTTCGATGATGCGGCCAATGTGGGTGCGCTCTCGAACGTGACGAGCGGGGTCACGCTGGGTGCGCCGCTCGCGGCCGTCACGCCGACGGCGATTACGGTCGCACTGCCCTCCGGCGGGCAGGCGACGCGTCTTCTAGAACTACGCAACACGGGTGCCGGCACGCTCGATTACTCCCTCGAATCCGGCGCGCTCGGCAACCATGCGGCAGTCGTGGAGCCCTACGCCGCCACGTCGTTCGCCAAGGGGATGGCCAATCCCCAGGCTGCCGTCTCGACGCTGGCTTCGCATGGGGGCCCCGATCACTACGGTAATCGCTGGGCCAGCAGCGACGATGCGGGCGGCCCGGTGTTCTCGTGGGTGGAGATATCCGAGTCCGGAACACCGCTGGCTTTGACGGGTGACGATGCGACCAGCGAGGCGGTGCCGATCGGGTTTTCGTATCACTTCTATGATGGCGTGTTCAACTCGCTGCGCGTGTGCTCGAACGGTTGGGTCAGTTTCACCTCGAGCCTGAACAATTACTACTACCAGCCGCTGCCGAATGGCGGCGCGCCCGAAAACATGATCGCGCCGTACTGGACGGACTTGGTGCTGACGCCGGGGTCGGTGTTCGTGCAACGGGACGCCGGCCGCATGATCGTGGAATTCAAGAACGCGCATACCTACGATGGTGCGGGGCCCTACACCTTCGAGGTGGTGCTGTCCGGCGATGGCCGCGCGCTGGTCCAGTACCTGACGATGCCCGCAAGCGCACTGTACGCCACGGTGGGCATCCAGAACGCGCAGCGCGACGACGGGCTGACCATCGCATTCAATGCCGCCTTCGCGCGTAGCGGGCTGGCGGTGCAGGTCGAACCACCGCGCTCGTGGCTGTCGGTGGCGCCGCGCAGTGGGCGCATTCCCGCCGGGCAGAGTCAGTCGATCGCGGTGGGCATCGATGCCTCGGGGCAGTTCGCGGGCACGTACCAGGATGTGCTGCGCATCGTGAGCAACGATCCGCAGAATCCGCAGCTTTCTGTGCCCGTCCGGCTCTACGTGACCGGGGTGCCGATCGCCCATCTCAATCGCAGCACCT
>JANLOX010000406.1:0-1561 GCA_031366795.1 Candidatus Eiseniibacteriota bacterium | reverse complement strand
GCGCGGTGGCAGGCGTCGAGGTATGCGAGTGCGTCGAGAACCCATGTGCCACCGTCGAAGTCACACGCGAGCAGCGTGCACGTATCGCCACGCATCAGCGGATAGATCCCGACCGTCGCGTCGCCTCGGAGGTGGCGGGCGATCACGTCGTCGGTCAACGGCAGGTAGTCCTTCCGTGCCCGTTTGTTGGTCCACCCACCGCGCACAGCGGGCGACCATCCTGCCTTGCCGGTCGACACGTTCTCCCAACGAAGCGCGAACACGTCAGTGCGTGCGCCAAACAGCGACCGCATCAACGCCAACTTGTCCTTGAGCGACGCGTCCGAGTCCAGCATCGGAGTTGCCGACGCTTGGGAAAACAGTGTTGGCGCCCACGCGTGACGATGACCGTCATCCGTGCGAGCGTCCAAATTGAGGATTCCACGAAGCCGAGCATTCTCAGCGCGTAGCGCCTCGAGTTCAGCGAGAAGGGTGGTTTCGTCGTTCACGGCCGCCCTCGTCGCATCTCTCATTCTCGCAGGGCACCTCGCGCCGTCGATGATCCTCGTTGTCGGCATCGCGAGGAATGACCCGACGGCGCTCGCCGGTCGGCCGTTTCAGTCGACAGGTCTCACAGGAGCACCGTTGTCTGCTCGGCTGAATGATTAGCTGGCGCCAGGGCCGATGTTGACCACGGGTACACTTTGAGGAGTCAACTGCTCAGGAGGTGCATCGTGTCGAACAGCAACACCGAAGACCTCGGGCATGCAGCGCCGTTGACGATCGCCGAGATCGTCGAGCGGTGTCAGCCGATGGGTGATCTTGGACGGTTCGCGATCGATGACTTGACCGCCGCCGAGGAAGACGAGTTCTTCGCCATTCTCGAAGACGTCTGACACACGCTGTGGCTGAGCCGGTCGTTGTCGACACGATGATCGCCAGAGCGTGGCTCGGAGTTCGCCGGTCCCAGCGCCAGATTCGGTGGGCGCCGATACTGCAGTCCGCGGTATGGGTGCTGCCGTTCGTGGTGGTCGCAGAGATGCGCTTCGGTGCCGAGGTGGCCGGCTGGGGCGCACGCCGCCGTGGTGTGCTCGAACGGTTGGTGGCGCGTGCCGGTGTGGTGCCGCCGCTGGACGAGGTGACTGACGTCTACGTCGATCTACGGGCGTGGTGCGTGCGGACCGGGCACGGCCTTGGGGCGAAGGATCACGAAGCCGATCGTTGGGTTGCCGCCGTCGCCGGTGGCCGGTGGGTATCCGTTGGCGACCGAGGACGCGATCTTCGACGACGTGGTCACGCTGCGACGGAAGTTTCCCGACGCCTGAGCGGGTCTTGCCGGCGAGGCGATGTCTGCTGCGCGTCTGATTCGTTCGTCTGCGGTCGTCTGTTCTCATGTGTGTCGCCGAAGCGGCGCTGTCAACGGTTTGTCAACGCGACTCGCTCCGCCGACCGCCGACGGGCGCCCACGAGCGCCGACACTGCCGTCGTCGATACCGAGACTGAGCAGGACTGACACCGACGAGCGCCGACCAGCGAAGACGGTGACCGGCAGGCTCATAACCCGAAGGTCGTGGGTTCAAAT
>JANLOX010000404.1:0-2409 GCA_031366795.1 Candidatus Eiseniibacteriota bacterium | reverse complement strand
AACTCCGCAAGCCCGCGAACAATCGTATTGCGAGCCAGACCGATCGCACGCGCGACGATCGCGATACCACCCCGCCCCAAAGCCCGGGCCTCGGCGCCGGCCCACATACGTCGGTGGCGCTCGTCCATCGCGGGCAACAACGCCCGGTATTTCGCGCGGATCGCCTGCTCTGCTCCCATGCCGCTAGAATCAGACACGGCACGACAATGATCAAGTTACTTCTTTACGAACCCTTAGCTCCGCGGTAGACGTGGACGCAGCGAACCGGATCGATCTGCCCGCAGGTGGAGTCCGGATGGACGAGCGCGAAGAGTTCCTTTACCGCAGTCGAGAGTCGTTGAATAGATGGCGCCCCCATCCATCGCATCTCCCCATGCGCCGGTGACCGCAGGGTCACCCTCGTCGAGCGCGAATAGAAGGATGACGAACCTCGCGGAGCGGATCGACTGATGACGAGCCAGCACGACGAAGCAGGAGAATCGAAATGAGGTGATCGATCGCAGAGGCTGACAGGGAGGGCCGCTTCATAAGAACCCGCAGTAATTCGGCTCAGCGCCGTCGGCGGGCACGCAGGACAGGCCGGTCCGCCGATGGCTCCAACGACACGGCTTCCGCTGCCGGCTGGTTCGCCAGCGAGATCCCGCGCCTTTGCCACCACACGCGCCGCCGGGTGGCATAGGTGCCCGTAGTAGCGCACGAGCGGCTCGTAACGGCCGGGCACGTGGTCCACCCAGCGCGCAATGAACTCGAGTGCGCTGAAGCGGGTGACGCAAGCATAGGGGTCGTCGCTGCGATCGGAGACAAGTTCGATCTCGCTGGCGACAGCGGAGCGATCAACCCCGCTGCCCGCACGGTGGCCACGGTTACTTCCGTCAGAAGACGCGCGTAATCGCTACCGCATGTCGAGTATCTCGGCAATCTGTCGCCGCAGTAAGGGGATCTTGTGCACGACGACATCCCACACGAGCAGATAGTCGACCCCGAAGTAGGCATGGATGAGCCGATCGCGCATCCCGGTCATTGCCCTCCACTCCACGTGCGAATGCCGGGCGCGGAAATCATCGGGGATTTTCTTCGCGGCCTCACCGATTATCTCGAGGCTCCGCGCGAACGCCCGTCGCATGGTCTCGTCGGCCTCGAACGCTTCCGGGCTTAGGCCGCTGCTTCGCCCCATCAGGTAGTCGGCCTCCGCCACGATGTGGCGCAGGTACTCACGCGGCTCGAAGGACATCCGCCGCTTCAGCCAGAATATGAGGGCCAATGAAAGGTGAGAGGGCCTCGATCGTGACCAATTCGACCGGATGTTCCAGTAGGTTCTCGAGGAGATCGGAAAGATCCATGAATCGGTCGAAGGTCTTCTGGCCGGGGGCGAACTCGACTAGCAGGTCCACGTCGCTATCCGGCCGGGCGTCGCCACGGACCACAGAGCCGAAAAGTGCCAAGCGGCGGACGCCGAGCTGACGGATCTCCGCTTCAGCCGCAAGCAGTCGCTGGATCGTCTGTTCACGGGTCGGGGCTGACTTGCTCATGTGGATACTCTATCCGGCACGGCGCTTCGGGCCAAGCGTCCATATCTACGAAGCCCGAGTGGGGCCAGGCAAGGATGCCGGCGGCGGGTACTGCCAACTTGAGCCCGAAGTCGGCACACTCGTGTGATGCAAACGAAAACGAGCGGCTATCCCGGTTATCGATTCCCCCGTGAACTCATCAGCCACGGCGTGTGGCTGTACCATCGGTTCGCCCTGAGCTTCCGTGACGTGGAGGAACTCCTCGCGGAGCGTGGCGTCATCGTCACCTATGAGACCGTCCGACAGTGGTGTCGGAAGTTCGGACCTGGATACGCTCGCAAGCTCAAGCGTCGTCAGGACCAACTCGGCGATATCTGGCACGTGGACGAGGTCTTCGTTCGGATCCGGGGTGAGCGGCACTACCTGTGGCGAGCGGTCGACCAGGACGGGGATGTGCTCGACATCCTGGTTCAACGATATCGCAACACCCACGCGGCCAAACGCTTCTTTCGCAAGTTGCTCAAGGGGCAGGAGCGCACGCCGTTTCAGTTGGTGACGGACAAGTTGAAGAGTTACGGTGCTGCTCGCCGCACGGTCATGCCCTCCGTGGAGCACAACACGATGCGCTACGCGAACAACCGAGCCGAGGTGTCGCATCAGCCGACTCGACAGCGCGAGCGACAGATGCGGGGGTTCAAGTCCCCGGGGCAGGCACAGCGATTTCTATCGGTCCACCGGGTCATCCAGAACTTCTTCAGGCTTAGGGTCTGTAACGAAATTAGTTGACTATTTAGTGTTTTGATGGGGGCCGATGGCGTAGTTCCAATCACCATGAAACGAGTTGGGTTTCAGGTTGATGGCCGTCATTTGTTGCGCCGTGAGTTTCAGATCCTTCGGGTAT
>JANLOX010000403.1:0-13489 GCA_031366795.1 Candidatus Eiseniibacteriota bacterium | reverse complement strand
GCCGCGCGCTGCTGTCGCTTCGCGCAACAGTGCCCCCGATTGCGTCGACTCGGTTCGTGCGGCCTTTGGGCTCAGCACGATGAAGACGTCGAGCCGCGGGATCACGGCGCGGCCGCCGCGTGCAGGCGCGATGCGTGGCGTCATCCGGTGCGGGACTGCTTGCGGGCGTGCGGCACTTGGGCCTCCATCCTCGGGGATCGTGCGGCTCGCGCATCGGACCGGCGTCCTCCGCTCCGCGAGGAAGCACCGCACCATTCATGCCACGGGTGCGGTCTTGTAATCCCCTGGCGACCTCACACCCGATCCGCCAGATACGCCGAGGGGCGGCGTTCTTGCGAACGCCGCCCCTACGTGCGAGGTGGTACCCGAGGGTACTAAGCCTTGCGAACGTTCGCCGCCTGCAGGCCCTTCGGGCCACGCGTCACGTCGAACTCGAGCGCTTCACCCTCTGCCAGCGTCTTGAAGCCGTCGCCGGTGATGGCCGAAAAATGCACGAACACATCCTCGCCATCCGTCTGGGAGATGAAGCCAAAGCCCTTTGCCTCGTTGAACCACTTCACGGTGCCTGTAGCCACTTGGAACTCCTGTTGTACTTGGGTCCGTTAAGGACCCGCACTTGCCACGTTTACACGCCGCGGCCGCGTCCGGTCAGAATGACCTTTGCTTCGATTGGTGCTGAAGTGAGAAGACCCACAAAAAAACCGCCGGAAAAGTCCCCGGCGGATCTGAACGTCGACATCACATCCACACGCAACCCAAGACGAGCGCAGTGTCCCGTGTTCGGGTCAGGAAAGATAGTCAATTCGACGTGAGGCGCGCCTCGGGGTGAACGAATGTCTCTAAATGCCAATGAAATCATGGATATGACCTGCAATATTTTTCGGGAAACTCCCAACGTTACCCCATCACCACGAGGACTTTGTGCTCCGCGCCATCAAGCTTGAGCGGAATCGCCCTGGCGTTGACCGCCACGCCGTCGAGCGTCGCCGAGACCACACCGCGGTTGGCGTGCCCGGGATTCAGCACCTCAATGGCGTAGCGGGTGGTCCCGCAGCGCCAGCGCAGCGAGAATCCGGGCCACGATCCAGGGATGCACGGCGTCACGGCGAAGGTCTCGCCGTGTCGCGTCAGCCCGAGGATGGACTCGAGCCCGACGCGATGCATCCACGCCGCCGAGCCCGTGTACCAGGTCCAACCGCCGCGGCCGATGTGCGCCGCGTGCGTGTACACATCGGCCGCCACCACATAGGGCTCGGCCTTGTATCGGTCGACGTCAGCAGGCGTGCGCGTGTGATTGATCGGGTTGAGCATGTGGAATAACTCGACCGCCTCATCCCCGCTGCCGAGTTGGGCGATGGCCATGACAGTCCACAATGCCGCGTGCGTGTACTGGCCGCCGTTCTCCCGAACACCGGGCACATAGCCCTTGATGTAGCCGGGATCGAGGCTCGACTGGTCGAACGGCGGCGCCAGCAATTGGATGACACCGGCATCGCGACGCACCAGCTGCATGCGCACGGCATCCATGGCGCGCTCGGCGCGCCGCGCCGGTGCGACCCCGGAGAGCACGGCCCAGCTCTGGGAGATGGCGTCGATGCGGCACTCCGCGAGCTGCGCCGAGCCCAAGGGTGTGCCGTCGTCGAAATAGGCGCGCCGGTACCACGCGCCATCCCAGGCCTGCTCGAGCATGGCGCCCAGGCGGTCCCGCTCCGCGCGCCAGCGCGTGGCGCGATCGGTGTCGCCGCGCGCTTCCACGTGGGCCGCGAAGTCACCCAGGATCTTGGCGAGGAACCAGCCCAGCCACACGCTTTCACCGCGGCCCCCTTGGCCCACGCGATTCATGCCATCGTTCCAGTCGCAGGTGCCGATCAGCGGCAACCCATGGCGGCCGATGGTCAGGCCGTGTTCGATGGCCCTGACGCAATGTTCGTAGAGGGTGGCCTGCTGGGCGGAGACCTGCGGCTGCCCGTACGCCTCCAACTCCCCGGGGGCGAGCACCGGCGCTTCGAGGAACGCCACGGGCTCACCGAGTACCGACGTATCGCCGCTTGAGTCGAGATAGTGCGCCACGACGAACGGCAGCCACAGCAGATCGTCGGAGCAGCGCGTGCGCACGCCTCGCCCCGTGTGGGCGTGCCACCAGTGCTGCACATCGCCCTCGACGAACTGGCGGCTGGCGCAACGCAGGATGTGCTCGCGGTACAACTGCGGCCGCGCCAGTCCCAGCGCCATCACATCCTGCAGTTGGTCGCGGAACCCATAGGCTCCGCCCGGCTGGTAGAAACCCGTGCGTCCCCAGACTCTTGAACTGAGCGACTGGTAAAGCAGCCAGCGGTTCATGATCAGGTCGAAGGAGTCGTCGGGCGTCTTCACCTGCACCGTGTCGAGAATGGTGTCCCACTTCGCGGTCGCCTGCTCGAGCGCGTCCTGCGCCGCGACCGTGTTGCCGAAGCGGCTCACCAAGGCCAGCGCCTCCGCTTCCGACGGGCCGCTCCCAAGCAGCAGCACGAATTCGTGCGTCTCTCTCGGTTCGAGATCGACGCGTATCTGCATGGCGGCGCAGGGATCGAGCCCTGCGCCGAAACGCTGCGACAGCGCGATGCGGCCGAGTGCTGCGGGGCGCCGCAGGGAGCCGTTGCGGCCGAGGAATTCGTGGCGGTCCCCAGTGGCTGAGGCGGGCGGCAGGCTGGAGTGCGCAAAGGCGACCAGCCCCGCAAAGTCCGAGTTATAGGGATTGCGCGCGATGATGGCGCCGCTGGGTTCGTGCTGTTGCGTCACGACGAAGCGGTGTTCGCCGGCGCGTGGCGGGCACAGCGCCCACTCGTTGTAGGCGAATACGCTGAGCCGCCGGGAAACGGCGCCATGGTTGGTCAACCGCACGCGCGTGAACTTGAGCGGTTCTTCGGCGTGCACGAATACCGTGACCTCGCAGGTGATGCCGCGTTCCGCGTGCGCATAACTGGTGAAGCCGGCGCCGTGTCGGGTGACCCAACGCCCGCTGTCGGGCTTGCGTTGCAGCGGGCCCGGTGTGGCGCCCCACACGACCTGTTGGTCTTCATCGCGCAGGTACAGCGCTTCCCCGCTGAATTCGCTAACGGGATCGTTCGCGAACGGTGTCAGCCGGTTCTCGCGGCTGTTGCCCGACCACGTCCACGCAGCGCCCGTAGCACCCACAACGGTGCCGAAGCGCTCGTTCGCGATCACGTTGACCCACGGCATCGGGGTGTCGGCGTCACCCTGCAGCACGACGGCGTACTCGCGTCCGCCGGCGGTGAAACCGCCATGGCCGTTCTCATGGCTGAGCGGTGGTGGCGCCACCTCGATGGGTGTCCCCCCCGTTCGTGGCGTGGGTGTGGCGAGTGGATGCAATGCTGCCGGCCAACGCGGTTCGACCGAGGGCAACGCGAGCTGGTCCGCCAGTTCACCGCGCTCACCCCCGAGCACGGCATGAGCCGCCGCCAGCAACAGGACGCGATCGGCATCCGCCATGTGGTCCGCGCGCAGCAGGAAGGCCCCGCCGGGCCGGTGCTTCCACGCGGCCCATGTGCCCTTGTCCAACACGGCCTGAAGTTGCTCGTGCATCGCGTCGAGATAGGTGGCCGGGTGCTCGTTCAGGATGACGATGTCGGCGCGCAGACCTTTAAGCCGCCAGTATTCCTGCGCCCTGAGCGCCTGGCGCACGAGCCCCAGGTCGGTGTCCTCGACGATGCGTACGACGAGGATCGGCAGGTCGCCGGAGATGCCATGAGCCCACAGTCCCGATTGCCCGAGCGTGTTCTGGGCCATCATCGCCGACTCCGCGCGCAGCGAGGCATCGGTCCACAATACCAGCGATGCGAGCCGCTCGTAGAGCTGGGCCTCATCCAGGGAGATGCCCAAGTGCTGCAGGCGCAGCTGCGTCTGGGTCGTCGCCAGCGCGAAGGCACGCGCTGCGGAGGTCGAATCATCGTACTTCTCGGCGAGCGCGATCGCCGCGGCGCGCGTCGTGGCGATGCCGGTCGCGAAGGCGAGTCGCACCCTGCCGCCGGGCGCTATGCGCACGCGCGCGCGCAGGCTCAGCACGGGATCGAGCACGGCGCCGGTGGTGCCCGACAACGCGCGGCCATCGAGGGCGACCGGATTCTCCGGCGTGCGGCCGCGGCCGACGAAGCGCGCGCGGTCGGTCTCCCACTCGATCGCGCCATGGACGCCGCGTTCGGCGCTCAGCACGTGCACGGCCCACGGCGCCAGTTCATCGGGTGAGCGCGGACGGCGGCCGCACAGCAGCGCGGTCAACTCGGGATGGTACTCTGTCTCGAGGAACAATTTCTGGAATGCGGGATGCGAGACATCGTCCGCCGGCGGCGCCAGCACGAGTTCGAGCAGGCTGGTCACCTCGATTTCGCGCAGGCGGTCGCTGTGGTTGGTCAGCGTGATGCGGCGCACCTCGACATCGTCCTCGGGTGACACGCTAATTTCCTGGCGCGTCGTGATGCCGTCATCGGAGCGTTCGAACAGCACGTCGTCCGAGCAGAATGTGACCTCGTAGCGGTCCGGTTCGCGGCACACGGGTTGGTGGGCCGCCGACCACAACAGGCCGCTGCGCACGTCCCGCAGGTAGACGAATTGGCTGCCCGGGTCACAGGTGGGATCGTCGCGCTGCCGCGTGACCGCGTAGCCGCGCCAACTGCTGGCGCCGCCACCGGCATTGGTCACCACCGTGGTGTACTGCCCATTCGAGAGGAAATGAGCGTTCGGGTAATGCGTATGCGGCGAGCGATAACGCCTTGGGGAAACAGCCGGTACGAGTGGCTCCACGCGTGTGGTTTCGGGTGGGCGCGGGCGGATCACCGGGACATAGCGCGGGACACGTTCCTGCAGTAGCGGCTCGGTGGCTTGCACGCGCGGATCCGCATGGAAGCGCCGCACCATGGGGGCGCCGAGCAGCGCATTCGCGAACGCCAGCAGGCTCATGCCCTGGTGGTGCGCGAAGGTGGCGCGCACGGGATGAAGGCGCGCCGCTTCACGCATGGCTTCGGCCTCGAGCTGCGGCTGCTTGCGCGGCGTGTAATCGAGCGACTCGATGAAGCCGAAGGCTCCCGTGGCTCCCTCCCGCGCGAGGCGGCGCAGGTTCGCCGCAGCCGCCGCAGGATCAACCAGCGCCGCGAGAGCGGTGGCATAGGGTGCCACGACGAGGTCCTCGGCGAGTCCGCGCTTGAGTCCCAGACCGGGCACCCCAAATGCCTTGTACTGGTAGTTGCCGTGCGGGTCGCACACATCGTACGCGCACTCCGAGATGCCCCACGGCACGCGGTGGCGCTGCCCATAGAGAATCTGCGCGCGGACCACGGCGGTGCAGGTGCTCTCGAGCAACGTCTCGGGATGGCTGCGCAGCAGCAGCAACGGCATCAGGTACTCAAACATCGAGCCGCTCCATGAGACGAGGGCTGTGCAGCCCTCGACGCTGACCAGCGCGCGGGACAGGCGGAACCAATGCTCCTGCGGCACTTCGCCGCGCGCGATGGCGATGAAGCTGGCGAGCCGCGCCTCGGAAGCCAAGAGGTCGTAGTACGAGGGGTCGAGACGGCCGGGCTCTTCCGCGTCGGTGAGCCGGTACCCGATCGAGAACAGACCGCGCGTGCGGTCGTAGAGGAACGTCCACTTCATACCGTCGGCGAGCGCGCCGGCCCGCAGGGCGAGCGCGTGCAGTTCCGCACGCAGCGCGCCCGGAGCGAGCCCGGTCGCCGGGGGCGACGTGAGCGCTTCATGCAGCAGTCTCCCCCACTCCGCGAGTTCACTGGAGTCACTTCCAGCCGGGGCGGCCATCGCTACCTGTTCGAGCGTGGACCGCACAGTGGGGGCGAGACGGGCCGCCGCCTCGAGTCGTTCCGCCGCGGCGCCGGAGCCCGCGAGTGCGGCTCGGAGCAGGCCCAGCTCGCGGCGCGCCACCGCGCAGCGCGCAAGCAGGGATGCCGCGGCATGTGCAGCGTGAGCAACCGCTTCGAGCGAGTCGCCAAGCACCCCCGCAGTGTCGATCGCACCGGCGCAACGCCGCTCGCCTTCGTCCCCGGGCAGGCCGTCCCCCTCGCAGCGGTGCGCCAGCTCGAGCAGGCCGGCGGCCAGCGCCATCAGCGAGCCCGCGAGGTTGCCGCTGTCGACGGTCGAGACGTAGCGCGGCATGAGTGGCGCCGTGGTCCCCGTGTCGTACCAGTTGAGCAGATGGCCCTCGTACCGCTCGAGTTGTTCGACCGTGGCGAGCGTGGCGCCGATGCGACCGGCCAGCGAGGGCGTGTCGAGGTAGCCGAAGTCGTGCGCCGCGAGCGTCGAGAGCAGCCCCATGCCGATGTTCGTCGGCGAGGTGCGGCGCGCGATGCGGAGTTCCGGCATCTCCTGAACGTTGTCAGGCGGCAGCGCATGCTCCTCAGGCGTGACGAAGCGCTCGAAATAGCGCCACGTCTTGCGGGCAGTGCGTCGCAGTCGCTGCGCGTCCGCTTCGCTCAGGATCTGGCGCAATGGGACGACGGGCCGGCTCAACCACCACGCCACGAGCGGCGAAGCCAGCCAAGCCGCGATGAACGGCGATGCCACGGCGAGTGAAGTGATATGCAGCGGCAGCAGCCCGAACAACACCAGCAACCCCGCTGCGGGGCCCGCCCACATCTCGGCGGCGAACACGCGCGGGCCCTGGCGCGCCAACAAGCCCGCGGCTCGCGCGGCTGTCGTCGCGGCAGTCTCCCATTCCAATAGCCTGCGTTGCGTGATCACCATGCGCACCAACGTCAGCGCGATCGCGTGGACCATTTCGAAGGCGTGGTACGGCAGCAACGTGATCTGCAGCGACACCTGTGCGCCCGCGGTCTCGAGCTCCGACCAGACGTCGTGCAGGAACACGCTGCCCGGCTGCTGCGGGCGCGGTCCGCCGATCAAGTGCATCAACGGCGGCAGCAGCGGGAAGGCGACCACTGCGAGGATGGCGAGGGTCCAGCCCAGCGCCGATCCCGGGAGCCACGTCCACGCCGAGGCCAGCATGAGCAGCAGTGCCGGCGCCAGCAGGCTGCGGCGCAGGTTGTCGAAGATCTTCCAACGGCTGATCAACGGCAGGTGGCTGGCGACGATCCCCCGGCGTGTCACGAGAATCGGCAGGATGTGCAGGAGGATCTGCCAGTCACCGCGGACCCAACGGTGCTGGCGCCGTGTATGGGCGATCACGCTGGAGGGGAAGTCGTCGACGAGCTCGACATCGGAGACGAGTGCGCAGCGTGCGAACAGTCCCTCGAACAGGTCGTGCGAGAGCATGGCGTTCTCGCGCACACGGCCCTCCAGGGCGGCGCTGAAGGCATCGACATCGTACAGCCCCTTGCCGACGAAGATGCCTTCGGCGAACAAGTCCTGGTAGCTATCGGAGACGGCAGTTGAATAGGGATCGACGCCGGTGTGTCCCGAGTAGGCGCGCGCGAACAGCGACCCGGCGGCACTCGCCATGGTGACACTCACGCGCGGCTGCAGGATGCCGTAGCCCGCGACGACACGGCCCACTGCGGCATCGAAGCGGGGACGGTTCAGCGGGTGCTCGATCACGCCGATCAGGCGGCGCGCGGCATCCCGTGGCAAGCGCGTGTCGCTGTCGAGCGTGATGCAGTAGCGGATGTGTTGCAGCAGCGACGGCTCCCCCACCTGGGTGGTGAAGCTGGTATCGGGGGCACCGCGGAGCAGACGGTTGAATTCCTCGATCTTGCCGCGCTTGCGCTCCCATCCCATCCATACGCCCTCGCTCGCATTCCAGCGGCGCGAGCGGTGCATCAGGTAGAAGCGGTCGTGACGGTCCGGGGCATAGCGCTCGTTGAGCGCCTCGATGCCGGCGACCGCGGCGGCGAGGATCTCATCCTCGCCCGGCAGGGATGCCTCGGTCGCATCGGGGAAGTCGGTGAGCAGTGCGAAGTGAACGCAGGGATCCGTGTTCGCCAGCGCCTGCACCTCGAGGTGATCGGCCAGCGCCCGAGCGCCATCGACGGACGAGATCATCGTTGGCACGATCACCATGGTGCGCGCCGGTTCTGGGACGCCGCGGCGCAGGTCGAGTCGCGGCAGCGATGACGGCCGCACCATCCGGTGTGCGACACGGTTCACAATCGCCAGGGCGAGTTCGCTGGCGGGCACCAGCGCGAGGACTGCCGCCCACCACTCCATCGCCTGCGGTCCGCCGGCCGCGCGGACCACGGCCACCGCGGCAGCCACACCGGAGCCACTCAAGCACGCGATGGAGCCGAGATAGAAGAACGTCGCCCGCGCCAGCATCATGCGCCTGAGGCGCTGGGCGAACGGCGGGTGGTAGGCCACGTCGTTTTCGAGCTCGCGTCTCCCACTGCCGAGCAGGTGCATTCCGACGTGGGCGGCGAGCGCTTCGACCCCGTGCTGTTCGGCGGCCTGCCGCGCGCTCTCGATGGCGCGCAGGGCGGAGCGCACCTGCGCCTCGCCGGTGGGCTCCGAGATCTCTTCGACCGCGCGGCGGTAACGGTCGCGGCTGGTGAAGTCCATGCGGCTGTAGACGCCGGAGGGATCGCGCCGCAGAATGAGTTCGATCTGGCTCACGCCCTCGACGTAATCATTCCATTCGAGCGAGGAGCACAGGCGCAGGCTGGTGATGGAGTTGCCCATCGACAGGTGGTTCATCGCCAGCCGTTGGTGTTCGGCACGCACCGCCTCCTCGACGGTGGCGCCCGCCGCGGCGATGCGGTCCTCCAGCTGCCTGCGTATGGCGGCGGCTCCCGCGCCGTACTCGCGCATGCGCTGCAGCAACTGGTCGACGAAGGCCACGTCGATGACCTCGGGCAGCGGTGGTGGCCGGCTGTCCGAGGGCGCGCCCTCGAACTGCGCGAAGTAGTGATCCGCGAGCAGCCTGCCTGCGCGGCTCTCGAGGAGTTCATCCGCGAGACGGCGCAGGTGTTCGACCAGCGCGAGCTTCAACATGCTCGGCCACGCCCACAGCTCGCCGATGCTCAGCGGCGCCACCGACTGGAACGCGGTCACGAACCGGTTGAGCCGTTGCGCATCGAGGCGAGCGTCGCTGAAGCGCAACAGTTCCACCGCCATGGCATAAACGCGCGCGGTTCCCGCCAGCTCGCGTGTCGCCAGCTTGGGCAACTCCTGGTAGTAGCGGCTCGGCAAGTGATGCCGGATCTCGCGCACCTCGCCCTCGACGAGGTGGAAGTTGTCGAGCAGCCACTCGGCCGCTGGGGTGGTTGCCCGCCCCCCGCGCACATCGGCGGCCAGGGCACGATAGGCATGCCGGAGCGCGCGGGCGTCGTCCACGAGGCGGCGCTGGACACGTACTGGACCCCGGTGTGAGTGCCGCGCCAGGGTGTAACCGGCGGCCAGCGCCCTGGCCCGCTCCTCGAGGCGTTCCACACCGAGCAGCTCGCCGTGCAGCGCGCTCGAGTGCAGGCCGATCAGCCGGGCGCGACCTTCGCGCGGCGGGGCCGCGGTGTTCGCAGCGGCGATGCGCTCGTCATTCATTGCCGGCCTCTTTCCGTGAGCGTGGCGTCGGAAGGCCGTGGCCCGAGCCACACGACGAACTCAGCATAGCAGCATGACCAAATGGGGACCGGTGTGCCGGAGCCCGCTCCCACTGCAGCACACCGCAGCGTGCTGGCAGGCGATGGCACGATTGATGCGCTTCCTTCGGGGCGTGGCGGCCGGTTCGCGCGAATGGATGCCATTCGTGACCGTGCCCCGGGAAGGCGATGCAACAATGATTGCAAGACATCACGAGAGTACAAGCAGTCCCATGCTGCGCCGCGCGCGGGCCAGCAGCGTGTTGGGTTCCGCGTTTCGCACCGTGCGATACAAGTTCCATGGCGATGGCGAATTGGTGCGGCTCGCCGGTGCGCGCGACCGTCTCGCCTTCGAGACCTTGGTCGCCCGCTATCGACGCCGGGTACGTGGGCTCGCCGATGGCCCCATGGCGGATGTCGATCATGCCGAGTCCGCGCTGCGCGACAATCTGATATCTGCCTTCGAGGAAATCGACGCGTTCGGGGTGCTCTGCACACCCGGCACGTGGTTGTACCTGCATGGTTTACGCGCCGCATTCGGGCGCGTAAATGCGGCGGGCCGCCGGCACCGGCGCGCGATCGAGTCTTCGGACGCGTCCCTGAACGTGGCTTGAGCGCGGCTCAATAGTCGGCCATCACGCGAGGCGGGAGTGCTGTGCGCAGGGCATTCAACACCGCCAGCGCGTCGATGACCTCTTGGGCGACGGCGCCTTCGACCGGCGTCAGGTGGCCAGTCGCCGCGAGGATCATTCCCGCGATGCTGACCACCATCCCCCCCACTGCGCTCTGGAGCGCGATGGTGCGCATGCGGCGGCTGATGTGCATGAACTCATCGATCTTTTTGAGTGAGTTGTCCATGATCACGACGCCGGCCGCCTCGGTGGTGACGTCGCTGTTCTGCCCGATCGCGATACCGACCGTGGCGGCCATCATGGCCGGGGCGTCGTTGATGCCATCACCCACGTAAAGCGTTTTCGCCAGCGCGGTCTCCTTGCGCACCAGTGCCAGCTTGTCCTCGGGGTTCTGGCCGGCATAGATCTCGGAAATGCCCACCTGCTCCGCGAGGTGCCGCACTTCGACTTCCCGGTCGCCGGACATGATCATCATCCGGGTGAACTGGTGCTTGGGGCGCAGGTGCTTCACGAACAACGCGCTGTCCGAACGCGGTGCGTCGCGGAAGCGGAACGCCGCCGCGAAGCGCTTGTCGATGACCACAACGCACTCCAGTCCGCCAGCACCCGCGGCCGCCGGCACGATCCCGCTGACCTGTGCGGCGTCGAGTGCTAAGCGTCCCGTGACCTGGAGCGAACGGCTCGACACGGTTCCGCGCAGCCCCAGTCCGGGCAGTTCGGAGACTTCCGTCGCTTCAAGCAATGGCAGTCCGGCCTGCTTCGCCGCATCGAGAATGGCGCGGGCCAGCGGGTGCTTCGAATAGCGCTCGAGGCTGGCCACCAGCGTCAGCACATCAGGCGCGTTGAAGCCGCGTGCCACTTGTTGTTCGGTGAGTGCCGGCTCGCCGTAAGTCAGCGTTCCGGTCTTGTCGAAGATCGCCGTGCGGCAGCGTGTGATCTGCTCGAGCACGACGGAGCTCTTCACGATGATGGCCCGCCGTGCGCATAGCGAGATCGAACCGATGATGGCGACCGGAATGGCGATCAACAAGGGACACGGTGTCGCGATGACGAGCACCGCGAGAAAGCGCGTGGGGTTGCTGCTGAGCACCCAGGCAATGCCGGCGACAGAGAGCGCCAACGGCGTGTAGATGGCGCCCAGCTGGTCGCCCAGCCGTCGCAACTGCGGCCGCTGCGACTCCGACTCGCGCATCACTTCCATGATCTTCGCATAGCGGGAGTCGGCCGCGAGCTGGGTGGCCCGGATGGTCAGCGCCGCCTCCCCATTGATCGCGCCGGAGATGACAGTCGAGCCCGAGGTCTTGTTGATCTGGAAGGGCTCACCCGTCAGGTACGATTCGTCCATGGCGCCGTGGCCTTCAATGACCACGCCATCGACCGGGCAGGTCTCATGCGGATACACCACGAGCTCATCCCCCACCGTGATGTCCTGCAGAGCGATGTCGGCAATCACCGCCGCGTGCTTGACATGGGCGATCGAGGGCATGCGCTTCGCGAGCGCCGCCAGCACCGATGAGGCGCTGCGCAGGGCATAGTTCTCGAGCGCCTCCCCGCCCGCGAGCATCAAGACGACGATGGTGCCGGCGAGGTATTCACCGAGCAGCACCGAAGTGACGATCGAAACACCGGCCAGCAGGTCGGATCCAAATTCGCGTCGCAGCAGATTGCGCAACAGGTCGTAGAGATACGGGATCCCGCCCAGCACTAGTCCCACGAGCAACGGCAGGTCTGCGGTCTGGGACGAGGCGTGGAACCCGAAACGCATCACCAGGTGCGCCGCGATCGCGGCCAGCGCAAGCACGGAAATGCTGAGCGCCTTCCAACGCCATAGTCTTGCGATCGATCCCCGTTCGCGCGTGGGGGTGGTCGCGGAGCCGGACGTGAGGTGCTTCACGGAGGACATGGTGTCAAGGTGCCGTCAGCGTAAAAGCAGGATGCGAGTGCTGCCGACTTGCCCCAGGACTTCGAGTTGCGCGAAGTGGAGGCCCGCCGCGACGGGGGTGCCGTTCGCATCGTTGCCATCCCATGAGCGCCATGCGATCCCGCGGCGAGAACGGCGATGCCGCGGATCTCCGCCGTGAGCGCGACGGGGTTCTCCGACTGCCGGACGTAAAGCAGCGAACCATCCGGCATGGCGAGTATGTTCGAGACGTTCTCCATGCCACTCGCCCAGTCGGTCGCGCTCGGCTGCCCCGGCACCGCGGTCGCGGCCGTCCACGCATTACCGCTTCCGGTCGACCGGCGCATGAATCCCGAGTAGTGGTCGAGGAAGAAATAGTTGCCAGCATACTCGAGCGGGCATCGCACATTGCCGCTCGCGGGGCGACGGTACACTCCGCCGCTGATGACCACGACGCCATCGGTGTGGTTGTAACTTGCGATGGGTGCCACGACGTCCGGGAGATTGCGGATCAAAACGTGGTGACCACTTCTTCGCCCAGGGTCATGCGCACGCGCGCAGTGCGCTGTTCGACGAACAGCACGCGGGCCGGCAGCGGCGAGGCATCCGGAACCAGCGCGAGCCCACGGGTTCGTCCAACGCCCCGGCGACCTGAACATTGGCGAAGCCCGGCGGCAACGTTGCGGAGGCCGCGAAGGTGATCCTGGCCGGGGCGATGCCGATGAGGGTCGCGAACACGCATGCAGCCAGGAACGCGTAGCCGGAAATGGAGACAGATCGGACCCGCAAGCGAAGCTCCTGATCGGGAGTCATTGTTACAAAGTGATCGTAAGAGTGGCCAAACGCACCCGCGGTGGAAGTGTGCCGACCACAGGTCGTGCGCGGCCTGCGCGCTCAAGGGCGCACGCACTGGAGTTGCATGGCCTGCGATCAGGCAACAACCGCGCCATACGCGGGATTGCGGCGCGGCCCCGCGTTCCCAGCGGCATGGAAGATGCGAATGGTGAAGGTGTCCGGTGCGAGGGGCATGCCCCCGCCCGAACAACTGCCCGTCGCGCCGCGTACGGGTGGACTCAGGACATTCCCTTCCCTGCTCTCCCGTCCCGCCTGCTTGGCAGCAGGAGCCGAGGAGCCAGAAAGCGACCAAGCGCCACGTGGCTGATCCGACCTCACCTCAAGACTTGCTTCCCGAAGAGTCCGGCGATGAAGTCGGTATTGCCCCCGAGAGTGCCCGTCTTTTTCCGGTGGTAGGTGTTGGGGCTTCGGCCGGAGGGCTCGAATCCTTCAGCACCCTGCTGTCCCACCTGCCATCGGATACGGGGATGGCGTTCGTGCTGGTTCAGCACCTCGATCCCAAACACGAGAGCGGGCTGGGGGCATTGCTGGGCAAGCATTCGCGCATGCCGGTGCACGAAGTGAAGGAAGAC
>JANLOX010000363.1:0-4064 GCA_031366795.1 Candidatus Eiseniibacteriota bacterium | reverse complement strand
TATCGATGGGGGCACAGTCAACGTTGCCGGGCGATTCACCCGCCGCGTCGCGGGAGAAGGCACCTATTTCACGATGAGTTCCGGGACGCTCAATTGCGCGACGGTCGGCAACACGGCCGGTACCACCGGGCCATTCACCATCGATGTTGCGACCTCTACCTTCACGATGTCCGGGGGAACGATCGTGATCCGGCGCCCCGGAATCGCCACGGCCGATTACTGGAATCTTGCCGCAACGACCAATGTCACGGGCGGCACGCTTCAAATGGGTGACGCATCCACACCCGCGAGCCAGACCCTGCGGATCGATTCGACAGCGCCCATTTGGAACCTCACGGTCAACAGTACGAATTCTCCGGTGGCTCAGCTCGTCACGGATGCATTGGTGGTCAAGAACGACCTGACCATTTCAGGGGGAACGCTCAACGCGAACAATCTCAACCTGAATGTCGCGGGAATTTGGACCAACAACTCATCCACCAGCGCCTTCACCGCGGGGACTGCGACCGTCACGTTCGATGGTGCGGGCGCCCAGACGATCGGCGGCTCATTCTCCACGACCTTCAACAACGCGACGGTCAACAAGTCCGGCGGCACCGCGACGTTGTCGAGCAATGAATCGATCAGCAGCAATCTCTCGGTGTCAGCCGGCACGCTCGACCTGGATGTGTACACCGCAAACAGGACATCCTCCGGTGGCACGATCACCGTCTCGAACGGCGCAACGCTCAAGATTGGTGGAACGAACGGATTTCCATCCAACTACACGACCGCCACGCTGGGTGCGACCAGCACCGTGGAGTATTCGGGTACGACGCAGAGCGTCGCCGCAAAAAGTTACGGGCACCTGACGATCTCGGGCAGCTCGACGAAGACGCTTGCGGCGGCGACGACACCGGCCGGCAACCTCACGGTTTCTGCGGGGACGCTCGACGTGAGCACATTCACGTGCGATCGCTCGAGCGCGGGCGGCGCGATCAGTGTGTCGAACGGCGCGACGTTGTCGATCGGTGGCACGAACGGGTTCCCTGCGAACTACACCACCAAGACGCTGGGCGCCACGAGCACGGTGAACTACAGCGGCACGACACAGCCGGTCGCGGTGCAGAACTACGGGCACCTGACGATTTCGGGCAGCACTACGAAGACGCTTGCCGGGACGACGACGCCTGCAGGCGACCTCACGGTCTCGGCGGGAACGTTCGACCTGAGCGCCTACACGTGCAACCGCTCCAGCAGCGGCGGCACGCTGACAGTGTCCAACGGCGCGACGCTGAAGATCGGCAGCACGAACGGATTCCCTGCGAGCTACACGACGAACACGCTCGGCGCCACCAGTACCGTGGAGTATGGCGGCACCGCCCAGAGCGTGGGCGCGCTCACCTATGGACATCTCACCATCAGCGGTGGTTCCACGAAGACTCTGGCGGGCGACGCGAGCGTCGCGGGCGCTCTCACACTGACCAGCGGGAACATCACCACTGGATCGAACACACTGTTTATCACTTCGACGGGCAGCGTCTCGAGGACGAGCGGGCACATTGTCGGCAACCTGAAGAAGAACGTTGCCACCGGCGCCACATCCCGAACTTTCGAGATCGGCGATGCGACCAACTACACGCCGGCCGCCGTGGTGTTTGGGAGCGTCACGGTGGCAGGAGACCTGACTGCCACCACGGCCGCCTCGGACCATGCGAACATCGCCACTTCCACGATCGCGCCGTCTCGTACGGTGAACCGGACCTGGTCGCTGACTAATAGCGGCGTTGCGTTCACGAACTACTCGGCGACGTTCACGTTCGTGAGCGGCGATATCGACGCAGGCGCATCGACGAGCAGTTTCGTCGTCGGCAAGTACTCGGGCGGCTCGTGGACCTATCCCACGGTCGGTAGCAAGACCGCGACGAGCACGCAAATCACTGGTGTGACCTCATTCAGCGACTTCACGATTGGCGAGGCGGCCAACTACAGCGTGAGTGCCACGACGGGGTCCTTCGCCTTCGGCACGCAGCTCCTGAACACGTGGCTGACCGCGCAGTCAAGCCTGCTGACCAATGACGGAAACGTGACGGCGAATCTCGTGGGCCAGATCACCACGTTGACTGACGGGTCGCACATTTGGAGCACAAACGGGTCGGGCAACGGCGCCGACATCGCGCGCGCGCAGTACTCGACCACGGGCTCATCGGGGCCGTGGACTGACATCACGGTCTACGACAGCGACTTCACGATCGCCAACAGCATCGCGATCAACGGCACCGCGACGGTCTGGCTGCGTGTCCAGACGCCCACGTCCACGGGTTCCTACCTGCAGCACGCGGCGACGCTCAAGGTCTACGCGAGGTAGCCCCGCAGCTGCTCGACGACTACCGGTCGGTAGCGTGTCGGACGAGTGTTTCCGCCGCTTGTTCGGCTTCACCCCGGACGAACGCATCCGCATTGTCGCGCGTCGCAGCGTGTAACGCCTCCGCGATCGCGGAGCCATCCGTGCCGCCGCCGCGCCCGATCTCACCGAGCGCCCACGCCGCATGCCCGCGCACGAGCGGCTCGGGATCGTGCGCCAGGGCCCGTAGCAGCGCAGGCACCGCGGCCGCCTCGCGACGGTTCCCTAGCGCCACGCAGACATTGCGCAGGAAGCCCGAGCGCTGTGCTCGCCGGATCGGGCTGCCCGCGAACAATTCCGCGAACTGGGCGTCATCGAGCGACAGGAAGCGCTCCAGCGTCCAGCCCTCGAGTTCCCGGGCGTGCAATCGGGCTTCGCGCGCCGGGGGCGCGAAGCGATTCCACGGGCATACGTCCTGGCAGATGTCACAGCCGAAGATCCAATCGCCGATCAACGGTCGCAATTCACGCGGGAGGGGGCCTCGCAGTTCGATCGTCAGGTAGGAGATGCACCGCCGCGCGTCGACCTGCTGCGGGGCCACGATAGCCTGCGTCGGGCAGGCATCGAGACAGGCGCGGCAGGTGCCGCAGTGATGGATCGTGAATGGGTTGTCGGGTTCCAGTTCGCAATCGACCAGCAGCTCGGCGAGCAGGAAGTTGGAGCCGATCCTGGGCGACACGAGGCAGGCATTCTTGGCGATCCAGCCCAGCCCTGCGCGTTCGGCCCAGCCGCGTTCGAGGATCGCGCCAGTGTCGGAGTACCACAGCGCTCGCGAATGCAGCGGCGCGCCGCGGAGTTCGCGTTCCAGCACGCGCAGGCGGTCGCGCATGATGACGTGGTAGTCCTCGCCCGCGGCGTAGCGCGCGATACGCCCCACGCGCGCGGTAAACGCGGGATCGGGCCGGGGCTCGTGGCACAACGCCACGCAGACAACAGCTTTGATACCGCTCAGTAGGCGCGAGGGATCGTGGCGGCGTTCGCGATGCTTGGGCGATGCGAGGTAGTCCATCTCGCCATGGCGGCCCGCCGCGAGCCACGCGTCGTAGTGCGCCGCGGCTTCGAGCGGGGCGACCGCGGCGATCCCGACCGCGTCGAAGCCCATTTCCAACGCACGCCGCTTGATGTATGCGGTGGCGTCGCGCGGCGAGAGTGCGGCGGTGTCGCTCAGCGGCGGCTCGTCAGCGACCCGAGTCGCTCCGCGCCGAGTTGAATCCGCGCCCCGGTGCGGAGGAGGCCGGTCGCCGCGGAGCATCCGTCCACTGGATGCGCTTGATGACGCTCGGCGCCTGCTTCTGCTGCATCGAAGAGCGGGCCTCGGCGGCCGCGGACTCCGCTTCGCGCTTGAGTTCGGGAGGCGCGGGCTTCCATGAGGACTGGGCCGCGGGGGCCGCCGGAGCCGCGGCTGTAGGCTGCGCACCCGGTGCGGCGGGCGCGGGCGTGAAGGACGTGCCGCCGATGTCGCGGCGCGGCGAAGAGTCCTCGATGCGCACCCGCTTGAGGGGGCCCGTCGCCTGCTCAACCCAATCGATCCTCGGCCCAAGGTTCACGCGAACATTGTCGACCTGCGTGAAATTTTCTATGAGCGTCGAGTTCTTGAGCGCGTTTGAAGCTTTCTCCGGCGCCAACACCTTGGAATGCAGGTCTGTCGCACCCAGATCGGAGCGCTGCACCACATTGAAGG
>JANLOX010000362.1:0-5221 GCA_031366795.1 Candidatus Eiseniibacteriota bacterium | reverse complement strand
CGTGCGTCTTGTGCGAGTGGACCAATGCGCCCTGGTACAAGCTCTGCCCCGCGGTCATTGCGGGGACCAGAACACCGAACCACAGCGCCGCGACTCCCAGTGCGACCAGCGGCGCGGGCAACGCAGACACGCGGCCGAACCACCATCCCGAAAGCGGCGTGGCGGCGAGCAGCAGCAGGATCGTCGAGGCCACCGCGCCAATCGTCATCGCCAATCGCCGCACGGCAGGCCACGCGTGCGGGCGATCCAGCATGGCCACGACGACCTCGTTCAACGCGAATCCCCCACTGCGCAGCGTGAAGATCAATCCCATGATCACGGGCCACGTCGCCAACGAATCCAGCGCGAGCGGCATGCGGCTGATCGCGGCGCTGCTGATGGGTTGTGCCAGGAACAGGATGAGCGGTGTGATCATCAGCGGGACATAGAACCGCACGAAGCGATGAGTGGTCAGCGGGATCGCGAATGGCGCGACCGCGCCCAGGGCACCGAAACGCGTCGAGCGTACGCGGATGCCGGCGTAGATGGCCTCGGCCATCACGCCGGCGGTGACGGCGCAGGTGCCGACGACGATGCCTGGCCAGGTGTGCATCGCGGCGCCGATGCCCAACATCATCGCATTGGTGCCGAGCCGGATGGCGGTGCCGATGCTGACTTCGCGCGGGCGGCCGAAGCGGATCAGCACGCCTTGCTGGAAGCGGCGGTAGGCGATCGAAATCGTCCACGGCGTCATGATGCGCAGGCCCAAGCGCGCGGGCTCGATGATGTCCTCGGGGACTCCCATGATCCGCCGCGCGAGCAGGTCGTAGAGCGGCGTGAATGCGACCAGTGCATGCAACGCGGTGAAGCCGATACCCAACGCGAACATGACCCGGCGCCCAACGCGATAGGAGCGCTCATCGCGCGACAGCGCGGTCGAGGCGGACAGCAGCATGATGACGGGGGATTCGATCAGCAGGGCGAGCGGGAAAACGACTCCGCCGTAGGCGGCGAGCCCGATCTTGGGATCCGGCAACCGGGCGACCACGGCGCTGACCAGCGGCAGTTCGAGGCCCATGCACAGCCAACTCGCGGCCAGCGGCAGCCAGGCGCGCACGGCGTCGGAGTAACGGACCGGCGCCGGAGTGCTGGGGGAGGGCATTTCGGCACACTACGGGAACGGCGATTCGGGTGCGAGAGGCGCGGCTGCGGGTGGGTTCTCGCCGACTTGCGCGAATGCCCCGAGTGTCGTTTATTTGGGTCTAAGCGAACCCACAGGAGAACTGTCATGCCTACCGAATCCCCGACCCAGACCCGCGGCAACGCCACCCTGTCTTTCGATGGTCGCACGGTGGACCTGCCCCTGCTCACGGGCACCGAGAACGAATCCGCCATCAACGTCGAAAAGCTGCGCGCCCAGACGGGACTGATCACGCTTGATCCGGGCTACGGCAACACGGGCGCCTGCAAGAGTGCGATCACCTTCATCGATGGCGAGAAGGGCATCCTTCGCTATCGCGGTTACCCGATCGAAGAGCTGGCTGAGAAGAGCACCTTTCTCGAAGTCGCCTGGCTCTTGCTGTACGGCGAACTGCCGAAGGCGGCCGAACTCTCCAACTTCCAGTCGGAGATCCGCAGCCACACGTTGCTGCATGAGAACTTCAAGCGGTTCTTCGAGGCGATGCCGAAGGACGCCCACCCGATGCCGGTCAGTGCCGCCGCGGTGGTGAGCCTCGCGACCTTCTACCAGGTGCCCGAGAACGAGGCGAACCTCCACAACTCGGTGATCCGCCTGATCGCCAAGATGCCGACGATCGCGTCCTACGCCTACAAGCACTCGGTCGGCCTGCCGTTCATGTACCCGCAGAACAACCTCGATTACGCCTCGAACTTCCTCTACATGATGTTCGGCACGCCGGCGGAAGAGTTCGCCGCGGACCCGGTGCTGGCGCGGGCGATCGACCTGTTGTTGATCCTCCACGCCGACCACGAGCAGAACTGTTCGACGAGCACCGTGCGCATGGTCGGCAGCTCGCGCGCCAATTTGTTCGCCAGCATCTCGGCGGGTATCAGCGCGCTGTGGGGCCCGCTGCACGGCGGCGCGAACCAGGAAGTGATCGAGATGCTCGAGCGCATCGCGGTTGAGGATGGCTCGGCGGAGAAGTTCGTGAACCGGGCGAAGGACAAGAACGACACCACGCGCCTGATGGGCTTCGGCCACCGCGTCTACAAGAGCTACGACCCGCGCGCCACGATCCTCAAGAAGGCCTGCCGCGACGTGCTCGAAAAAGTCGGCGTCTCGAGCAAGCTGCTCGAGATCGGCATGCAGCTTGAGGAGATCGCGCTCAAGGACGACTACTTCGTCAGCCGCAAGCTCTACCCGAACGTCGACTTCTACTCGGGCATCATCTACAAGGCGCTCGGCATCCCCGAGAACATGTTCACCGTCATGTTCACGATGGGCCGCATGCCGGGCTGGATCGCGCAGTGGCTCGAAATGCGCCGCGATCCCGACTTCAAGATCAGCCGCCCGCGCCAAGTCTACACGGGTGCGACGAAGCGGGCCTACCAACCCCTGGCCGCGCGGGGCTAGCCTCCAAGACCGCAGGGCGACAGCTGCTAAGTGCATACGGGGAGGCCCTTACGGGCACCTGCGTGAACTCGCTTTGCGCGCGCTTCCGGCCCGGGTACGATTAAGGGGTTCTGACAACCCTTCCGTCATGCCTATCACCCTAAGGTATGCCTCCGTGCGAGGCATTCACCTTGAAACTCCCATGTCCGGGCGCGGATCCCAGGACTGAAAGGCCTCCATCCTTGCGTACCTCACCCCTGAGATTCCTCGCCTCCCTACTGGCGCTCGCATCGTTCTCCAGCGCGGCCGCATCGTCCGCTTCCGCGGCCACCCCGTTCCCGATGGCGAGCGGCAACTACTCCGAGAGCTTCAACGACATCGCGGCCTGGAGCAACAATTTCGCCTCCGGCATTGGCGCCCAGTACTGGTCGTCGGTCGCTGTCAACGCTACGGGGACGATCCCCGACGGTGCGAAGATCACGGTCTCCACGGCGGCCTTCGTTTCGGGCACCTCAGGGGGCGTGCAGAAGGGCTCCGGCAACATCCAACTGCTGTCCACCAACGGCACCGACAACATCAACGCCGACGCCATCGACGTGTTCTTCGACTTCACCGGCGTCAACGCGGGTTTCCTCAGCTACGACTTCGCGACCGCGTTCAACTCCACGGGTAATCGCAATGGCTCGTTGCGCGTCTATACCAGCATCGACGGGACGACATGGACGGAACTGGCCGCCGCCTCGGTGGTCAACTTCACGAACAACGTCGCGTTCTCCAAGCAGGTCTCGCTCATTCAACTGCCGGCGGCGTTCACGAACAGCCCGACGGCGCGGATCCGCTTCTACGATTACAACGGCACGGGTCCCACCGGCTCCTCGGGCGCGCGGCCCAAGGCCTCGATCGACAACCTCGCGGTGACGGGCAGCCCAATAGGTTCGGGCGGTCCCGGGGGCCCGGTGATGTCGGGTTTCTCGACAATCCCCGCTACGCCGCTCGACACGACGGCCGTCACCGTCCAGGCCAGCGTGGTCGACACGGCACGCGCGCTGAACGCCGTATCGTTGGCGTGGGGGACGACCAACGCGTCACTGCCGAACGTCATCAGCATGGCGCCGGCGAGCGGAAACCTCTGGCAGACCTCGGCGCCCATCCCGACGCAGGTGGGCGGCACGGTCATCTACTACCAGGTCACGGCGGCCGACGACTCGATGACCGTTCAGTCACCCGTGCTCAACTACACGGTCACCGGCACGGGCGGCGGCAGCACCAGCGCGCCGGTCATCAAATCAGTATACGAGGCCAGCGACTCGACGCTGCAGGTGTTCTTCAGTGTCCCGGTCGACTCGGCGACCTCGCAGACTCCGGGCAACTATAACGTGAATGGAATCGTCGCGGTGAACGCGGTGCGTGACCCTGCCGCGTCGTCGCGGGTCACGATCACGGTGCGCGCGATTCCCCAGGGGGACAGGACGCTCACGGCGAACGGCGTGGGCGATCTCGCTTCCCACTTCACCAACAATGCGACGTTCGGCTTCCACTACGTGGACGTGTCGATTCCCGCAGGCTACTACGATTCCGCGACCGGCCTGCGCGGCTACGCCTTGCTGTTCGCGTTGCACGACATCATCAAAGGGCACACTTCCATCAGCTACAGCTCGACGGCCGCTGCTTTCCAGCGCACGGACAAGCGTCCGGACGGCAACGTGTGGGATGTGTATTCCGATGTTCCGGGCGGCACCCCGCCTTATGAATTCGCGTTCGGGCCATTGGGCTCGGGAGGCAGCGAGGGCATCGCCTACAACCGCGAGCACTCCTTCCCGCAGTCGTGGTTCGGCGGCAGCGTCTCGCCGATGTATTCGGACTTGTGGATCATCTACCCGACGGATTCCAAGGTGAACGGCGAGCGCAGCAACTATCCCTACGGCAAGGTGGGCACCGCCACCTGGACGTCGCTGAACGGAAGCAAGCTCGGCAATTGCGTCTCGCCGGGATATAGCGGCACCTGCTTCGAGCCGATCGACGGCTACAAAGGTGACCTGATGCGCAGCCAGTTCTACGTCGCGACGCGCTACATCACCGAGGACAGCTCGTGGCCGGGTGGTGCCTCGACGAACAAGTCGCAACTGCTGTCCTGGGCGTCCGATCAATACCTGGCGTGGAGCACGGCCGACCCCGTGAGCTGGAAGGAGCGTGTGCGCAATGGGGCGATCTACGAATACCAGCACAACCGCAACCCGTTCATCGATCGTCCGGAATTCTTAGCGCTGATCTACGATTCGAACACGGTCATCGTGAGCGTGGACAGCCAGCGTCCCGCGCTGCCGCTGCAGCTGCAGCTGCGGCAGAACTGGCCGAACCCGTTCGCCTCGCGCACCACGATCGGCTTCGAGCTGGCGCGCAGCGAGAACGTCACGCTGCGGGTCTATGACGTGAGCGGCCGCACCATTCGTACGTTGGTCAACGGCGCCCAGCTCACGCCGGGCAGCCACCAGTTGGTGTGGGACGGCCGCAACGACGGTGGCCAGCCGCTGGGGCCGGGGTTGTACTTATGCGAGCTCCAGACCGGGTCGCTTTCGGCCACAAAGCGCATGGTTTTGGCCCGATAATACCGCCCAATCCGGCCCGGCGTTCGGGACTTCAGAATCCCGGACGCCGGGCCGATATACCTCC
>JANLOX010000320.1:0-12734 GCA_031366795.1 Candidatus Eiseniibacteriota bacterium | reverse complement strand
GCGTGTTGAAAAATGGCGGAGAGAGAGGGATTCGAACCCTCGAGGGATTTTAACCCCTACACGATTTCCAATCGTGCTCCTTCAACCGCTCGGACACCTCTCCGCGAAGCAAAGGTCGCGGCGGGCCGTAGGCGGGCCCGCCGGACTTCGGGGAACAGGCTACTGGGACGGGGAGCGTCCTGACAAGCGGGGCGGGGGGCGCGAGGTGGCTGGCGCACGCTGATGGCGCGGCGCCTGCACCCAGACCGCGGCGTTCGAATTCCGAGGCTGGGAGATCACCATCTTTCCGCGGGCGTCGTCCACGACCATCAAGTGCTCTTCGGTCCCCCAGAGCACTGTTCCGCAGTCGGCGAGATCCCTGGGCGAGATGGCCGGCGCATGCCGCGCCCACTCCCCTTCGGTCCACGACCATTCGTCGCACTCGCCGGACTCGCATTCGAGCGTATCGGATCGAATCCGCCGCCAATGCCTGAAATCGCGCGAGGATTGCCACAGTTCGCACGCGAAATGCAGCCTGGCCCCACCGCTGTCGAACATGGCCGCCGAGCCGTATTGCCAACACGCGCTGTCGGGATTGAACCACCAATCAACGGGGCTCTTGATCTCGGGCAGGGTGCAGATCGGCTTCGACTTGGCGCCGCGCTTCCAGTCGACCGCATAGAGCGTTAGCCCCGAGCGGTACCACGCGGTCCTGAAGTTCGTGTCCCACCGCACTTCGTCGAAGCCGCCGGCGTTGGCGAGGAACAGCGCATCGCCGCCGTGCGACGGATCGCAGATCCGCCATTCATGCTGCTTGAGCGCAGATGCTTGGTCCGGGTACATGAAGTACGAAACAACCTGCGCGCACGGTTCGGTTGCCCGGGCGCTCACACTCGCGGTGCAGCAGGTTGCGATCACGAGAGCGGCGGCGATCCAGCATCGCACGCCGCTCATCTAGCACCCGGCGTACTCGAACCTCACGAGGTCCTTCTCGCGGATCGGCGTCTCGCGGAATCCCGACTTCTTGAGCACCGAGACCGACGAGGCGTTGTCGAGCGTGGTGCGCGCTATGATCTGGCGCACCTTGCTGTGACGCAGCGCTCGGTCGACGAGGGCGCGCACGCCTTCGGTCGCGACGCCACGGCCGCGCCAGGTGTCGACGACCGAGAATCCAATCTCCACGACACCGTTCGCATCCGGTGGCCCGAAGTAGCCGACCGCGGCGACGAGCTCGCGAGGGTTCGCGAGTTCGGGTGCGGTGACCACGTAATAGATCAGCCAGCCCGAAACACGCTCACCGTGCTTCGTCATCTGGTCGATGAAGTAGCGCGAGGCCTCGGCGTCGTACTCTCCCGGCGGCCAGCCCGGGGCGATCACGGATTCGATCGCGGTCGCGAACTTTTTGCGGTCGGCAAGCTCCATCCGCAGCAATTCGGGGGTAGCCGAGATCAGCTTGAGTCGGTCGGTATTGATGGGTGCCTGTGCCATGCGCTGAGCTCCCGCGTATGTGGTAGTCGCTGAGTATACCACGGTTGGCCCAGGAGGTGTGGGTTGCGCCGGGCCCCGATATGGCCGATAACGCTAAGATGCTCGCCCTGCATGTGATTACCGTGCTTGTCAGCGCCGGGTTGCTGTTCCTCGTGCAGCCCATGTTCGCCCGGATGGTGCTCCCGATGCTCGGTGGCTCGCCCTCGGTGTGGAACACGGCGCTCGTGTTCTACCAGATGACCCTGCTCGCCGGTTACGCCTACGCGCACCTGCTGACGCGTTGGCTCACCGTGCGCCGCCAGGCCATCGTGCACGTGTGCATCGTTGTCGCGGCGTTCCTCTGCCTGCCGATCGCGCTGCCGCACGGCTGGTCGCCGCCGACGGACCATAGTCCCGTCGCGTGGATGCTCGCCTTGCTCGCAGCGGGAATCGGGTTGCAGTTTTTCGTCGTCTCGACCACGGGGCCGCTCATCCAGAAATGGTTCGCCGCCAGCGGGCACACCGGCGCGCGCGATCCCTACTTCTTGTACGCCGCGAGCAACGTCGGCAGCATGCTCGGGCTGCTCGGCTATCCCTTGTTGATTGAGCCGCGCCTGCGGCTGTCGGAACAGAGCACGCTGTGGACCGTGGGCTACGCGGCGCTCGCGCTGCTCATCGCGGGCTGCGGTGTGTGGCTCGCGCGCTCGGCCCGCACGGCGGCGGCGGCGCCGAGCGAGGCGCGTCCTTACGTCATCGACATCGCCGACCACTCGCCCAGCGCCCGCGCGCCCATCACCATGCCGCGCCGCTGGCGCTGGGTGATCCTCGCCTTCATTCCGTCGAGCCTGATGATCGGCGTCACCACGCACATCACCACCGACGTCGCCGCGATCCCGTTGCTGTGGGTGTTGCCACTCGCGCTCTATCTATTGAGCTTCATCCTCGTGTTCGCCAGCCGCCCACCGCTGTCGCACAAGGCGATGGTGCGCGCCCTCCCCATGTCGGTGCTGGCGTTGGTGATCGTGATGGAAGCGCGCGCCGCCGAGCCCGTGCGCTTGATCATCGCGCTGCACTTGCTGCAGATGTTCATCGCCGCAATGGTGTGCCATGGCGAACTCGCGAAGGACCGGCCCTCCCCGCGCCACCTGACCGAGTTCTACCTGTGGCTCGCCGTAGGCGGAGCGCTGGGTGGCGTGTTCAACGCGCTCGTGGCGCCGCTGGCGTTCAAGTCGATCGCCGAATACCCGATCGCCATCGTGCTCGCCTGCCTCGCCATGCCGCCGCGCGGAACGCTCAAGCTGGACGATCGCTCACGTCTACTCGATGTCGTCGTGCCGGTGCTGATGGGCGGCGTGGTCGTCGCGTTCTACGCCGCTTGCTCGATCTTCAAGCTGCCCATGAGCGGCGTGGCAATCGCGCTATTGTTTTCGGCACTCGCGCTGCCGCTCTACGCGCTCGCGGGCCGGCCGCTGCGATTCGGGCTGGCGCTCGCCGCCGTGCTGCTCGCCGATCCCGGCACCCTGATGCAGCGCTCGCGCCTGCTGCACCAGGAGCGCAGCTTCTTCGGCGTCCATCGCGTGATGCTCACCCCCGACGGCAAATTCCACGACCTGATCCACGGCTCGACACTGCACGGCTCGCAGCAGGTACATCCCCAGCGCTGCGACGAAGCGCTGGGCTACTACCACCGCACGGGCCCCGCTGGAGACGTGTTCAACGAGCTACCCTTGCGCGCCGGACGCAGCGTCGCGATCGCGGGGCTCGGAACCGGAGCGCTCGCCGCGTATGCGCGCCAAGGCGAGCGATGGACGATGTTCGAGATCGACCCCGCCGTCGAACGCATCGCCAGCGACACGAGCTACTTCTGCTACCTCGCCGCCAGCCATGCCGCGCACACCATCATCCTCGGCGACGCCCGCCGCTCGATCGCCGCGACGCATGAACGATTCGACCTGATGGTATTCGACGCCTACACCTCGGACGCCATCCCCGTGCACCTGCTGACACGGGAGGCGCTCGCCGCGTACCGTGAGAAGCTCAACCCCGGCGGCGTGATGGTGTTCCATCTCTCGAACCGCTACTTCGATCTGGTGCCCGTCGTCGCGGAACTGGCCAGCGACGCGCATCTGCCCTGCCGCGTCCGCGCCATGATGGACGTGCCCGATGCGATGGCCGACTCGCTGCGGATCGCGAATTCCGTCTATGCCGTGATCGCGCGATCGGAGGCGGACTTTGGCTCGCTCGCGAGCGATTCGCGCTGGGTCACGCCGAAGCCGCGGGCGGACTTACGGCTGTGGACGGATGATTATTCGAGCCTGTTGAGCGTGCTGCGGTAGACTTGGCAGCATGAAGCGATTGTTGGTCACCGCGCTCTTCCTCGCATGCGTGGCCGCAGGCTGCTCGAAAACACCGATGCGTCCCGTGGTGCCGCCCGCCCATGCGGCGGTTGCGACGACGCCAGTGGGCGCCGTACAAGCGCTCGGCCTTGCGTGCGAGGCAAGGGACACGACTGCGTATCGAGCGCTGTTCACGGTGGACTACGTATTCCGGCTCGACCCGTTCGACCCGTCGTTCTACGAGTATCCTGGCAGAGAGTTGACGCGCGCCGACGAACTCATCTTGGCCGCGCACATGTTCCACTTGGGCAACCACACCGTGGCAGCGGCGAGTCGCATTGAAGTCGCGTGGCTCGATTCACTCATCGAATCCCCTGACGACCGGCCCGGGAAGACGTCCCCCTACCACGCCATGATTTCCACCCGAGGACGGATCCTCGCGGACCTTGGCGATGCGATCTTCGATGCGAGCGATCCTCAGGTGTTCTACCTGGTGCGCGGCGATTCCGCCCTGGTCCCGCCGGGCCTTGGATTGGCTGCGGACTCCACGCGCTGGTTCATCGAGCGCTGGGAGGATTACTCACTCGCTCCCCCTGCCGCATGGGAGCGCACGCGCGACACTCGGCCGATGCAGACCACGCCGGGGGGCCGCAAGCTGTGGGGCAGCCTGAAGAAGCTCTACCTGCCGGACTGACGGGCTGAGGGCTGATCCGAGCCGGATTCGATGACGCACGGCAGGGCCGGACGAGTTATGATATTTCGTGAGCGTCCACGTCTTGCCGTAACGCATCAGCCCTCCGGAGGCCCCCATGCTACGCCCCTCGATCCTCCCCGGCCTCGCGCTGGTGTGCCTCCTCGCGACAGTCCATTCGCCGGCACAGGCGTCCAGCCACGACGCTTCGAGAGGCAATGCCGTGCAGGACTCCACGTTCCACCCGCTGGCCATCGGGGACTGGTCGCAGATCACTCCTAGCGGAGCGTGGCCGTCACCCCGGCGCGAACAGTGCGCCGTCTATGACCCGGGAAACGATCGCATTTTCGTGTACGGCGGCTCGGTCAACGGCGGGTTCGTATTCGATACCTGGCAGCTCGACTTCCAGCCCACACCGCACTGGACGCTGCTCCAGCCGACCGCGCATCCCGCGGCAGGTCGCGACCTGGCCGCGATATTCGACCCGATTCGCCGCCGGATGATTGTGTTCGGCGGGGACACCGGAACCGAGTCCGGGTTCACCAACGAAGTGTGGGCGCTCTCGGTGGACAACCCGACGGCGTGGCAGCGCATCTTTCCTATCGGCAGTCCGCCCTCGACGAGAATGTTCAGCGCCAGTGTCTATGACGCCGCCAACGATCGCATGATCGTCTACGGCGGGTATCCCGATCTTGGGGACACGTGGGCGCTATCACTGTCGGGCCAGCCCACATGGGCCAATCTTAACCCCGCCGGAATCTTGCCCAGTGGCCGCTGGGGATCGACGGCTAGCTACGATCCTGTCAAAAATCGCATGGTCCTGTTCGGCGGCTGGCCCGAGAACACCAATGATACGTGGACACTATCCCTGACCAGGCAGCCCACGTGGACGCTGCTCCCCATGCCAGGCCTGCGACCGCACTCACTGCTGTCGGCCTGCTCGATCTACGATC
Source organism: Candidatus Eiseniibacteriota bacterium (assembly GCA_031366795.1). Lineage (GTDB taxonomy): Bacteria > Eisenbacteria > RBG-16-71-46 > RBG-16-71-46 > RBG-16-71-46 > JANLWK01. The sequence goes on along the minus strand of JANLOX010000320.1, from coordinate 7,308 downwards.
CGGGTGATCACAGGATGGTCCTCTACGGCGGGCTCGCGACGAACGCGAACTATCCCGAACCGTGGCAGCTCTCGCTCGGCAATACCACTCCAGAGTGGAGCGCGATTCCGCACACGTCCGGCGTCCCCACCACGCGGCGGTTCCACTCAGGAGTCTACCGGTCCGCATCGGCGCAGTTGGCCGTGTTCGGCGGGTTCGACGACGCGGACCAGGTGTTCCGCAATGACCTCTGGGTCATGCAGCTCAGCACGGTGAATGCGGTGCCGCATATCACTTCGGTCGCGCCGGCCTTTGGAACCGAGGGCAACGCGATCACCATCTCGGGTAGCGGCTTCGGCGGGGTGTCGTCGGTAAAATTCAATTCGACCGCCGCGAGCTTCACCCCCGTCAGCGCCACCGTGATCACTGCCGTCGTTCCGAATGGCGCCACCACGGGCCCGATCACCGTCGAAACGCCGAACGACAGCGATGTCACGAGCACATCGTTCTTTATCGGCGGGCTGCCCATCCTTGTGGCGATCGCTCCCGACACCGCGCGGGCCGGCGAGATGGTCCAGATCCAGGGCGCCAACTTCAGCAGCATCACGCGCGTCTCCCTTGGCGGCGCGACCGAAGCGACGTTCAATGTGGTCTCGAGCACGCGCATTGATGCCGTCGTGGACCTCGGTGCGGTGACCGGCCCGGTCACGGTCGTCAATCCCGCAGGCGCCTCCGTCAGCAACTTCGCGTTCCACCTGCGCGAAACGAATCCGCACCCCCGGCTGCTCCCGGTGCGTGACGTCGCTCTGGATCAAGGCGCCAGGGTCCTCCTGCGCTGGGAGGCGAGCGAATACGACGTGGCCAGTAACGGCTCGATCACGGGCTATCGTGTGTGGCGCCGCGCCCCGTTGCAGGCGGCGCGTGCGGGTGGCCCGGCGACGCCGCTGGGTCTCGCGGTTCGCGCATCGCACGCCACGCCGTCGCAACTGCTGACCGAATTCTGGGAGAACCTCGCCGACATTCCCGCCGCGCAATTCCCCGGCTATGCCTCCGTCGCGGCGACGCTCACCGACTCCACGGCCGCGGGCAATCCCTGGACCGCCTTCGTGATCCAGGCGCTCACTGCGAACCCAGCGGTGTTCTACTTCTCGAATGTCGACAGCGGGTACTCCGTCGACAATCTCGCCCCGGCCCTCCCCACGCAGTTGCTCGCCGTGCCCCGCGCGGGCGGCGTGGCATTGCACTGGCGCGCGAGCGGCGATGCGGACTTCGCGGTCTACCGTATCTATCGCGGCAGTGATCCGGCATTCACGCCTGCGGCATCGAACCTGATCGCGACACGCCCCGACACCGGCTACTTCGATCACTCAGGCTCCACGGGCAGCGTGTACAAGCTCAGCGCGGTCGATATCCACGGCAATGCGAGCCGCTTTGCCGTCGTCTCGATCGACCAGCCCACGGGCACACTTATGAGCCTCCAGTCCCTCGAGATTGCGGACGGCATCGTCAGGTTGGGCTGGCTGGCGGCGACGCTTCCCGGCAGCAGTTGGACGTTGCAGCGCAGAGCCCCGGGCGAAGACTGGCTCGATCGCAGCAGCGTCGATGCAGACGCCAGCGGCTGGGTCGCGTTCGAAGACACGGGACTGCTCTCCGGTGTCTCCTACCGGTATCGCACGCACGGCAGCGTTCAGGGCGCGACGTACTACTCGCCCGAGATCGCGGTGGTCATGCCGGGCGCTCAACTCACGCTAGCGATCCAGGCGATGAGCGCAAATCCCGTGACCGCCTCGCGGCTCGCCTTCGCGATCACGCTGCCCGAGGCGTCGCCTGCGCGGCTGGAGCTGATCGATGTCTCGGGGCGCCTGATCGAGTCGCAGGACCTGGGCGCACTGGGTGCCGGGCGGCACGTCGTGCGGCCCTCCACTGCGATCACGCACCGCGCGGGAATCGTGTTCGCGCGGCTCACGCAAGGTGCACGGCTCGCGACGACGCGCATCGCACTGTTGGATTGAGCTTAGGTCGCGGCTCGCAGGCGCCGCGACCGCAACACTCGCCCCGGTTAGTGGAGCAGCACCCAGCGCGCGGTGGCGGACGTCGATGCCCCCGCCACCGCGCGCACGAAGTAGATTCCGGCTTCGACGCTGCGGCCCAGGTCATCGCGGCCATCCCAGCGCAACACCGCGCGCCCCGCCGCGAACTCGCCCCGCGCGAGCGCGCGCACCTGTCGCCCGCGCACATCAAACACATCGACGCGCACGGCCATGCGCGACGGCGTCGCAAGTTCGACCGCTGGCGCGTGGCTCGCCGGATTGTCGCCGGCCACGCGCAAACCAAACGCGAGCGGGCGCGCCGCATCGACGCCGGTGGTGGCGGTTGTCACTTCGAAGGCATCCGAGATCCACCAGCCCATCTCGCCCGCCTCGTCACGCGCCACGAGTTCCAATCGCGCATTCGTGGTGCGCGGCAGCGGCACGGTCCAGTTCCACTCCACATCGGGATCCCCCGCGCTCACCAGTCGGGCGGTCGCCAGATCGTCACTCGAGTACCAAAGATCGTAGCCCGTCGGCGCACCCAACGCGGGCGGCGTCCACGTCAGCGGCAGCGATTCACCCGCCGCATGCAGGGGGCCCACGGACGCCGCCATCGCCGGGCGAGCGATACGCGCGAAGCCAGTGCAGTCGATCCACGTGCTATCCGCCAACCGCCCCGTCAACGTGAGCGGCACCGCGGTGCCATCCTGCAACAGCGCGAGCAGAGCGAGCCGGTCGAAGGCGAACCGCCCCTGCAGACCCGTGTACTCGGGAGCGCGCGTCGGCTCGGCAGGAAGTCCCATGAGCCGCAGGGTGGGCCCCAGCAACTGGTGCGGGTCGCGGCCGCCCGCAAGCGTGACGCCGCTCATCACCCATCGCCCCGCGTTCACGTGGTCGACCCGATCGAGCCGGGCGTCCAGCGCCGCGGCGAGTGCGCCGACCTGTAGCGAACAGGGCACGCTGGCGATGGGGCGCCCCGGATCGTCGCTGGCAAGCCGCACGACGCCCGCCAACAGACCGTCCGCCAGGCCATGCGCATCGAATGTCACCGCGAGTTGCGCCGTCGCTCCCGGCGCGACCGTGGCGGTGGCAGGCGTCACCTGCAGCCAAGCGGCCGGACTCGACGCCGTCACGTGCAGCGGCACGCCGCCTGAGTTCGTGACGGCGAGCGCGCGTCCCGTGTGCTCAGCCTCCACGCCGATCGCGGGAGCCAGGCGCGCGGACAACTTCGTGGGGGCGAGCTCGATCGCAGGCGGATTGAGCGCACGCGCGCTCAAGGCCATCACCACCTGGTCCTCGTCCGGGTCATCGGAGTAGAGCCGAATCGAGCCCGTGCACGGGTCGCACGCATCCGAGGGACTGAATCGCAGGTTCACGGGAGCGCTGGTGCCGGGTGCAACGAGCAGCGGGAAGCCCGGCGGCAGCACTTCGAACCCATCGCCCTCGAGGTCCGCCTCGGAGACGGTCAACAGACGGTCGCCCTCGTTCTGCACCTGCAATTGCGCCATGACACTTCCGCCCAGCACCACGTCCGGAAACACCGGCGGGGTCACTGCGATATCGGGTTCCGACTGGATGATCAAGTGCAAGGGAACCGTAACCTGCGCCTGGTTGGGATCGTCACAGTCGATCTGGAGATGCCCGTTGTGAATAGACTGCCCTCGCCCTGTCGCATCGAATGTCAGCGGCAAGTCGACGTGACTCCCCGCTGGGATGGTCCCGGCCAGCGTGTTCATCGTCACCCACGGCGCGGGTGTGTTGATCCGAATCGCCATGCCTGCCCTCGGGTAGCCGGGGGTCCCGACGATGGTGAAGCCATCCGTTCGCGAGGCATCCTGGATCCCGGCGAACCCGACGAAGTTGGCGTTGGTCAGTGTTTTGTATTGGTACGTCACGGTGCCGCTCTGCTCGATGATGGCCTCGAACGCGAAGCTGCCTCCGCCACCGTGCAGCGTGAGCCCCGTCCACTCGACGACCAAGCGGCCGCTTTCGCGGCGGTAGTACATACTTCCGGCGGGCGCCACGAGATTTGCCCAGAACACCGAGAGGAGATTCTCCGGGGCGCCTGTCGAGGGCAACTCATGCGAATCGAATGCCGGCGAGAGTGCGCTGAAGCTGATCCAGCCATTGGAGCAGGCCGTGAACTGGGTGAAGTGCGAGTCATAGAACGGAAAGGTGAAGCCGATCGACGTCGGCGGCGAGATGACATCGTCGCCACTGACCTGCATGAGCGTGCCACTCCCCACCAACTCGATCCACTGGTAGACAGGGCCATCGGGCTCATCGCTGTCCAGCCAGGCGTGGCCGTACCGGTCCGGCCCGCCGCGGGCCGCGAGGCCCAGACCCGCCGAAGCCTTTGCCACCGTGGCACCCATCGCGCGTGCTGCGAGCGGCGGAGTCTCGGGCGCCCGCGCGAACAAGTCCGTCGTCACAACTTGGATCTGGTAGTGCAGCGCATCGCCGCCGGTATTACCCAGGGCGAGTTGCCGGGAGACCTGGCGTCCGACGTTCGTGGTCACCAGGAATTCGAGCGGCGAGACCGTGATCTGCGCGGGCGTCGTCGCTACGCCATGCAACGGGATCTTTAATTCGGGACGCACGGGATCGTTGGTGAGGATCGTCAGCGTGCGCACGGCATCACCCACTACGAGCGGAGCATAAGTGACGATGACCGGCACACTGGAGCCGGGCGCCAGCGGCCCGATCGCGCCAAGAACCGCGAAGGGGCCAGGCGAGGTCGTCATCGCCTGGACCAGCACCGTTGTGGTGCCGCCGCTGGTGAGCTCGAATACGAGACTCTTCGACTGCCCCACGTGGACGCCGCCGAATTCGAGCGAAGACTGGTTGACCACCACGAAGGCGTCCGCGGATTGCAACACCGTCACCGGAAAGTCGATGACCGGGCGAGTTGGGTCGTTGCTCGTGAAGCGGATGACCGCCCGGTAGAGACCCGCGATGAAGAGGTTTGCGGCGACACGCACCGTCACGACGAAACTGCTCCCCGGTGCCAGCGTTCCCTGCGTGGCGTCGATGGTGAGCCACGCGGGCACACTCGTCACACCGGGGGCAGGCCGGAGGCTCGCGGACCAGGTCAGGGGACCGGTGCCAGTGTTAGAAACGGCCAGCGTGCGAGTGCTGGTGATGGCCGGGCGCGTCTCTGCGTAAATCGAGTCCGATCCGATCGCGATCGCCGGCGGCAGCGGCACCGAACCCGAGAGCGCGACGGACACCGCAGGATGGTTGGGATCACTGGTCGCAAAGCTGAGCGTGCCCGTCGAAGTCCCAAGTGCCGTGGGCGAGAACATCAACGGGATGACGCGACTCGCTCCCGGCGGAACCTGCAGCGTTACCAGCGGCGTCGAGAATGCACCGGCGGAGACCTGAATATTCGTCAGGTTGAGCCAGTCCGTCCCGGAGTTGACGACATGGAGGGACGTGTCCGTGGACGTCGCGCCGATAAACGTCGTGGGCAGTGTGACCGCGAAGCTCGACAGACCCATCACCGGCACTCCCGTGAGCAGCATCCGCAGCGGCAGCTGGAGCGGGGCGTGTGTCGCATCCGAGGTCTGGAAGATTGCCGATCCGGTGTAGAGCCCAGCGGAATTATTGCCCGCCCGGAACTCTGGGTGCAGCACCGTGCCCGCTCCCGCTTCAAGCGAGCCGATTCGCAAGGGCAAATCGAGCCAGTCGCGCAACGTCGTGGAGACCACGAGGTTGTCGAGGAACCAGCCGGGATAGTTGTTGGCGATAGGGTCGTGCGTATCGAAAAAGAAGCGCAGCGCGCACACTTTACCGGCCGCCGCCGACAGGTCGACCGTCGTCTGTACCCAGCCATTTGTCGTTCCCCAGGCATTCGCGCGCAGATTCGTCCACGTCGCGCCCAGGTCATAGGTCACATCGATACGGCACTCGTCCCAGCCGGGCTCGGTCGAGTAGTTCTCGTAGAACGTCAATGTCGCTGGCGGCGACATCACCCGCAGGTCGATCAATGGAGTCACCAGGGAAGCGCGCACCCGCGAACCGGTTGAGTAGCTCACCGAGCGTTCATCCCCACACCACCACGAGTGACTCGGGGACACCGAGGCACGGCTGGTGATGTGCCACATCAAATCCCCCGTGGCCTGCATCCCGTTCACACCGCTCTCGACGTTGTTCTGGTAAGCGATGACCGTTGGGTTCGACGCGGCCACCAACGCCCCGAGCGCCTCGGCGTGCGGTGCCGGTCCTTCGATGCGCGGCAAGTCCGCGCCATCGTGGCGCGCAGCGAGCGTGATCCATCCCGGCGCGACCGCGGTCGGCGGCGGCGCGGCATCAAGACTGAGCGAAACCGTCGCAGTCCAAATGACCGAATGCGCGGTGAGGTTCGACAACGTCATGTCTTGCGTCTGGTTCGCCAGCAATGGCAGGGTGGCACTGAGCGAATTGGGATCCAACGCGAGGTCGGGTCCCGGCAAGCCCGTGCCGCTGAGCGGAAGACTCACGGCCAGCTGCGTCGCGTCATCACTGTTGAACGTCAACGCACCCGTCACCGGCCCCTCGGTTGACGGCGCGAAGGACACGCGGAGCGCCCGCGATTCTCCAGGCGCCAGTACAAACGGAGCCGGGTTCACGGTGAAGATTGCGGGCGAGGCGGCCAATTGGCTGACCGTGAGCGGCCCCGTGCCCTCGTTCACAATGTTGACGGAATCAAGGCCCGTGTGGGTAACGAACACGCCGCCAAAGTTGATCGCGACTGCCGATAGCTGGAGCTGGGGCACCCCGACAACCGTCGCGCGCACCGCCACGTCCGGCAGCACGGGACGCGCGGGATCATTTGTGGTGAGCCGCACCGCGCCATCGTAGATCCCGCCGAGCAGCGTGCTCGCATTGAACCTCACGGCCAGGTCGCGCGTAGCCTGCGGCGCCACCTCGCCTGTATCCGGAAGAACCGCGAGCCAGGTCGCTCCCACCGGCAGCCGTTGCGCACGGAAGAACAGCGGCCCGTCCCCGGTGTTCGACAGGCGCAGCGCGCGCGTCACCACGCTCCCAACCGGCAGCGTCGCCTCAAGTGACGCGGGCGTCATGCTCGCAAGCGGCGGCGGCGCGCCGACACCCAACAGCGCAACCGTCTGGGCGGCATTCACGGGATCGTTGCTGCGCACGGTGAGGTGACCCGGGCTTCCCGTCGCCAGCGGATGGTAGCTCACGCGCACGAGGCGAGACTCGAACACCCCGAGCGTGAATGCCGACGGCGTCACGGTGACTTCCGGGTTCGAGACATCGATACCCGCGATGGCCAACACCTCGGTCCCCGGGTTGG
>JANLOX010000308.1:0-10952 GCA_031366795.1 Candidatus Eiseniibacteriota bacterium | reverse complement strand
AGGCGCTTCGTCCTACACGCTGACGCAGTTGCTCTCGAAGGAAGCGCAGCGCCTGATCGCCGAGATGCGCAGCCGCGTGCAAGCGCATGTCTCGCGGTTGTCGGTCTCCTACTTCGACAGCAACAAGACGGGATCGCTTGTATCGCGCATCATGACCGACGTCGAAGGCGTGCGTAACCTGATCGGCACCGGCCTCGTGGAGTTCGCGGGCGGGCTACTCACCGCGGCGCTGTCACTGGTCGTGCTGCTGCAGATCAATATGCCGATGACGCTGGTCGCCGCGAGCGTGCTGATCGGCTTCACCGTGGTCTTAAGCCGCGCCTTCACCGTGCTACGCCCGATCTTCCGCGAGCGCGGCAAGATCAACGCCGACGTCACCGGCCGCCTCACCGAATCACTCGGCGCCATTCGCACCGTGAAGGGCTATCACGCCGAGCAGCGCGAGCAGAACGTATTCGCCGCGGGCGTGAAGCGCCTGCTCGACAACGTGCTCGCGACACTTACTGCGCAGTCGGTGATGCAGCTGTCGAGCTCGCTGCTGCTGGGCCTGGTCGGCGCCGTGATCATGTTCTTCGGCGCCAGCGGCATCTTGAAGGGCACCCTCACGCTCGGTGGTTACTTCTCGTACACGTTGTTCCTCGGCTTCCTGATCGCGCCGATCTTCCAGGTCGTGGCGATCGGCACGCAGTTGACCGAAGCGCTCGCCGGCCTCGAACGCACGCGCGAAGTGCTGAGCGAGACGCGCGAAGACGCCGACCCGAATCGCACAAGCGTGCTGCCCGTGATCAAGGGCGACGTGAAGTTCGACCACGTCGACTTCGCCTACGAAACCGATAAGCCCGTCCTGCACGACGTGTCGTTCGACTCGCCCGCGGGTACTGTGACCGCGCTCGTCGGCTCATCCGGTTCAGGCAAGTCGACGATCATCGGATTGGTCTCCGCGTTCCATTCACCAGGGCGCGGCACCGTCACCGTCGACAACATCGACCTGTCGCGCGTGCGCCTCGACTCGTACCGCACGCAGTTGGGCGTGGTGTTGCAGGACACCTTCCTGTTCGCCGGCACCATCCGCGAGAACGTGGCGTTCTCGAACCCCGACGCGCCCGAGCTCCAGATCCGCGAAGCCTGCCGCATCGCCCGTGTCGACGAATTCGCCGATCGGTTCCCCGATGGCCTCGACACTGTGGTAGGCGAACGCGGCGTGAAACTCTCCGGCGGCCAACGCCAGCGCGTCTCAATCGCTCGCGCCATCCTTGCCGACCCGCGCATCCTCATCCTCGACGAAGCCACCTCGAGCCTCGACTCCGAGAGCGAAGCCCTGATCCAAGCAGGGCTCAACCACCTGATGGAAGGCCGCACCACGTTCGTCATCGCCCACCGCCTCTCGACGATCCGCCGCGCCGACCAGATCCTCGTGGTAGAAGCCGGCCGCATCGTCGAACGCGGCGATCACGCGCAGCTGTACGCCGCGAACGGCCGCTACCGCGACCTGTACGACCGCCAGCATGGGCTCGAGAAGAATCTGTTCCTGGCACCGGGTGAGGGCGATGTCGTGCCGGATGAAGGGGAGGGGCGCGGGAAGGGATCGAGCGATCCGGGGATGCTGGATCTGATGCAGAACCCGGGGCGGTGACAGGAATGGTTGAACGGGGTGGCCTCGAAGGGGTTTCGCCCGAGATGCAGCTGTCCGTGAGGGCCATGGCCACCCCCGAGCCGTTGGTCAGGGCGTTTGCCCGCAGAGTGCAGCAGGTGGGGGCACTCGACCTCACGCAGGGCGACTACAAGAACGCGGACTTCGCGCCGCATCCCGAGGTCGCGCGTGCAGCCCAGCGCATCACTCGCAACAGCGTGCACAGCTATGGCCCAGCCGTGGGCCGCATGGACGTGCGCAGCGAGGTGGCGGAGTTCTTTAATTTCGACGGCCTCATCGACTATCCGTCGAGCGAGGTGCGCTTCCTGCCTGATGAGGTCATCTTCACGCCGGGCACGCGCTCGGGCCTGGTGATGGCGTTGGAAGTCCTGGGCGCTGAAGGCTCGGGCGTTGTCGTCATCCGCCCCTCGTGGGAGTACGACTGGTTCATCGAGCGCGCCGGCAAGAAGCTGGTGGAGCTCCAGACCAGTTCGCCGAGTTTCCTGCCCGACCCGGAGGAGCTCGAAGAGCTGCTGGCTAAGGGCGGCATCTCGAGCGTCATCATCAACAACCCCCACAACCCCACCGGTCGCGTCTATCCGCGCAAACTGCTGGAGGAGTTGGTGGGAGTGTGCGTCAAGCACAGGGCCTACGTGCTCTACGACGCTGTTTACCAGCGGCTCGACTACGTCGGCGCGTTCGTCAACCCGGCGTTTTCCAATCCTGAGTGGCGTCCCTGGGTGGTGACGCTGTCGGGTCTGTCGAAGATGGACATGTTCGGAGCCTCCACCGGAGCACGGGCGTGCTGGCTGGTGATGAGCGACGAGATCAAGAGCAACGGCGTGATGGCCCGCGAGGTCATTGCCAATCTCTCGGCGTGGTTGGTGGCCACCCCGTCGACGCTTGCACAGGACTGGGCGCTGGCGGCACTGCAAAGCCCGCTGGCAAGGTTGCGACGGCCCTCGCCCTACATGCGGGAGCGCCGCGACTACATGGCAGCCGCTGCCGACGAACTCGCGTCGCTGGGCGTGGAGCGCACCCCCTTCGAGGGCACCTTCTATTCGCCGCTGGCTTTCCCGGGCCTGGTGGGCGAGAAGTTCGAACGCGTGCGCAACGGTGTCCGCGAGAGTGCCGTGGTGAGGACCAGCGAAGACGCCTTCGACTTCCTCGTCACCGCTCGCGTGGGCGGCATTCCCTTCGCGGCGTTCTCGGGACCTTCGGCGGCACGCTACGGCACCTGGCAGCGGTTGTCGTACGGATCGAAGGACGTGAAGGAATTGACGGTCTTCATGGAGCGAGTCAAGGAGCGCCTCGAGCGCCAGGGGCGGCTCGGGTCGAGCGCCCCCGCGGCTGTCCTCAAGACACCGGCCGACCTGGTGTGGAACTCAACGTGTACCGAGGCTGGCTACGCCGCTCTCGACACCCTCGACAGGGAAAGCTTCAGGGCGGCCCGCGAAAAGTGGCTGGAGGGCGCGACCAGCGAGACGCCGAGGCTCACGGGCACGAAGCACCCCGACTCCACGACCCATCGCGCCGAACAGCTGCGGCTGGCCGAGCGGGTGGCCGGCGGAGGTGAGGGCCATGCCAGACGCGCGTTGTCGTACCTGGAGTGGAACCCGCTCATCAAAGCGCGCGAGGAGTTCGATGAAACGCTTGGCGACCTGCTGGGTGCGTGCAACGAAGTGCTGCTGGACTACGAAGGCCGCAACATCAGCGCCGAGTGGCTGGACATGCCCGAGAAGGTGGTCCTGGCACTCTTGCGATACGGCATCGTGCCTGGCGAGGAACGACACCTGCTTTTCCGCGTCCCTAACCCGTGGCTCGAGCAGGACGAAGAGAAGATCTCCAAGCTGCTCGCGACGGTGGCACGCGCCAACTTTCTCTTCCTGCTGGCGGCCGAAACGCTTGGCTTCGAGCCTTCGCAGAACGCGATCAATGAGCTATCGGTGCCGCAGGTCAACGCCAGATTCGACATTGGGGCTCTGCAAAAGATAGGGACTCTTTACTTGCAGGCCGTCGAAGGGCTGTTCGAGGGCGCCGACGAGCGTGTAGACAGGTTCCTGTCGGCGAGAATTCCGGCGTCGAAGCGCGCGGCGTTGATGGCCAAGGTGGCGAAGGTGCGCCTGGTGCCGCTGATCGAGAATGTTGGGGCGCTCGCACATCTGGCGGACCTGCTGGAAGCCTTCTATGTCGCCTTCGAGCGCAATCGCGGCATCACGGGGCTGCCCAACGCCGATACGTTCGTCACCCGTTTCGACGGCGGTGAAGCGCGACTGCGAGTGTTCATCGCGATGTCGGACACCGCCGAGCAGAGCGGCAAGATCGCCACCGACGCGGCCTACACCCTGGCCCTGGCGGGGCGAGAAGAGGCGGAGCGGCGGCTGGCCGAGTGCGCCATGCGTATCCCGGCTCCCGTGCCGAAGGTCACCCTTCTCATCGGCAGCGGGCGCGCGGGTTTCCGGGGCGGGTTCGATCCCGGGCATGCAGGCGTCATCGCGCAATTCAGCCATGCCGATGGAGTCACGCTGCAGGGCATTCGCGCCGATTCACCGGAAGCCACGCTCGCTTTGGCGCAGAAGTACCGCGCCGCCGCGGCAAAGACACGCGCGCCCGTCAGGGTCAACGCTGCCGACCACGAGGTATTGGCCACCCTGCTGGAAAGTGGCGTCAAGGCGCACACCCAGACGTTGATACGCATCGCCCCCATCATCGCACCATTCGGCGGGCTCGTGCCACAGACCCGTGTGCGCATTCGTGCGACCGGATCGACCAATTACAGCCGGTCGATTCCCGAATACCCCGAAGAGTGGGGCGGCGGCGGAATACTGCCCGACAATCGCGACCTGCGCGACGCGTGGCCCGAGGGTGTCACCCTGCCACGCGCCATTGTCTACAACCTGGCGTGCACAACGCTGGGGCTTCCTGCCGTGACCTCGGACCTGGCGGCCCTCGACAAACGTGGCTCGGTGGTGCTCGAACGACTCGTGCCCGGGTACTCCGAAATCATGTCCAGCGAGCTGCCTTTTTTCGTCAAAGAGTCGGTGTCGCTGGTGTTCGGCCACCGCTTCGCCGAGACGACCGAGAAGCACCTGCTGCGCTCGGCTGCCTCACTGTGGGCCGACGTGAAGGCGCGGGATGAACTGGTTGCGCCGACCAGCCTGTTCGCCATGATGTACTTGCGCTACGTCGCGGAGGAATCGGACAGCTGGGACGAGACCAAGGACCACGAGAGCCGGGCCACGCGCGAGAGTGAGTTGATTCGCGACACCTCGAGCGGCGCGTTCGCGGCCCTGGCAGTGGAGAAGCCGGGCAAGCGCTGGACCGTGCTTCAAACACTGCTCGACGCCGAAGATGCCAATCGCCTGCTACTGGCCCGCGAGTTGACCCTCGAGGAGAAGCGCGAGTTCGTGGACCTGACGATCGACGCATGGCTGCGTTCCTTGCCCGTCGCCCTGTCACGGTCACTGAGAAGTGAATGGTCGGTGCTGCGGGAACTGGACAAGGCGGACCTTACCTTGCGCGCGATCAGGCAGCTCATCGACAACGAAAGATTGCGCGGCAGCCAAGGGGCGTAGTGGACGAAGAGAGCTTCGTTGAGCGTGGGTCTTGAGCAGTTCGAAGGGTGCCGTTGTCGAGGGCGATCTGAATCGGGCGGTCTCGAAAACCGCCCGCGTCCCGCGCCGCCTTCCATTCCTACCAATTTCCCCCGGTATCCTCATCATCATTCGCCTCCGCCGGATCGGGCGGAAACAGATCGAGCGGCTCGGGGGCATCTCCGGATTCGAATTCGTCTTCGATCTCGGGTTCTTCAACGGGAATCTCGGTCGTTGTCGGCCGGAGCTTGGGGATCGCCGCGACCACCTTTACCGCCGGGCGCTTCGCAGGCTTCGCGGCCTTCGCGCGTTTCGCCGCCACCTTCGCGACGCGCTTCTTCGTGGCGCGCTTCTTCGTGGCGCGCTTCTTCCCGGCGCGCTTCGCCGCGGTCTTGCGGGCCGCCTTCCGCACCGCACGCTTCGGCGCCGTGCGCTTCTTCTTCGCGCTCTTCCCGCGCGCCGTCGTCTTCCGCCGCACCGCCTTCTTCTTCGCGACCTTCCCGCGTGCAGCAGCCTTGTTCCGCGTCGCCTTCTTCTTCCGCATCCCTGGCCTCCTCTGTGAGAATGCCTCGTGGAGCTGCGTACGCGCGCAGGATACTGCTCCGGGGCGTCAGGAATCCCCTGAAAACCTCCATTCACCGATCCCCAACCGCCATTCACCGAATAGCTGGCCAGCGAACTCCAATAGCTGCCGTAGATTAGCTGTGGGCCGGGAGATCCCGGCCTGCACGAGGCCAGGTGGCTTCGCGGGGCAAGCGCTCCGATTCACCCCGACCGGATCCGCGCCGAGTACGCGAGGAGATGCCCCCTATGGACACGCCGAGCACGTCGAACCCGCCAATCACAACCCCGGACCACGGCTTCCAACCGCGTTTCACCGGGCGATTGATTCTTGGTCTCGCCGTCATCCTGGTCGGGGTGTTGTTCCTGCTCGACGCGCTCGATGTTCCGGGCATTGGGGACGTGTGGCGGCAGGTGAGCCGCATGTGGCCTGCCATCTTCATCATCATTGGGTTGGCCAAGCTCATCAATTCGAGCACCAACTCGGGCCGCTTGAAGAGCGCGCTCTACCTGTTTCTCGGCGCGGGTCTGCTGGCCAACAATTACGATCTCATCAGCATCAGCCTGTGGCGGCTGTTCTGGCCCACGATCATCATCATCTTCGGCGTGCACATGCTGACGCGCGGCTCGCGAATCCGCGGCGTTGGGCGCTACCGCAGGGGGGCGGGTTTTCCCGATCCCCCATCCACACCCGCCGACACCGGCGCGCACACCAGCGCCTTCGCCATGATGAGCAGTGCTTCGCGTCGCGTGTTCACGCCCGACTTCAAGACGGGTGACGCGACGGCATTCATGGGCGGCTGCGAGATCGACCTGCGGCCCAGCGGCATCTTGACAGGGCCGGCGGTGTTCGATGTGTTCGCGCTGATGGGCGGCATCGATCTCTACGTTCCGGGCGATTGGGTGATCCAGAACGAAGGCGTGGCGATCCTTGGCGCCATCGAGGACAACCGCAAGGAAATCGCGGGCAATCCTTCGAAGGTCTTGATCATTCGTGGGTTCTCGATCATGGGCGGCGTGGAAATCAAGAACTGACATGCATCCGGTCCTTGCCCGCCGGATTCGCGTCGAGCTCTATCTCGCCGCGTGGCTGCCCGTGGTGGCGCTGGTCAGCGCGACGCTGGCCGTGCCCGAGCATCGCGGCCTCCTCGAGGGGGCGCTGATCGGCGCGCCGCTGACGCTGCTGGCGGCCTTCATGTGCATGGCGCAGTGGCCGATGTGCCGCGCGCTGCCGCTGGACGGCCGCAACCTGCTGCGCTTCACGGTGTCGCACGTGCTCTCGCTGGTGGTCTCGGTCGCGCTGTGGGTGGCGGCGGGTTCGGTCGTTGCGTACGTGCTCCAGCATCACCCGAGCTTCCCCGACGCGTTCTCGCGCTACCGCTTCGACGCGCCGTTGATCAGCGCGTTAGGCGCGTTGTTGTTCTTCTGCGTGACGATGCTCAGTTACCTGATGATCTCGTTCGAGGACGCACGCGATGCCGAGCGGCTCGCCCTGGAAGCGCAGGTCCAGACGCGTGACGCCGAGTTGCGGGCGTTGCGCGCGCAGATCAATCCGCACTTCCTGTTCAATGGTTTGAACGCCGTGGCCTCGCTGGCCGGCTCGGACCCGGTGCGCGCGCGCACCATGTGCGTGATGCTGGCCGACTTCCTGCGCCGCAGCCTGGCGCTCGGCGGCCGCCGCGAGATCCCGCTCGAGGAAGAACTCGATCTTGCAGAGCGCTACCTCGAGATCGAACGCGTGCGCTTCGGCGACCGCTTGAAGCTCGAGCACGACATTGATCCCGCGGCACTCGGGTGCCCGGTTCCGGCGCTGCTACTGCAGCCGCTGGTCGAGAACGCCGTGACGCATGGCATCGCGCATTCGATCGAAGGGGGAGTGGTGCGGCTCACCGCGCGCCGCATCGCGGGCCGCCTCGAGATCACGGTCGAGAACCCCGCTGATCCCGAGCGCCCGGCAAGCCGCGGCCAGGGATTAGGCGTGGCCAACGTGAAATCCCGCCTCGCCTCGCTGCATCCGGGCGCGACGCGAGTAGAATGCATTGAATCCGGCGGCCGCTATCGTGTGGAAGTCGTGTTGCCCGCAGTCGATCGCGAACCCGAAGCAGGCGCAACTCAAACGCAATCGGCCACGCCCACATCGGGCGCCGCCGTGGAGGTCGCATGAACGCATCCGAACGGATTCGTGCCGTCATCGTCGATGACGAACCGCTCGCGCGGCAGTTGTTGCGCGAGTACCTGTCCGTCCATCACGACATCGAAGTCGTCGCCGAGTGCGAGAATGGCTTCGAGGCCATCAAGGTCGTCGCGGAAACGCCGCCCCACCTGATGTTCCTCGATATCCAGATGCCCAAGCTCGACGGCTTCGAGGTGCTCGAACTGATCGACCGCGACCTCGCGGTGATCTTCGTCACGGCGTACGACCAGCACGCCCTGCGAGCCTTCGAGGTCCACGCGGCCGACTACCTGCTCAAGCCGTTCAGCCCCGAGCGGCTGGCGGACGCCCTGAACCATGCGCGCGCGCGCATTGGCAAGCCGTCCGTGGTCTCTGCGACGCGGCTCGCGGCGGATGCACGCCCCGACCGCAAGCCGGCGGAGCGTATTCTCGTGCGCGACCAGGCCAAGGTGCACGTGCTGGGCGTCGAGAAGGTCGACTACATCGAGGCGCAGGACGACTACGTGTGCATCCACGCGGGTGGCGAGCGTTACCTGAAGGGGCAGACGCTCGGCGATATCGAGGAGTCGCTCGATCCCGCGCGCTTCGTGCGCATTCACCGCTCGTACCTGATGAACTTGGACCGCCTCGAACGCCTCGAGCCCTACGCCAAGGACAGCCGCGTCGCGATCTTGAAGGACGGCCGCGAGCTGCCCGTGAGCCGCGCCGGCTACGCGCGGCTGCGCGAGTTGATGGAATAACGCGGGGCCCGGCGGGCGCGCCTCGTTGCGAGCGTCTCTCGCCGCGTGCGCGCCGCGTGTTCACCGCAGCGTGCCCGCGGCCGCCGCGTTCACTGCGGCGCGGTTGAGCCCTTCGCCTGCGCCGCGACCCTCGCGAGCTTGTCGGGGTTGTTCGGGAACAGCCCCACCTGCGCCAACCGTGGCACCAGCGCGACCCAGCGCTTCTCCTTCGCGAATACCTTGCGGAACAGCATGAGTCCTTCCGCCTCGCGGCCGTTGGTCAGCATCGAGACGGCAGCCCAGAACTGCAGCTCCACGACATCGGGCGCGAGCTTCATCGCGGCTTCGTAGGCTTCCATCGCCTCGGGAAATTTCTTGTCCGAGATGAAATTGTCGCCCGCGTCCTCGAGGTTGTAAGCGCGCCGCAGCCGCATCAGCCGGCGCAGCTCCACCAAGGGCAGCGGGTTGTCCTCGACGCGGAGGTCGAGCACACGATCGGCCCACGGCCGTCCGCTGGGAGTTCCCTTCACCACGAGGATCGCCGCGCTCTGGCTGCCACGAATGTCGCCGCCCGCGCGCTGGCCGGCTTCCAGCGCCTGCAACATGCGCTCGCCGAGATCGCCCTGCGCGCTCTCGTACGCCGCGGCCATCGCGGGCCACACCTTGTCGTTCCTCATCAGGTTGGCTTGCACCGAATACTGGGCACCCGTGTGCATGCCGGCCGATGGGATGCACGACTTGCCGGTGTGCGCCGCCACGTTGCCGTGCGCATCGACCATCGCGACCTGGCGGCCGTCGACGCCCGCGTCGGCGGCCTTGAGCGCGTCGAGCGCCTGCTGCGCGGTCATGCCGGTGCGCATCAGGTCGAGCCCGCGCGGGCCGTAGTCGATCAGCACCAGCGACTGCGTGGCGATGGCGCCCACGCCGGACTCGGCCCACGGAACGACGGGGCCCACGCTGAAGTAGTGGGATTGGACGGCGACGCCCAGTTCGCCGGTCACGGAATCACGCGCGACGATCGAGTAGGTGTGGGCGAGGGGAGCGACGAGCCCAGATGAAGCAACGGGCATCGCCACCAGCAACGGCAACAGCGCGAATCCGAGCATCGCAGCCTCCAAGGCCGGATGCGCGCTGTGCCGTGCCTAGGGCAGTCGGGCGATCTGGCCGGTGTTGAGGTTGACCGTGTAGCGGTATGACCACGAAGGATCGCTGGAAACGTCCGCCAGTTCCAGTCGGCCGACGGGCGTGCCGTCGAAGGTCATGCGGGCTTCGATCAATTCGCCGAACCCAAAGTCCTGCCGCCCCGGTGTGTTGAGCCCGTAGGCCTCGATGTTCCAATGGATTTCGCTGGTCGATCCCACCGGGTAAGGCGACGAAATCAGCGCCGTCTTGGGGATGCGCAGCGTGTAGTCGGCGAAGTTCTGGTGGTACCAATAACGCCCCGATGCCCCCGGCATGAAGGTGCTATGCACGATCGCGAAGCAGGAGTCGTCGAGGAACCCACTAAACTCGATGGTATCGGGATCGCTCGCCGCGAGATTCGTGGCGAAGAACGTGCTGTCGATCGTCGAGTTGAGTGCGTATGAATGGCAGCCGTAGGTACCGAGCTCGATCCCATTCACCCCTTCGAATCGTCCGCCATCAGCGGAAACAAGCGACTCGAGATCGCGCGACGCCGTGTCGCGCGAGGCGGTTTTGGTGCCGTCGCCGTGAATCCATCCCGTCTGCAACAGGTAGGTGATCTGGCCCTTCGACAGCGAGAAGTCGTTGCGAATCCTGTTGCCCTGCGACAGCGGCACCGACCAGCGCTCTCCGCCGCCCGCGGTCACCGGAAGCACCGGCGGAGCGAAGGATAGCGACTCGGAAAAGGCTTTCACGAGGCAGTACCACCCGCCGTTATCCGCGGACAGTGTGGTCGCGACGAGCTGCACGATGTCGTCGGCGTCCGCCTGCGGAATCGGTTTGACCGCGACCGGTTTCGTTGGGGACCTGCTGCACCCAGCCGACAGGGAGGCTGCCAAGACCAGCAGAATGATCGCGAGCCAGGGACGATAGGCGTGCCGCAGGTTCATCGAATGCCTCGGGTCGGTAATTTGGCCAAGTTCAGGAGCGAGCTTGATGAAGTTTAGGAGAGCGATCGGGACAGGGGCAAGCTCGACCCTTCGGTTCCTAGGTTAGATCGGACGAATTGCGATCGATCTGAACCCCGCTGGACGCGGGCTGGACAATGGACGTGCAAATTGCCCGGCGGGTGCAAATCAACGGTTGGATTCCCA
>JANLOX010000287.1:0-17579 GCA_031366795.1 Candidatus Eiseniibacteriota bacterium | reverse complement strand
GAACTTGGGACTGACGCGCGAACACGGCGCATCGTTCCTGGCGCAATACGGCAAACAGACGCGTGGCGTGCTGGTGGCGTTGAAGGCGTGGCTCGATGCGTTGCCGTTCTCAGAGGCAGAGACCGCAGTCGCAGTGGATGCGGCGCGCGCGACGTTCGAGGCCGTTCAGGGCTATCACCTGCAGCTCGAGGACCAGTTCGTCAGCAAGTAGTCGCGCTCGGCTAACGCCGCCGCTTCTGCCACGCGTGCAGCACCAGCGCCACGGTGATCACGGCGTAGGCCACGAACACGCGGAAGAACTCGCCGATCTGCGCGTCGCCCAACAGCGCCTTACCCGCGAGCGGTGACACCACGAACAGCGTGTGGAATAGCAGCGTGCCGATCAATGCCTGGCCCACGGTCGCGCGCGATACGGTAGCACCCGAGACCAGTAGCGCCGCGATCGAGAACATGCCGACCTGCTCGTGCGAGCTGTAGGTGTTGAGCGTGCCCAGGTTCTGCAGGAAGAACAGTTGGCCCCACGCCGCGAACACCGTCGAGATCACCGTAGCGATGATGCGGTTGCGGTCCACGTTGATGCCGGCGGTGGCGGCGACGTGCGGGTCCTGCCCCATGGCGCGGAACTCCTGCCCGAGCTTGGTGCGCTGGAACACCAGATTGACCAGGCAGAACAGCCCGATGGCGATGAACGGCACGAGTGGCACGCGCAGGTGCTGGCCCTCGATCATCAACTTCCACGGCACGAGGTCGTCGACCGCGTACTGCAGGCCGTCGAGGTCAATGGTGTTGCGCAGCCCGAAGCCCTGCGGCAGCAACAGCAGCGGCGCGCGGAACGGGATCACCGAGCCCAACGCGAACAGGAACACGATCTGGTAGACGCCGTTGGCGAAGAACCCGGCGATCAGCCCGGTCACCATCTCGCGGCCGCGTGAGCGGTTGAACAGCAGCCCCGTCAGTGTGCCGAACAGGATCGCCAGCGGGGCTGCCAGCGCCAACGCCAGCGCGAAGCCCGCGATGCCCTTGACGCCCCAGTAGGTGACGAAGATCGCCGCGATCTGCCCGGCCATCGCACCGATCACGATGCCGAAGTTGAGCCCGAGCCCGGCGAGAATCGGGATCAACAGCGACAGCACGAGGATGGCGTTGCGGGCGAAGCGCGCCATCAACTCGCGCAGCAGGAACCCCGGCGTGATCTGCGCCGCCCAGGCACCAAACAGGCACAGCAAGAGGAACAGCAGTGGCACACCGGCGCGCGTGAGGACGGCGGTGACGCCACGTTGCGCGGCGTTCGGCGGCGTGGCCGCGGCTGTGCCTGTGGGCTGTTGCGCCGGTGTCGCCGGGGGCTTGCGCGCCATCTAGCGGTCCCCGCGACGCGTGAGCGCGTAGAGGATCATGCCGTTCTGGATCACGAGGCGGGCGGTCTCGGAGATGTCACCCTGTATTACCTGGCTTGTGACCGGCAGCGCGATCGTCAGGATCGACTGGAACAGGAACGTGCCCACGATCACATGCGTGAGCGTCGCGCGCGACACGCTGGCGCCGCCGATCAACAAACAGGCGACGGCGGGGAATGCCATCAGCAGGGGTGCTGTGTAGAGCTGCACGAAGCCATACGACTGGCAGAACACCACGATGCCCACCGCCGCGATCACCGTCGACAACACTGTCGCCTGCACGCGCGTGCGCTGGTCCGAGATGCCCGCGGCGCGCGCGAAGCGGGGGTTGCTGCGGGCAGCGGAGATCGTCAGCCCCATGCGCGTGCGGAAGAACAATGCGATCAGGGCGCAGGCGCCGAGGAACAACCCCAGCGTCCCCGTCGGCACCGTGACGCCGCCCACCCGGAACGCCCACAGGTGATCGAGCACCTTGTCGAAGTTGGGCGGCAGCGTGAGCGTGGTGCGCAGGCCGTGGCCGCCGATCGCCCAGACGAGTTGAGGATTGTGGAACGGCGCCATCGTCCAAAAGATGCTCATGCCTGACACGATCGCGAAGCCGAGATAGGTGCCGACCATCATCTCCTGGCCGCGCGTGCGGTTGAGCAGCCAGCCGTAGGCGAGGCCCGCCGGGATTGCGAGCGCTGCACCCATGCCGAGCGCACAGAGCAATCCAGTCCAGCCACCGATGCCGAAATCGAGCGTGATCACGCACGCGAGCAGCCCGCACACGATGCCGAGCGGCAGGCCGAAGTTGAGGCCGAGCCCTCCCTGCACCGAGGGCAGCAGCGCCAGCACGAGCAGCCCGTTGCGCCCGACACGCAGCAGCGAATCGGTGACCAGCGAGTTCAAGTCCATGTGCGTCACCGCGGCGATGATGAACAGTACGATCACGAACGCCGCGATCAGCAACCGCGGCACACCGAGTTCGCGCACGAATTCGCGCGCGGCGTCGAGCGCGTTCGGCGCTGGGGTCGCGGTGTCCGGTTTAGCCACGCACCGCTCCACTGCGTTCCAGTTCGCCCGCCATCGCGAGACCGAAGTCGCGATCGCTGGCGTCCGCTGGCAGGATGATTTCGATGCGCCCGTGATAGACGATGGCGATTCGGTCGCACAGTGCGCGCAACTCCGCCAGCTCCGAAGACGTGACGAGCAGAGCCATGCCCTGCTCGCGATTCAGGCCGCGCAGCAACTCGAGCACGCGCTCCTTGGCGCCGACATCGATGCCGCGCGTCGGCTCCGACACGAGCATGGTGTCCGGCGCGAGCGTCATGGCGCGGGCGAGGCACACCTTCTGCTGGTTGCCGCCCGACAGCCGCCGCACATGTTGGCCCGGCCCCGTGCAGCGGATGTCGAGTCGCTCGATCATCTCGCGCGCATGGCGCCGGATCGCGCCCGCGTCGAGCACGCGCAACGATGCGATGGGGCCACCGTGGAGGAAGCGGTCCTGCGCCTCGATGGCGGTCAGCGCGATGTTCAGCTCGATGCTCTCGTCCGGCAGGATGCCCACGCCGCGACGGTCTTCCGAAACAAACGCCAGCCCCGAACGAATGGCGGCGCGGGGATGGTTGAGCGTGAACGGCGCGCCGTCTTTGCGCACCCTTCCGCGCGTCGGGTGAATTCCCATCAAGCCGTTCGCGATGCCGATCTTGCCGTGCCCCGCGAGTCCCGCGAGTCCCAGGATCTCGCCCCGATGCAGCGTAAAGGAGACGCCGTGCACCTCCTCGCCCGGCATGTCGACGTGCAGGTCTTCGATGTCGAGCGCGGGCGGGCGCCCATCGCGCTCCGTGGCCGGCCCGCGCGTGCCGATCGTCGTGGGGCGGCCGACCATCAACTCGGCGATCTGCTCGACGCTCGTGGCCGAGGGATCGAGCCGGCCCACCACTTCGCCATCACGCAGCACCGTGATGTCGTCGGCGACCGCCAGCACTTCATCGAGCCGGTGCGTGATGAACAGGATGCCGATGCCCTGGGCCGCGAGGCTCTTCATGACCGCGAGCAGCTGCACCGCTTCGCTCTCGGTCAGCACCGCCGTGGGTTCGTCGAAGATCAGCAGCTTGAGGTTGCGCTTGTCGACCTCGCGCGCGATCTCGACGAATTGCATGTGCCCGACCGGCTGCCCCGCCATCGGTAGCCACTCGTCGATCCCCAGTCCCACGCGATCCAGCGCGGAACGCGCATCGGCGCCGATGCGCGCGCGATCGAGGCTCTCCAGCTTGGGGCCGAACACACGCGACAGGATGCCGGGACGCGTAGGCTCGCGGTTGAGCTTGATGTTCTCCGCGATCGAGAACCCCGGCAGCAGCATGAACTCCTGGTGCACCATCCCGAGCCCCGCCTGCATCGCGTCCGCCGGGGAGGTGAACCGCGCTTCGGTGCCATCGAGCATGACCGTGCCGCCGAATCCGCCCGTCTCATGAATCACCGGCATACCGAACAGTATGTTCATCAACGTCGACTTGCCCGCGCCATTCTCGCCGAGCAGCGCATGAATGGTGCCGCGCTGCACGCTCAACGAGACGTCCTTGAGCACACGGTTGCCCATGTACTCCTTGGAGACGTTCTTCAGATCCAGCAGGGCGTCGGGCATCGCTCCGGTCAGTAGGTGATGTGATCCAGAATCACCAGGAACTGGTGGCTCTTGGGCCCGTAGCGGCGGATCTTGACCGGGGTGTTGTTCACTTCGGCGCTCATGTAGCGCTCGACCGTCGCGGAATCCGTGAAGTCGGCCTTGTGGTTCACCGCATCGACGAGCAGGTTCGTGACGGCGCGCGCGGTGACCATGTCGATGGGGGCGATCCAGCTGCCAAAGCGTCCGGTCGCGCCCTTCTCGGCCAACAATCGCTTGATCTCGCCGTTGATCCAGTCCATGTCGCCCGAGTGCTCGGGCGGGATCGACATGCCGAGTGCTGCGGGGAAGCCTGCCGTCGGCGCGGGGGTGTCCTGCTCCACGAACAGGCCACCGTTGGCGAGGATCGACTTGATCAACGGCTCCTGCATGCCGTCGTTGGTCGAATAGAACGCGGTCTGCTTGCCGAGCTTCGCCAGCTGCCGGGGGACATCCTCGAGGATGAACTGCTGGGCGCCGGGCAGGCCACTCTCACCCATCGGGTCGGGGGCGGTGACGAAGTAGAACTTCATGCCCAGCTTGGCGCATTCCCTTTCCATCGCGATCTTGCGCTGCGCGATCAGCAGCTGCGACATGTGGCGCGGGAAGGAGTAGTGCACGAAGTTCGTAGCACCCATGGTGTGAGCGTTGTCGATGATCGTGGTGCCGCGCATCACCTGGTCGGCCTGGACTGCTATGTCGCAGGCTTGGTCGACGACATCCGGATCCTCGTGCGGGCCGATGAAGCCGATCAGCACGTCGGGGCGCTGCTCGCGGATCTTGCGCGCCGCGGCGACCGAGCCGGGGACGGCCTGGGCGATCACGATCACCTTCACTTCCGGGTCGGCGGCCAGCCCCGTGAGCTGCGCGATCACGGTTTCCTGCTCATTCATGAAGTTGTCGGGGTAGGTTACGTGCTTCACGCGGTCGCCGTACTTGGCCTGAATCTGCTCGCCGGCGCGGTAGTCTTCCTCCCCCTGTGACACGGTTCCCGTCATCACGCCGATCTTGAAGTTGGCGACGGACGCCGAATCGCTTGCGGCGGGAGTGGCCGCCTGTTGGGCCTGCTTGGCGCAGCCGGTGAGAACGAGTGTCAGGGCGAGCCACGGAATCAAACGGCGTGCGAACATGGTCGTTCACTCCCTGCCCATGCGTGACGGGCGAGACGTTGGCGTTACTTGGATGTGACCCCGTGCAGCGCGCGTGCGGCCCTGCTGCGCGACTTCGTGTGATTCCAATGACGGCGCGCGAGGATAGCACGCAGCCGCCGCGACTTCATCGGGCACCCGGGCAATCGTTATAGTGCCGGGATGGCCCCACGTTCACATCGCAGGCTGTTCGCGCTGACCGCGTTGCTGCTCACCGCGGCGCTGTTCAGCGGCGCGTGCACTCCGCGGGAATCGTCCAGCGATGGCGCGGGCGCCGGGTCAGCGCGCCCGCTCACGGCACTTGCGGACGCCAGTGGCTGGCTCGATGGCCCGCCGCTACTCGCCGATTCGTTGCGTGGCCACACCGTGGTGATCATGGCGTGGTCCGACACCGATCCGTTGTCGCTGCGGCTGTTGCGTGACGCCGATGCCTGGCTCAAGGCGTATGGTCGCTTCGGGCTGCGCGTCGTCGGCCTGCACGTGCCGGAGTTCGCGTTCTCGGCCGACAGCGCTGCCCCCGCGCGCGCGCTGCGACGCAGCGGCGTGAGTCTTCCGGTCGCTCTCGATGCGGGCTCACGTGTCGGCTCGCAGATGGGAGTGGGCGAGGCGTTGCCGCTGTGGATCGTGGTGGGGCACGACGGCAAGCGCGTTTGGACGGGCGAAGGCGATCGCGCCGAAGCGGCGCTGCATGCTGCGATCGAGGCGCTGCGCAAGGATTCGGGTCGCGGCGGCGCGGACCTCCCGCTGCCCGGAGGCGTGACCGAACGCGTCACCAAGCCTGCGCGCCGCGTCTACTGTGGCACCTCACGCGTCGGCGGCGGTCCGCTCGCGGCGGCGGTGCCGGGCGAGGCGTTGATGTTCACGGCGCAATTCCGCTACCAGGAGCAGGGGCTCAGCTACACGCCCTATCCCGTGGGGCGCTGGAAGCCCTCGGCCGATGGCGTGACGGCGGCGCGCGGCGGTGCCGCCGACTATGTCGCGATCCGCTACGACGGCGGCAGCGTCGACGCGGTGCTCGGCTCGCTCGAGCCCGCGCGCGTGTGGGTGATGTACGACGACGGCTGGGTGCCGGCCGAGGCGCGCGGCGACGACGTGCGTGTCGATGCGCGCGGCGCCACCTATGTGGAGGTCGCCGAGCCGCGCAGCTATTCGCTCATCCAGCGTGGGGGAGCCCACGTGCTGCGGCTCTCGCCCGAGCGGCCCGACATCACTTACTACGCATTCTCGTTTGGCGCGGAGTAGTTGGGCGGTGCGCGCGCTTCAGGAATGGTCCGGGCTAGTTGAGACTCGCGATCAATTGCCGCAGCGCCCCGCAGTGCTTCTCGATGACCTCGCGGTCAGCGGCTTGAGGTGCTGCGGCGAGGTAGGTCTTCAGGCACTCAAGTGCCTGGCCGTAGCGATGCAGCCGAAACAACAGCAGCCCGCGATCGCGCGTCTCCTCGGCATCGTCGGGCGACAGGGCGATCAGGTGATGCACGACACCGAGCGCCAGCGCGTCCGCGCCCTGGCGCAGATAGGCGTTCTTCAAGTTGTTGAGCAGCCGCAGCAGCATGTCGCGGCGGCGCACCGAGGCGATCATCCCGGGCTCGAAGCTCATACGGCCCTTGGTGGAGTCGGCGAGCATGCGCTCGCAATCCGCTTCGCGCACGACCATGCCGCGCGAGAACGGATCGAGCAGCACGTCGGCAGGCTCACCCGCGAGCCGCACGAGGAAGTGCCCCGGGAAGCCGACGCCTTCGAGCGGCATGCCCACGCGCCAGCCGAGTTCGAGCATCAGGATGCCGAGCGTCAACGGAATACCGCGCCGCCGCTGCACCACTTCATGCAGCAGCGAGTTGCTCGGGCTGAAGTAGTCCGAGCGGTCGCCGCGAAAGCCCAGCTCCTCAAACAGGAACGCACGCAGCCGCGCCAGGCGCTGGAGGTTGTTCCATTCAGGCTCGATGCGGCGCGCCAATTCATCGCCCCATTCGCGAATGCGCGACAGCTCCCCTTGCACATCGAGGTTGGCATCGCACTCGGCAGCCACGAGCAGGGCCGCCCGCGCCAGCTCGAGCGAATCGTCGGGGCGCTGGATCAGGTCGATGAATTCGGCGTTCAGGCGTGGAGGTTCGTTCATGGCACGTAAGCTTTCGATGCTGCGGAAGCCCGCCCAGATTGCGGGCAAAACGGGCCCTCCAGCGGGATTCGAGCGCGCGTTGCGGGGGTGGTACCGGTGCAACCACCGGCCCATGCCCTGGCGCAGCACGCGTGATCCCTACCGGATCTGGCTGTCGGAGGTGATGCTGCAGCAGACGCAGGTCATCACCGCGACCCCATACTACCATCGCTTCCTCGAGCGTTTCCCCACGCTGCCCCACTTGGCGCGCGCGGAACCTGAGGCCGTGCTCGCCGCATGGGCGGGCCTCGGGTACTACCGTCGTGCTCGCCACCTGCATGAGGCGGCGCGCGTCGTGGTGCGCGAACACTCTGGAGTCGTCCCACGGGATCCCGAACAATTCGCGCAACTGCCGGGCGTGGGTCGCTACACAGTCGGTGCAGTGATGTCGATCGCATTTGGGCTGTCGATCCCTGTGCTGGATGGAAACGTCGCGCGCGTCTTGTCACGCATCGGAGCTCTGCATATTTCGGTCCGCGACCCTGTGGGTGCCCGCGCCCTGTGGGAGCTCGCCACGGAATGGATGCCCAAGCACGACCCTTCGGAGTGGAACCAGGCGCTGATGGAACTGGGCGCCACGGTGTGCACGCCGCGCGCGCCGCGCTGTGGCGAGTGCCCGGTCCGCGCGCAATGCAGCGCCTTTGCGCTGGGCCGCCCAGGGGACTTCCCGCCGGTGGCGGTGCGGCGCGCAACGCGGCGCGTGCGTCGTGCAATCGTGGTGATCGAGAGGGCAGGAGCGCTCCTGATGACGCGGCTCTCGGGCGCGCTGCTCGCTGGACTGTGGGAGCCGCCGGGCATCGAACTCACCGCGCGGCAGCGGGTGCGCGTGGCGCTCGCGGCTGAGTTGGTGCGGTTGGGGGTCAAAGCGAGCATCGAGCCCTCGCGCAAGACCGTGCGTCACCGGATCACCGATCGCGATATCGAGGTCGAGCTGTGGAACGGGACGCTCGAGCTGCCCGTGCCGCGGCGCGCCGCGCTACGCTTCGTCGACCCTTCGTCCCCACGCGTGGCCATCACCGCGCTGGCAAAACGCGTCGCTGCTTCGGTGGCACCGCGATTGCGGTAGATTGTGCGGCGATGACTGGCCCCAAGCCCAATGACTCTGCGGGATCGCGCGTCCTCGTCACCGACGGGGAGTTCAAGCACACGCTCGGAATCGTGCGCGACTTGGCCGATGCGGGCCACGAAGTGCACGTGCTGGCGCGCTCCGGCCGCGCGCCCGCGGTGCACTCGCGGGCGGTTCACGCGTGGCACGAATCCTCCGGGCCCGAGTCTGGCTACGATGCGCGGCTCTTCAACGTGGCGAAACGCCTGGCGCCCGTGAGCGTGATCGCGATTGGCAATGGCGCGATGGCGGCGGCCGACAGGCTGCGCACGCGTTGGCCGGTGGGCGTGCGTGTCGCCATCGCGGATCACGAAGCGTTCCTGACCGCGAATGCCAAGGACCTCACCGCTGCGGTGGCGCGCCGGCTCGGGCTCGCGACGCCGCGCGAGCGCTCGGTCGCCAACGCCGATGAAGCGCGCGAAGCGCTCGCGGAATTCGGCGCGCCGCTCGTGCTCAAGTCGAGCCGCGAGGAAGGCATCAAGGCGCTGCGTTACGTGCGCGAGGAGTCGGAAGTCCCGGATGCCTACGCTGCAGTGCGCGCGCATGCGGCCGAAGGTGTGCTGGCGCAGGAGTACGTGAAGGGGGAGGGCTACGGGTTCTGCGCGCTCTACTGGCTTGGCCAGCGCATGCGCACGTTCATGCACCGTCGCGTCCGCGAATGGCCGCCGTCGGGCGGCGCGAGTGCGGCCGCCGAGAGCCTGCCCACGTGCGCGCCGCTGGAGCGCGCGGGCGCCACGCTGCTCGATGCGCTCGGTTGGCATGGCGTGGTGATGGTCGAGTTCAAGGGCGATCCCGAAGGAAGGCTCGTGCTGATGGAGATCAACGCGAAGTTCTGGGGCTCGCACGATGTGGCGCTCGCTGCGGGCGTGCACTTCCCGCGCGACCTCGCGGCGCTGCTCGACGGCCACGCGTTGGCCGCGCAGGAACCCGTCCGCCACGTGCGCTACAGTTGGCCGCTCGGTGGCGATCTGTGGCATGCGATGGCGCGCCCTGCGAGCCTGCCGCGCGTGGCGTGGGATGCTGTGTCCCCGGGCGTGCGCCATAACCTGCGCTGGTCGGATCCGCTGCCGCACGTCTATGAATGGCTGCAATGGGCGCGCTCGACGCCGAATGCCCTGCGCGAGGCGAGGAAGATGCGATGAGCTGGACCCTTATCTGCCACATGCACACGCGCCGCTCGGCGGACTGCCTCACTTCGCCCGAGTCCCTCGTGCGCGAGGCACTGCGCCTTGGCGTCGACGTGGTCGCGGTGACGGACCACGACACGTGGCAGGGCGCTGTCGATGTCCTAGGCGTGGTGTCGCGCGGCAAGCCGAAGTTGCGCGTGGTGATCGCTTCCGAAGTCTCGACTGACCAGGGCGACGTGATTGGCTTGTTCCTGCGCGATGACCTGCGGCTGCGTTCCGCCACCGAGTTCTGCGATCGCGTGCACGAGCACGGCGGCCTCGTGCTGCTGCCGCATCCCTACAAGTGGCACCGGCTGAATGACGAGTTGATGAAGCGCGTCGATCTCGTGGAGATCCACAACTCGCGCACGTCGCCCGCGGACAATGCGCGCGCCGCCGCACTCGCGGCCGAGCACAAGCTGCCGGCGCTCGTGGGGCCCGATGCGCATCGTGTCGGTGAGCTGGGGCTGGCGATCAATGACTTCGAGGGCGAGTTGCCCGCCGACGAAGCGGGATTGAAGCGCGCGCTGCTGAGCGCACCCCGCCGCCACATCACGAAGCCTGCGTCGATCTGGAACGAGTGGCGCAGCCAGACCGTGAAGCTCATGAAGCAGCCCGACGCGAAGCTGGCGTTGTGGCTGGCGCGCGGCGCCCTGCGGCGCGTGATCAGGCCGCGCGAGTACGAGGTCGGATGAGCCCGGGCCCGCTGCGCGTGTTGCACGGCGCCTACGAGATCGCGGGGCAGGGGATGATGCTCGCGCAGGCATTGCGCGAAGTGGGCTGCGATGCCCAATCGTTGTCCTATCGCGTCGATTGGGACGCGCGACAAAGTGACTTCGTCGTCAATCTCGACTCGCGGGCGACACCGGTGACGCGCGGGCTCACCATGCTCGAGACCTTCGCGAAGCTGGCGCCGCGCTATGACGTATTCCATTTCCATTTCGGCACGAGCTTCCTGCCGCGCCTGCTGGACGTGCCGCTGCTGCGTGCCGCGGGGCGCACCATCATATTCCACTTCCACGGCTGCGAAGCGCGCCGGCGCGTCCACATGCTCGCGAACCACCGGCTGTCGACCTGCACCGATTGCGACCCGTTCTGCCGCCCGCGCCACCAGCAGTGGTTGAGCGGGCGCTCCGAGCAGTTGGCGCATCGCGAGTTTTTCTCGACGCTCGATCTCGCAGAATCGGTGCCGCGGGGCGAGCACTTGCCGCTGGCGATCGAGGCGGAACGATGGGAGCGCGCAGCATTCGAGAATCCGCTGCCCGATCCGTTGCGCCGCGATGGCGTGCACGGCCCGGTGGTGATCGGCCATGCGCCGACGAACCGGCTCATCAAGGGCACGCGCCATGTGCTCGCCGCGGTCGAAGCGCTACGGGTCGAGTTCCCGAAGCTCGAACTGCGCCTGATCGAACGCACGCCGTGGGCGGCGATGCCGGCGTTCCTCGCGGGCTGCGACATCCTCGTCGACCAATTGCACATGGGCTGGTACGGCCTGCTCGCCATCGAGGGCATGGCGGAGGGCAAGGCCGTCGTCGCCTACCTGCGCGAGGATTTCGTGGGCCGCGAGCCCGAGTTGCCCGTGGTCAACGCCGAGCCCGCGACCCTCACCGCCACGCTGCGCGATCTGGTCCGCGATCCCCAGCGCCGCATCGCCATCGGCGCGCGCGGCCCCGCCTTTGTGCGCCGCGTGCACGACACCCGCGTCGTGGGCGCGCGGCTGCTCTCGTCGTACGAAGCGCTGCGCTCGCGCGACAAGTCGGGCCCGCGCGGATGAGAATCGCCTATCACTTCGATGACGCGGCCTGGGCGATCGGCCCAGTGCGCCGCACCGTCGAGACGCTGGCCTCGTTGCACGAGACGCCATTCCGCATCTGCGCGCCGGGCACCTCCGAAGCCTCAGGCGAGGCGCTCGTGCACGTGGGCGCCGTCGGTACCTGTCCCACGCACGCCGCCGCCTCGATCGAAGTCGACGGTTGGCCTGCGTGGCAAGCCCACACACTCGAACGCATCGTCGTCGTCGGAGAGCCCGTCGCCTGCCCGCCGGGCACCGCGACATCCGCGGCGGACGTCGCGCGCTTCCCCGCGGCATGGCTGCGTGCCGCGGCATTCTCGCTCTCGCGCGAAGAGGAACTCCAGGATCGCCGACGCGATCAATGGGAATGCTACAGCGGCGCCTACACGCGACTGGGCGCGATCGGACTGCTGGAGCGTCCGTTCATCAATCACCTCGCGCGTTCGCTCGAACGCCGCCTCGAGGCGCATGCCGCCTCGCGCGGCGAATCACTGGAGCACATCCCACGCTGGAAAGATGGCGCGCGTTTCGCGGTCGCCCTCACGCACGACGTCGATGACGTGACGTTGCGCTCACTGCCCTGCGCGTGGCGTTTGCTGCGGCAGGCGCGCAGCCCTGCATCGTACGCATTCCGTGGCGGGCTCACTGCGATGGCGCGTGCGCTGACCCGGCCGCCGGGCGCACACGACCCGTACTGGTCGTTCGAGCGCTGGATGGGCGAGGAAGAGCGTCGCGGGTTCCGCTCGTCGTTCTTCATCTGCTCGCCCGCGCCCACCCCGCGCCATGAATACGACGCGCTGTACTCGCTCGATGACCCGCTCCAGTACGAGGGGCGCCGCGTGCGCGTGATGGGGCTGCTGCGCGAGATGCGACGGCGCGGCCACGAGGTGGGGCTCCACGGCAGCTACATGAGCTTTCGCTCGGCCTCAGAACTGGAGCGCCAGCGGACGCAGATCGAGCATGCCCTCGGCGCCCCGGTCGTGGGCACCCGCCAGCATTTCCTGCGCTTCGAGATTGGCGCCACGTGGACGGCGCAGGCCGCCGCGGGAATCGGCTACGACACTACGCTGGGCTACAACGAGGCGCTCGGATTCCGCGCCGGGATCGCCGCGCCGTTCAGGCCATTTGACCCAAGCACCGGACAATCCTACGGGCCATGGGAGCTCCCGCTGACCGCCATGGATGGGACGTTATTTCGCACGCTCAAACTCGATGAGGACGCCGCCGTCAGCGCGGTCTCGCGTCATCTCGGCGCAGTCGAGGCCGTGGGCGGGCTCGCGGTGCTGCTTTGGCACCCGAATGCTGCGGATGAGCGGTCGTTCCCAGGTTGGTGGCGCACCTATCTGCGGGTGCTGGACGAATTGGCGTGCCGCGGGGCCTGGGTGACTTCGGCGGGTGAACTCTTCCAGTGGTGGGCCGAGCGGTTGGGCAGGATGAGCCCGCCGCGCCCCTAAATGTAGTCCGCGCTGGAAGTGGGCCTCTGGCAAGCCATTCTACCGACGGACGCGTGGAATTGGCTTCCAAAAGCCGTCCTGTAACGGTCCCGGCTGTGCTAAGCTGGCAGCCGCGCGCGAAGGCCCGTGCGCCGACTTACCGCCACGGACGACCCCCTGCCGTAGGACTTCTCCCAGCCCTGTCCACCGAATTCCCAGCCACCGCCACGCGGAAACCCACGCTCGCGATGACTCTTCGCTCTCGATTGCTCCATCCGCTGTTGCTCGTTGGGGCGCTTTGGCCTGCCGCGGTGCTCGCGAACGGGTTCAATGCCACCACGTTCGTGCCCGAGCCCTCCATTGAGTTGTCGCGCGATGCGGCTCCGGCGCCCCCCAATGCCCACGTGCGCGCCTCCGTGCGCGCACCGAGGTCGCTCAAGTCCAACGCGGGCCCGCTGTCGAAGTTCAATGGGATCATGCGAACAGACAGCGTTTCAATGCTCGTCGATGGCTACATCCAGGACGGCTGGGCGAGCGCGGTTGCCATCAACCCGAGCGATCCCACGAACTGCGTGATGGGCTTCGAGGAAGGCTGGGACTTCGATCCCGATATTCCTCTCGGCGCCTTACGCAACGGCAACTCGACCTGGAACTCCGCGGTGTTCCCTGTGGGCAGCGGTATCTACGCCGGGCTTCCGGCTGAACCGTGGATGGTGGCGGGCAACACCAACGGCGAGTTCTACACTTCGATGGTGCGCCAGGACCTTTACCCGACCGACAACACGCGCATGATTCTCGCGCGCAGCACCAACAACGGCCTGTCGTTCAACAAAACGTTCGAGCTGCCGCTGACGACCAAGCAGGACCGCCCGATGTTCGATATCGATCGCCCAGCCTCGCTCGGCGGTGCGAGTGGCGCGCACGACGGCAAACTCTACATGTGCTACGACAACTGGGGGCCCGCGGGTGCCGGCTATGTCGGCTCGTACCTCGAAGTGATCGTCGCCGACACGGTGCAGCGCGAAGTCGCGTTGTCCGGAACGGGCGCGCCGCCGTTCCGCGGCACGCAGTTCCAGCCCGTCGCGGGCATCAACGACGGCCAGATCCTGATGGTCAGCAACTCCATCCTGAGCGGTGGCGCCGTCGTCAGCGCCACGTTCCATGAATTGAACAATGGCGGTGCTACCACCGCGTTCAGCAAGTCGACGCTGGCATGGTCGCCCGCGGGACAGAAGCTGGGAGCCTCCACGCACTGGGGCGTTAACGGTCACCGCATCGACGAACGCGGCTCACTGGCGCTGGACCGCTCGCAGGGTCCGCTGCGTGGCCACCTCTACTTCCTCACCAATCGCAATCCCTACCCGACCGACCCCACGCAGGACCAGGGCGATCTCTACCTGTCAGTCTCCGTGACGCGTGGCGCCACGTGGACGACGGCCAAACTGCCATCGGCGGAAGGCAAGACGCAGTACTTCCCGATGATGGACGTCGACACGCAGGGCTGGATTCACGTCGCGTTCTACCAAAACGAGTCGGGAAACCAGGATGCCGGCGTGCTCAATGCGGGGCGGGTCGATGTGTTCTACATGGTGTCGCGCGATGGCGGCAAGAGTTGGGCGCCGCCGGTGCGGGTCAACGAATTGAACCACGTCCTGAACATGGAAGAGCCGCCGCTTGGGCTGGCCTCGCTCGACTACGGAGCGCTGGGCGACTACATGCAGCTGCGCGCCACCGGCACCGGCGACCAGTCGGCCGCGTATATCGCGTGGACGGGGTACGACCAGTACCGCGCGGATGATGGCGTTGGCTCCAAGAAGCAGCGTGTCTACGTCACGCGCGTCTCGGCGCCCGCGGCTCCGGCCGCGATGCCGTGGCAGACGGCGATCGCGGCGTTCGCGATGGCCGCGATAGGAGCGGTGGGGTTGCGCAGGCGGCGGCGCACGGCCTAGCCGGCTGCGGAGTCTCCCGCGTGGCCCGCGTGGCCCGCGTGGCCCGCGTGGCCCGCGTGGCCCGCGTGGCCCGCGCTTGCCGCGTGTTGCGCGTCTCCCGCGGAGCGACTCCCGCGGCCCGTTAGTACCACGAGCCCGTGATCTTCACGTCGGCATCCTTCAACGCCTTGAGCGCGCGAGCCTCGGCGATGTTCGCGTCCTTGGGCCTGCGCTGCGCCTTGAGGCTCTTCGCGAGGCCCATCAGCGCCCAACCGTTACCCGGGTTGCGATCGAGGTCGCGTTCGTAGACCGCCTGAGCTTCCTTTGCGCGCCCCTTGGCGAGCAGGATGGCGCCCAGCGCATGACGCACCGGCAGGTAGTTGTCCGAGGGCTCGTCGTAACGCAACTGGTCTTCGGCGTTCGCGGCGCGCGTCAGCGTTTCGACCGCGAACTGCGTGTCGCCGCGCTGCGCCGCGATCACTCCGGTCGCGAAGTTGGTGGCGATCGTCAGTAACGTTCGCGCGTTGTTGAGACCCTCGAGGGCATCGGCGGGCAGCAGGGCGGTCAACGCAACTGCGCTGTCACGGTCGGCAGTCGCGGCATCCGGGTGCTTGAGCTGCGCATTCGCGATCGCCCGCGCCGCGTGCCAGGCGCCGCGCGCGAAGGCGAAGTCCTGCGGCGGCGCAGGCTCGGCGAGTACTTCCTGCCAGTGACCGAAGCGAACCAAAGTCCATATCGGGTAGGCGATGGCGAAATCGAACCCGGGCATCTGGCGCAACATGTCGAGGGGGATCAGGTCGAGCATGGCGCGCGATTCACGCAGCGACTCCTCGTAGCGGCCTGCCATCCAGCACGACCACATCAGGAATTGGTGGTTGTGCATGGAATACATCAGGTAGAAACCCTGCGGATTGACGGCCTTGCGGTAGCGGTCGTCGGCGATCACCGCGCGACGATTGGCTTCGTTGCTCAAGTCGAATTGCCCAACGCGGTGGTAGATGTGCGAGGGCATGTGCACGAGATGTCCCTCGCCCGGCGCAATCGCGCCAATGCGACGCGCCGACTCAAGGGCGCGCTCAGGGGCGCTCGATGCTTCAACGGCGTGGATGTAGAGGTGGTTCGCCCCGACGTGATTGGGTTCCAGCCCCAGTGCCTTCTCGAGTGCCGCGACGATTTCCGCGGTCCACGGTTGCGGCGTGCGGTCGGGCAGGTAGAGGTCCCACGGGTGCATGTCCATCGCCGCGTCGGCCCACAGCACGGCGATGGTCGCGTTTTCGGGAAACTTCCGCATGACCGCGTGCATCGCGGCGGCATACGAGGAGTCGAGTGCTGCCTGCGCGGCCGGCGTCGTGGGGGCGGGCGTCGCGTAGCGGTGCGTGATGGCCTCGACCAGCGCGCGCTCCATCGGGCTGGCGCCGTCGAGCCGGGACTGCGCGCGTTTCACCGCGACGTCCGCTGCGACCGTGCGCTCAGGAAGTGCGGCCAGGTTGATGTGTGGCCCGAGGCTCAACGCGGTGCCCCATGCGCACATCGCGCACGTCGTATCAAGCTTCTCGGCTTGCTCGAAAGAACGCTGCGCTTCCTCGAGGTTGAAGCCGAACATCAGCCGCATGCCCTGGTCGAAGTAGCGTTGGGCTTGCGGTGAGCTGGTCGTGACCGGCATGTGGAAATTGCCGCGATCCTCGAACAACGGCGCCGCCGTGGTGGCGGGTGGTGCGCCGTGCGTGGCGTCGCCGCCCTGGGCCGCAGCGGCGGGAGACGCTAACGCAAGCGCAATGAGCAGCGTGGCCGGCAGGATGCCTGGCCGAATATTGAACCTGTCCATGCCGACTCCTTCACCGAAACGCCAGCCGGAGCTGGACCGTGATGTTGCGTCGCGCCGCCGGAGTCCGGAATGGCACCAGCGCGCCCGCGGCATCGTAGTCCATGTATCCGCCCGTTTCGAAGGACTTGTCGAGGACGTTGCCAACGCGCACGCCGAACCGCGCCTCGGTGCCAGCGATGGCGCGGCCGGCGAGTTCTGCGTTCAGGTCGAGGATCGTCCGCGCCGCGATGCTGGCGGCGCGTTGCTCGGTGTTATCGAGGTAGATGCGACCCGCATGGCTGACCGTGGCGCCGAGCGTCATGCCGCGCCAGGCCGCACGCGCGGACAGATTTCCGAGCACAGCGGGGAACGATGAGATCGCGTTGCCATCGTAGGACACCGTGTCGCCGGCGGCGGTGCCGTAGTACTCGCTGTATTTAACGAAGTGATTGTCCGAGAACGAGGCGTTACCTTCGATCGCGAGTCGTGCCGCGTGGGCAACCCGGTATTCGGCCCGTGCTTCCAGTTCGAGCCCCTGATGCACCGACTTCGCGGCGTTACCGAGAATCGGGTAGCCGAGATCCGTGTTTAACTGCCCTGCGTAGACCAGTTCGTCGCGGAAGTTCATGCGGAACACGTCTGCCTTAGCACCCCACGCCGCGTGTTCGCAGCCCGTCCCGAGTTCGAAGTCGTCGACGGTTTCTGGCTTGATCAGCGGATCGCGATAGATGTTGTTTACCACATCGGCCGTGCGATAAAGCGGCACGCTGCCCACGCCCTCCGCGTCGAACAGGTCGCGGAAAGCCGGTTCGCGGCCGGCGTGCGACCAGGACGCGAAGACGTCGGCATCAGGGCGCGGCGACCAGGTGAGGCCGAGGCGCGGGTTCACGAAGTCGTAGGACTGGTCGAAGCGGATGCCGTCGAAGTGATCGCCACGCATGGCGTAGTTGGTGTGCCGCAGGCTGAGATCGGCCATCGCGAGCAATGCGGGCGTCACGCGGTACTCC
>JANLOX010000284.1:0-1955 GCA_031366795.1 Candidatus Eiseniibacteriota bacterium | reverse complement strand
CGCGGTCGCACAGGGCGGCGACATTAAATATATCGACTTCCGCAAGGACTGGTCTCCGCATTTCAAGCGACTGTGCATCATGCCGGATGGACGCTTGGTGGAGACAGGAGGATTGGCGGAGTTTGCACAGCTCCATAGTATCACTCAGGCGCAGGCTAAGGCGTTGGTCGAGCAGGGTGGAACATTGGAGGTGAACGGCGAGATCTTGGCCTGTCAGATTGTGAATGGTCAGCCGGCTGTGGCGAGGTTCAGTGCCAAGAACTATGCGAAGGCTAAGGAGTTGGTGGTAGCCAAAGGTGTGCATATGATGGACGCACTCAGCGAAGTGGCCTACAGCGACCCCGTCATGATGAGTTCATTGGCCAGGAAAGAACTCAGTGCAGGACGATGAGTTGGCGGACGTTGCGATGGCGTGATAACAGCAGAAGCGCTCCGGCTCATGAGGACTAACAGTTTGTTGACAAAGTGGATGACGACGCCGGAAACAACACCACGCCCGAGATCACCGATGGAAGCTCAATGGCCTGCAGGCTGTTCAGAAAGGCCGTCCAGCAAGGCCGCAGCGAGCGAAGAGGCGACTCGTACTCTGTGCCGTATGTTGAGCCTCTGAGCGATGCGAGAACGATGCTGGCGGGCTTTGTCAACAGCCTGCTAAGGAGCGAGGCGACGATCTTCGGGATTGGGTGCCCTACTTCAGATGCTGCGGGGCAGGCAAGGTGCTCTTTCTGGAGAAGAGAGGAAAGTGGACCCCTAGAACTGCTCCGGCTACGTTGGTGATGACATCAAAGATAGAAGGAAAGCGGTTGTGGCAATAAACCTGATACAGCTCGATGCTGAGGGATAGCGCGATGCCGATCCCAGCAGCGATAAGCACGCATCGTAAAGGGCTGGAGGAGGTGAGCACCCGCCTCAGAAAATAGCCGAGAGGCACAAAGAGCAGGGTATTCCCGACGATGTCGGAAGAGATGTCGAGGAGATATTTGGGGGAGCGAAGATCTTCAACGGTCGGAATTGGAGCCCACTTAATATATTCCCAGTGTGCATGCCCTACAAAGTTCTTCAGGGGCAGTATCCCCACCATCAGTATGAACACGACCCAGAGGATCAGGAAGCTCACATCTCGTGTTCTTGTGCGAGGACTCATTTCAAACATCGCGTATTGTTCCTGTCAGAACCATGACGTACGATTGGGCTAGTGCCGGGATTTTTCAGCTTTTGACGGCACGGTCTGGAGAAAGGATTTTGTTGTGACAACGATGATGAGGCCAAAGACAGACGGCTGGGTCGTGATTGCTATTTGGCGAGTTCTTCGTTGATGGCTTTGACGAGTGTGTCGAGATCAAAGGGTTTTTCGAAGACACGGCGGGCACCGAAGAGTTTTGCGACATCCAGGAAGTTCTTGTCGCCTTGCGCGCCGGTCATCGCAATGACCTTCGCGTCGACATATTCCCTGGTCAGTTCTAGCGTGGCTTCGAGGCCGTCGGTTCCCGGCATCAAAATGTCCATGAGGACCAGATCCACCTTGTTTTGTTTGTAGAGCGTCAAGCCCTCCTGACCATCCTGAGCGACGAGCACATGGTGGTGCGCCCTCTCAAGGACTTCCGTTAGGAGGTTCCGAATCGATTCTTCGTCATCGATAACAAGAATTGTAGCCATAGCATCCTACCTATTTTTGCCTCTTGGTTATGTTCTGCGGCGGCTGCTCACCTCTTCCAGCCCTATACGACAATTGCTCATCGCTGCCGGGATTGGCATCACGCTGTCACTCAGCATCGAGCTGTATCAAGTCTATTGCCACAACCGCTTTTCCTCAATTTTTGACGTCATCACCAATGTGACCGGAACAGTCATAGGGGTCCGCGTTCCTCTCTTCTCACGAAAGCACGCCTCGCCGGCCCCGCAACATCTGAATAGGACACCCAATCCAGAAGATCGTCGCCACACTCCTTAGCACA
>JANLOX010000142.1:0-4638 GCA_031366795.1 Candidatus Eiseniibacteriota bacterium | reverse complement strand
TTTCTGCCCGGCCGGTCGATTAGCGCTTGTAGCATTCGCGTGCTGCGACTAGTATTTGACCAACGCGTTACCGTCGTAGGCGCCTGTCGTGCACTTGCCGGTGGCGCCCTTGGGGGCCGTGAGCCCTCTCTTGATCCCCGTTGCCCCGGGAGAGCCGCATGCACCGCCGCGTGTTCGTCTTGCTGCTGGCCGCACTCGCGACTGCGGGCCCCGCATATCCCCAAGCGCTCCTGCTCAAGTATGGGTCGTTCGCATCCGCGGGCAGCGCGTCCACTGGGTCTCCGCTGCGGCTCGGTATGAGCGCCGGGCAGTCGATCGCGGGCTTCGCCACTCACGCGACCGTACCCGCCTACATCGCGGGTGAGGGGTTCTGGCACTGGACAGGGCACATGCCGGTGCTGAGCATCCCTGACCCGGCCCCGGACGCGCCGGTCGCATTCGCGCTCTACCCGAACACGCCGAACCCGTTCGCTCGCGCGACCACGATCCGCTATGCGATCCCCGCAGCGTCCGGCGGCGTGCCGGTGTCGCTGCGAATCTTCGACTTGTCTGGGCGCCTGGTGCGCACGCTCGATTCGGGGCGACGCGATGCCGGCGTCCACACCGCACACTGGGACGGCGCCGATGGCGTAGGGCACGCGCTCGGTGGCGGTATCTATTTCTGCCGGATCACCGCAGGGCCGTTCGCCGCGACGCGCCGGCTCGTGCTCACCCATTAGCCGATGCGAGGAGATAACTCCATGTCCTTGAACTTCCGCCCAGCGCGCTTGCGCGCAATTGGGCTGTGTAGCGTGCTCGCAGCCGTCCTGGCCCTGGGCAGCGTGGGCCGGGCGAGCGCCGCAGTGCCGCCGCTGATGAACTACCAGGGCTACCTCACCGACAACAGCAGCAACCCGGTGACGGCGAGCTACCCGATGACGTTCAAGCTGTACCCGGACTCGACAACCGGTTCGGTGCTGTGGTCGGAGAGCTATGCGACGGTGTCCGTGACCGGCGGCGTGTTCAATGTGATCCTCGGCACGCTGGCACCCCTGCCGCAGTCGGTGTTCTCCGGCGCCAAGCTGTGGCTGCTGTCGACGGTGAATGGCGTCGACATCCTGCCGCGCCGCCCGGTGGTGACGGTCGCCTACGCGTTCCGCGCCGGCATCGCCGACAGCACTTCGCCGACGACAGGCGCCATCGCGGGCACGGTACAGCTCAATTGCGGCGGCAGCGTGGGGGGAGTGCTGGTCTACATCCCCGGGCGATCGTTCACCTGCTACACGGACGCCGCGGGCGCGTTCAACCTCGGCGCGGTGCCGCCCGGGACCTACACCGTGCACGCCGAAGCCGGCCCCTCGGGCTCATCTAATGTGACGAACGTGGTCGTGACGGCGGGGGCTACGACCAACGCGAACGCCACGATCGGCCCGAGCACCCAGACTGATCCGAACAACTGCGGCAACTGCGGGGTCGTGTGCGGAAACGCGAACGGCACCCCGAGCTGCGTGTCCGGCACTTGCCAGATCGCCTGCAACGCCGGCTTCCAGAACTGCGACGGCCAGACGGCGAATGGCTGCGAGAAGAACGTGACAAACGATCCGCAAAACTGCGGCAACTGCGGCGTGTTTTGCTCGTTCTCACACGCCACCGCATCGTGCGTCACCAGCACCTGCCAGATCGCCTCGTGCAACGCCGGCTTCCAGAACTGCAACGGCTCGAATTCCGACGGCTGCGAGGTAAGCATCGCCAACGACCGGTTCAATTGCGGCTCGTGCGGGAACGTATGCCCGGGCAGCCAGGTCTGCGTCAACAGCGTCTGCCAGTGATGCGTTCCGCCCGCGCCGCGACGCTGCTCGCGGCGCTCTTCCTCACGATCGCATCGCCGCAGGCGGTGCGGTCGGAGGACGCGATCACCCGCTCGCAGGCCGACTCGATCCTGATCGAGTTGCGGCAGATCCGACAGCTGCTCGAGCGCCAGCAGTCGCCGCGCGCTGCCGTGCCGGCGCCCGACCGCACGGTCACGCTCGCGTCCGTGGCGGAGTATGAGATCGGCCGCAAGGACGCGCCGCTCACCATGGTCGAGTTCGCTGACTACGAGTGTCCGTTCTGCCGCCAGTTCCACACCACGACGTTCGAGCAGATCAAGAAGGATTGGATCGACACCGGCAAGCTCCGGTTCGTCAGCCGCGACCTGCCGCTCGACTTCCACCCGCACTCGTTCAAGGCGACCGTGGCCGCGCGCTGCGCCGGCGAGCAGGGCAAGTACTGGGAGCTGCGCCACGTGCTGACGATCAACGCGACGCAGCTCGAACTCCCGTCGCTCGTCACCTACGCCTCCGACCTGGGACTCGACACCACGCGGTTCGTGGCGTGCCTCGGAGCCGAGAAGTACGCGCCCGAGATCCGCAAGGACATGGCCGACGCGGGTGCTGCCGGCATCAGCGGCACGCCGACGTTCGTGCTTGGCCGCTCGACGAAGGCCGGCATGACCGGCGTTGTGGTGGTCGGTGCGCTGCCGTACCCCGAGTTCGACACGCGGCTCAGGTCGCTGCTCGCGGGGAAGTAGCACCTCGCGATTCTCGGTTATAGTTCCGCTCATCCATGACCGACGAACCCCTCATCGGTCCATCGTCCGGCGCCCGCCGGCGTCCCGCGCCGCGGACGCTCATTATGGTCTTGGCCGGCGTGGTGCTGATCCTGGTCGCGCTGGGCATCCAGTTTTCGTTCACGGTGTCGGCGTGTTCGGGTAGAGCGCGAATGCGACCGGCGCGTCCGGGGCCGGGTCAGGGATGCTCAGCACCGGCATGTGCCCTGTCCAGTGCCAGAACCCCTCACCCGCGATGTAGGCGGGTACGGTCGCGTGAGTTGGCGAAGCCCGCGATCGACTGCCCGGCGCTCATGCCGAGCCGCAGCGGAGACCCAGTGGACGCGCTGCCCGCGGATGCGAACGACCCATACTTGAGCAGGAGCGCTTGGGGATATGGCCGCGCCGCTCGTGCGAGGGGCTGTTCAATGCGGTCATGCAGAACGATCCAGACCCCGACAATCTCCTGCCGGCGAGTGCCGATTGGAGTGAACTCCGCGAGTTTCTGGAACCATTGATGGAAGCTGAGCGCGCGGCCGAGGTGGCTGGAGCATGATCGAATCGCGGCATCGGGAGATTCTGAATCGTGGGCCTTGGCACGAGGGCAGCGTATGTGCGATGTTGAGGTATGCTTAAGCGGTCAAGGATAGTGTTGAACCTGAATCATCTTGTCGGGAGTGTTGTCGCGGGGGCGACCAAGCCGACGAAGAGACGCAGAAAGAATCCCGCTGCTGTTGCCCTTGGACGACTGGGCGGCAAGAAGGGTGGAAAAGCACGAGCCGCAAGCCTCACCCCGGAGCGGCGCAAGGAAATCGCCAAGAAAGCTGCTGCCGCCCGATGGAACAGGTATTGAACTGCGGGCGACGGCGAGAACCAACATGGGCGGCGCTTGGATGCTTGGCATTGCTTGAGCGGTCACGCACAACGATGTCGCAAAGGAGCCGACGTAATTGGACCCACACACCTGGGACGCACTTGAGGTGGCTGCTCGAACCGCGGCG
Organism: Candidatus Eiseniibacteriota bacterium; assembly: GCA_031366795.1. Taxonomy (GTDB): domain Bacteria; phylum Eisenbacteria; class RBG-16-71-46; order RBG-16-71-46; family RBG-16-71-46; genus JANLWK01. Next base: position 1,071 of record JANLOX010000142.1, on the reverse strand, counting down.
GCCGCCGGCGGTTTTGCCGCCATTTCGGCGACATGCTGGCGCCCGAAATCACAGTGCAGCGGGGACGTGTCGGTTCTCAGAACCTAGGGACCCCAGCAGCGTGATTTTCTCATAACCTATCCCCCCTCGAACCGGGAGTTTCTCAGAACCTATCCCCCCCGTGGCGTGACCTTCAGGCAACACTCCGGCGACGCGGCCAATGACGGCCGCGGCAGGAGGAGTGGATGCCGTTTCGAGAGGTCACGATGTTCGAGGTCAAGGAAGTCCTGCGGCTCTGGTTCGCCGGGGTTGCCAAGAAGCAGATCGCCGCGCGGTTGGGTCTCGATCCCAAGACGGTGCCGGGCTACGTGAAGTCGGGGCTGGTCGCGGGGATCACGTCCGCGGCGGCGCTCACCGACGAGCGGCCCGTCGCGCTGATGTCCGCGCTGCACGCGAACCCTGGCCGTGGGCTTGCCCCGTCTGCGTGGTCAGTCTAAGCAAGGCGCCGCCTCGCCCCATTCCGTCGTCAGCTCGAACATCGCGTGTGTGCCGGACGGTGCTCCTACCGCCACGGCCCCACACTTCCTCGGCACCCGGAGTCCCAAGGCCAGGTCGCAGGTGAATGAAGGACCTCGGCGTCGACGAACTGGACGGGTCACGGTCCCGGGTCACCCAGGATCGATCAGAACTTGCGATCGATGGTGCGCACGACAAGACCTTCCGGCCGGCGTCGCATGGCGATCGCGGCTTGCGGTATTCCTCGCAACCGGCGGGGGGCATGTGATACGCGCCCGATCTCTGGGTAGGACACGGATGCGACGGGGGTGTGCTAACGGGTGTGCTAGACCCACCTGCAAAACCGCGCGAATCGGTCCCTACCGCAGAGGCGCGGAGTCGCTAAGTTGTTTAACGGTACGAACGGTACCTATTCATTGGCGTCCCCAACGGGATTCGAACCCGTGTCGCCGCCGCGCTGCTTTCCAGTGCCGTGCAAACGTGTGGCGGAACAGGTGGCAGGTGATGTACCCGGCGCTTGAAGGGTTCGGGTGCGTCCAGCGCCGCAACCTCCGTGCTGCGCATGCCGGTCACGGC
>JANLOX010000217.1:0-4584 GCA_031366795.1 Candidatus Eiseniibacteriota bacterium | reverse complement strand
GACCGCGTCAATTACGCCGTGGTCAAGAGCTTCCTGAACGTCGATGAAGCATCCAAACAGATCAATCTCGAACTCACCGTCGACACCAGCATCTCGCAGGTCATGGAATACTTCGAGATCTTCATGACGCGCATGCAGGCGTCGCGCAAGGCGGCGTTGTACCTGGGTACCCGTTACGGCCTTACCGTGAACGGCAACAGCCTGATCTGACGAGGAGGAGCCTGTGAAATTCCGTGTGCTCGTGGTGGCCCTGACGGCCGCCCTGACGTTGACCCTGGCCGCCGGGATGGCGTGGGCCCGCAATCCGCATTGCGCAGGCGGAATCCAGTACCTGACGCAGGCGCTGGCCGACAAGCAGAAGGGCAACACCGAGGACTACCAGCGCGAAATCCAGAAGGCCGTCATGCAACTTGAGGCGTGCGCCGCCGAGGACCCCACGGATTTCGAAGGTATCGGCTACCTCGGATGGGTCTATGGCGAAGTCGACAGCCTGTGCGCGGCCGGCAAGCAGTTCGACATCGCGATCAAGGGGCTGCAGAGCAAGGGCGACAAGAAGAAGGTTGACCAGTTCACCGCGAACCAGGGGTCGTTCTGGTCGATCGCCTTCAACAAGGGCATTGCCAACATCAACACCGCCCAGGAACGGTGGAACCCCTACACCAACGACGCCACCTCGGCCGATGACACGAAGCGCAAGGCCGATGCGCGCAAGAACTACGACGATGCTCTGGTCAACATGAACAACGCGCTGTGCATCAAGCCGACTGACACGCGCACGCTGCGCAACATCGGCGCGATCTACGCCTTCACGGCCGATTACCTGCAGGCGGAGTCGTACTTCGCCAAGGCGCTCGCCGTGACGCCGGCCGACAGCGTGACGTCGATCAAGGATCTCGAGATGTCGATCAAGCAGGCGCGCACCGGCCGTGCGGGGCAGCTCGTGCACGAGAAGAAGTACGACGAGGCGATCGCCTACTACCGCGGCCTGCTCAAGGACGATCCGAAAAACGCCGACGTGTGGGCGGGGATTGGTGAAGCGGCGATGGAGAAGGCGCGCATCGAAACCGATGAGGCCAAGAAGAAGGCGTACAACGCCGAGGCGGCCGAGGGGTACTCGAAGTCGGCGGCGATCACACCGGCGTTCGAGACGCACTTCGACGCAGCGATCTGCTACACGAACAGCGGCGACAACGCGTCGGCGGAGCGCGAATGGCGCGGCGCCATCGCGGTGAAGGGTGATGATCGCGATGCCTGGCAGAACCTCGCCAGCACGTTGGCGGAGCTCAAGAAGTACCCGGATGCGATCACGGCGGCGATGAAGGCCGTGGCGATCGACCCGAAGGACAAGACGGGTTACCGGCAATTGGGCGGCATCTACACCAAGGCGCAGGACAACCTGCATGCCAAGCAGTCGCTGCTGGCTTACCTGGCCCTGGATCGTGGCAAGCCGTCCGCTGCCACGACCGACGCGTCCGGCGCGGATGGCGCGAAGCTGGCCGCCAAGATGGGCAAGCCTGAGGCCATCTACCTGTGGGAAGCCGAAGGCCAGAAGTACGAGACGTGGTTCTACTTCACCAAGGGCCTGGCGTATCACTTCGGTAGTGGCGTCCAGCAGGAGAAGACGGACTGGAGCGCGGCCCTCGCCGCGAAGTAATTTACTGGTGCGCCGCCGGCGGATCACGCTGGCGGCGTTTTCATTGATGGAGGCACCTCGCCCGTGAGCGCCCCTTTCGCTGCACGCCGGATCGCCATCTTAGGCTTCGGCAACCAGGGTGCAGCCCACGCGCACCTGCTCCGGGCCGCTGGGTATGCGCCGGTGATCGGCGCGCGGGCGGAAGGCGCGGGGGCTGCGCGCGCGCGCGCCCAGGGCTTCGAGGTCCGCGAACTTGGGGCGGCACTCGGGGCGTCGGACCTGGCCACCGTGCTGCTGCCCGACGAAGTGCTGCCCGCGCTGTGGAGCGCACTCGAGCCGCACATCCATCCCGGTCACACCCTGGTGTTCGCGCACGGCTTCAACCTGCTCTACGACGGAGCGCGCTTCCCCGCCGCATGCGATGTCGTGCTGGTGGCGCCGACCGCACCCGGGCGCGTGATGGCGCGCGCGCGCGAACGCGGCGAGTCGATCCCCGCCTATCTCGCGGTGCACCAGGACGCGAGTGGCGATGCCTGGGAGTCGGCAACGGCGTACGCGCACGCCCTGCATTGCGGTCCGCTGTTGCGCACGACGGTGCGTGAAGAGACCGAGGTGGACCTGTTCGGCGAACAGGTGGTGCTGTGTGGCGGAATGAATGCGCTCGTGCTCGAGGCGTGGCAGACGCTCACCTCGCGCGGCTACACGCCCGAGGTCGCCTATCTGGAGTGCGTCCACCAACTTCGCTACCTGGCCGAGTTGCTCCACGAGCGCGGACCCGCCGGGTTCCGTGAGGCGATCAGTGGAACGGCGCGTTACGGCGACCTCACCCGCGGTCCGCGAGTGGTCGGCAGCGCCAGCAGGGCGGCGATGGAGCGAGTGTTGGACGAGATCCAGGAGGGCAATTTCGCCCGCGAATGGCGCGCCGAAATCGCTTCCGGGGGGGCGCGTCTGGCGGCGCTTACCGAGGCCACTCGGCGCGACCCGATTGAAGCGGCGCGCAGGCGCGCGCTGGGGCTGGGAAGCGACGTCGCGGAGGGTCCCGCTGCCGGGAGCGGGCTGGAGTTGCCGGGTTGACCCTGGGGCAATTTGTCCCACCCGGCGCAACGCCTTGTCTAAAAAGTGATTGACAGCTTCGAGGCTGCCTCATAGCCTCGGTAAACACGTGTCGGTTTCCGGGTGTGCGCTACGCTCGGGAATCCCTCGGCACGAGGAGGATTCGATGACGAAGGCGGATATCGTTGACCAGATTTCCGAGCGGACCGGCCTGACGAAAAAGGACGTGGCCGAGACGGTGGACTCATTCCTGAATGCCGTGGCCCGCGCCCTCGCGAACGGTCACCACATCGAGATCCGCGGCTTCGGAACGTTCCGGGTAAAGGATCGCAAGTCTCGCATCGCGCGCAATCCGCGCACCGGCGAGGCCGTGCCCGTGCCGCCGCGCAAGGTGCCGGTGTTCAAGGTTTCGAAGGAACTGAAGGACATGGTCGCGCAGGGATAACGCGCGGGCGCGGTAGCCAGGCGCGGCGCACTGCCGCGAGAACGGAACTCCTCCGGTAGCATGGGGCGTAGCGTGCCTTGCGTTTGCCCCCTCTCATTTGTTGCTGCTGTCGGGAACGAAGAGCGAGGATGCCCATTCAGCAGTACATAGTTGCGGGACGTGCCTGCGCATAACGATCCCTGCCCGCAGCCGCGTGCGGCGTGTGCGAGCCCAATGCAATTCTCGCGAGCCGTCTCACCGGTCTAACGGCCAATAATCCACAATCCACGGCTGTTACGGAACCGGCCGCCCTGAGCGCCGTCGATCACGCGCAGACGGCATGTCGGGCGGAGCGCCCTCCACTCCGCGATACTTGGCGGCGTCCTTGGATACAGCCTTCTCGGCGCGCTGCTCGCGTCGAATCTGGTGTGGTGTCGCACCACACCGCGGCGATCTGCTACATGACCGCGCTCGCGGTGGCGGCGTTTCCAGTGCTGATGCTGAAGGGAAGGCTCCGCTTCGGGGCGCGAGCGGGGCGCCGGTTGCCCGGACCGACGTCGGGATTCGGGATGGCCGCATGGGGTGATCACATTTAGCTCCACCAGCTTAGGGGCGGCCGGACGTACTTCGTTCGCGGCGACCCTTAGGGCAGGCTCTCCCGGAGTTCGGGTCGAAATGGCTTCCCCCTGACCCCAAATGGAGTACGATCCCTCGGTCCGGTGGCTCTGTAATATTACGCAGTTTGAATCACCAAATACGGGAGGTCGAAATGTTCCGCTCCAATGGTCACGGGCGCGCTGGCTTGGCAGCGTTCTTCGTTGTTCTTTGCATGTGTTCCCCGGCGCACGCTGGCGTGAAGTCGGCCGATGGCGCTTGGACGTCGCTGTCTGCCAATGTCCCCGCACCCAGCGCGCGGCGTGAACACGTCGCTATCTACGATGCGGCCAACAACCGATACCTGATGTTCGGTGGATATGGTTACGGGTCCACTAGTGCCGATTACAACTTTAACGAGGTCTGGTCGCTGACGATGTCCGATCCTCCGACCTGGAGCCTGCTCACGGTCAGCGGCACACCGCCGGGACCACGCAAGCAGTCGCAGTGGGGATACGATATCGCGCGCAATCGCCTGCTGGTCTTTGGCGGTTACGGACAGCACTACGGTGGTTCGGAGAACGTTACTTGGCAGAACGACGTGTGGCAGCTTTCGCTCCTCGATGAGACGCCGACCTGGACCGAGTTGTTCCCGACCGGAACACCGCCAACCGGACGCCTCGCCGGCATCTCCGTGTACGATCCGCTGCGACAGCGTTTCGTGGGCTTCGGTGGCACGGCGGGTGCGCCCGTTGACACGTGGTCCCTCGATCTGTCCGGTGATCCCGCCTGGGGCGTGATCGATACCGGTGGCCAGAATCCGGCAGGCGCTTACGGCATGGGTTGTATCTACGATCCGCTGCGCGACCGGATGGTGGTG
>JANLOX010000136.1:0-5269 GCA_031366795.1 Candidatus Eiseniibacteriota bacterium | reverse complement strand
TCGAGCCGCATCAGGCGTTCGGGCTGCACCTGTTCCGCGGCGGCAATCTCGAGCACCTCACGGCGCAACGCGGCGTCCAGCGGTGTCTCGCGGTAAGCCACGACCTGCGGCAAAGGCTGCGAGGGATCGATGCGCACGAGGGCGGCGTCGATGGCATCGGCGGAGGTTCCGGTCATCAATCCGACGAGCAGGTGGGAGTCGCGCTCGCGATAGTCGCGCAGCCGCGCCAGCGCGTCACCGTCACGGCGTGTGCTCATCGAACCCCCTCGCGTCGCGCGATCACTTCTCGGCTCCCGCGAGCAGTCCCGAGAGAATCCTTCGCTGGAAGGCGATGAACACCGCAAGCACCGGCAGCGAGGCCACGGTCGAGCCCGCCATCAGGAAGCCCCAGTCCACGCTGTGCTCGGTCTGCGACAACAGCGCCAGCCCGACGGGCAGCGTGCGCAACGAATCCGAGTCCACGAAGATCAATGGGAACAGGAAGGAGTTCCAGTTGGTGAGGAACGACTGGATCGCCACCACCGCCAGCGCCGGGGTCATCAGGGGCAGCACGATGCGCGTGAAGATCGCCCAATCGGAAGCGCCGTCGACGCGCGCGGCTTCCTCGAGCTCCATCGGCAGACCCAGCACATACTGGCGCACGAGGAAGATGCTGAAGGCATCCACCGCGAACGGCAGGATCAAGGCGGCGTACGTGTCGAGCAGGTGGATCTTCGCCAGCACCAGGTAGAGCGGGATCATCAACACCTGCTTCGGCAGCATCAGCGTCGCCATGATGCCCAGCGTCCAGAACTTCTCCCCCGGCACGCGCCGCCGCGCCAGCGTGTAGCCGACAAGGGCGGCGGTCGCGACATTGAGGATCACCACCGTCACGGCAATGACCGCGCTGTTGACGAAGTAGCGCCCAACGCGCGCGGCACCGAACAGCGCGCGGTAGTTGTCGAGGCTGAACGGCCCGCGGAGTGCCCGCCCCAGCGACTCGCCGGCGCCGGGTGCGAGCGAGATCGCGACCATCCACACGAACGGCACCAGCATCGTGGCGAGCAGCGGCCCCAACCACAGCCAGCGCGACGCGGAGGCGCCGAACGACGGCGGGCGCGGCGCGAACTCGGGAACGCTCCCGGCGGGAGCACTCATTCGTGCATCCCTCCCGGCTTACCGATCACCTTCATCTGCAGCCATGCGATCACAAGGCTGATGGCGAACAACAGGTAGGCGATGGCACTCGCGTAGCCCAGGTTGAAGCGCGTGAACGCCTCTTCGTAGAGCGCGAACACCACCGTGCTCGTGCGGTGCAGCGGACCGCCGTGGGTCATCACGAACACTTCGGTGAAGATCTGCAGGCTGCGCACGGTGTTGACCACGAGCACGAACAGCAGCGTGGGCTTGAGCAGCGGCAGGGTGATGTGGAGCAGCACGTCGCGGGGTCCAGCGCCTTCGAGCTTCGCCGCTTCATACAACTCACCTGGGATCGCCTCGAGCCCGGCGAGGAAGATGATCATGTAATAGCCGCTCGCCGACCACACATCCATCGCCATGATCGCGGGCAGCGCGGTGTCGGGATTGAGCAGCCAGGAGGGCGCCGGCAGATGCACGGCGCGCAGCAGCGCGTTGAGGCTGCCGTTGGGCGCGTACAGCCCCTTGAACACCAGTGCCAGCACGACGACCGAGACGACGCTGGGCATGAAGAAGCCGACGCGGAACAGGGTGCGGCCGCGGAACGCCGGCTGCACGGCCAGCGCCAGCAGCAACGCGAGCCCGGTGGTGAAGGGGATGGTGCCGACCACGAACAGCCCGGTGTTGGCGAGCGCGTTCCAGAACGCGGGATCGTTCAGCGCCCGAGCGTAGTTGGAGACGCCGACAAAGTGCGCCGTACCACGCAGCGGCGAATAGTCGGTAAGCGAGGCGACGAACGAAAACGCGAACGGGTACAGCCCGAACAAGGCAAATGCGATGACCCAGGGAGACACCATCGCCCATGCCACGCCGCGGGAGTACGTGCGCATCGGCTACTTCTTTGCAGCCAGCTCCGTGAGCTTCTTCTGCGCATCGCCCACGGCCTGGGCGGCGCTCTTCTTGTCGAGCAGCGCCTGCTCGACCTCATCCTCGATGGCGGCTTCCATCTCAACCCACGCCGGGTGATTGGGCGTCGGGAACGCGGTCTCGAACTGCCGCACCATCACCTGCTCGTCCGGGTGCTCGCGATAGTAGGACGCGGTGTCGGCGCCCACGGTGGCGGGCTGCACGCTCTTGGCCACCTTCGCCAGCGCCAGCGCGTTCTCGGCGCGCACGAGATAGCGCGCGAGATCGAGCGCTTGCTCCGGGTGCTTGGCGGCCTTGAAGCTCACCAGCACTTCGCCACCCGCGAACGAAGCGTGCGTACCGCGCGAGGCTTCGGGCGAGGGCACGAGTGCAACGCCATAGCGCAAGCCCGCCGCATCCTTGGGGATCGACTTGAGCAGCCACGCGCCGGAGATCTCGAGGCCCAGCCTGCCTTCTTTGAACTCGCGGTCGAGCGCGTCCTGGTGATCCATCATCCCCACGGAACGCAGCGACAGGTAGTACTCGAGCGCCTCGCGATTCTGCGGCGAGTCGAACACTGCGGTCTTGTTGTCGTCGGACAGGATGCCGCCACCGTTGCCCCAGGCGAACGGCATGAACTTCTTGAACAGGATGTAGCGCTCGCCCGCCTGCACGCCGTAGCCATGCACGCCGCCACCCAGCTTCTGGATCGCCGTGGCGGCGTCCTTGAGCTCCGCCCACGTCGCAGGACCTCGCGTCGAGTCGAGTCCTGCCCGCGCGAACAGCGTGCGGTTATAGAACAGCGCGCGCGTGCCCAGCACCCACGGCAGGCCGTAGTAGTGCCCGCCCGTCGAGCATAGGTCCCAGCCGCGCAGGCCATCGCGCAGGTCCGCGGTGCCCTGCGTCCAGTCGGTAAGGGCGCCGGCGTCCAGCATGCGCGGCATCCAGGTCGAACCCAGCTCGCACACATCGGGGACATTGCCCGAGGCGATCGCGGCCGTGATTTTTTCGAGTCCGTTCTGCCAGGTGAGCTGCTCCATGCGCACGGTGACGCCAGGATGCTCCTTCTCATAGGCGTCGAGAATCGGCCGCACCACCTCCGTGGGCCAGAACTGCCACAGCACGATCTCCTGAGCGGAGCGCTTGGGCGCGCATGCACTGAGCAATAACGGCAGCGCGAGCAGCGCGATCCCCGCGATCGCCCAGCCTGCCTTCTGCACCACGGTGTTGCGCGCGCGCTGCGGTGTCGTGTTCATGTGGTGGGCACTCCTTGCAATGCTGCACGCACGAAGCCACGCGCCGACGCGAGCCGCGCTTCGGCGGCCTCCCGCGTGACGCCCAGCTTCTGCATGACGATCGCCGTCTTCACACTCTTGCCCGCGGCCTCGATGGCGCGCGCTGCACTCTCGTAATCGCAACCCGTCACCGTCATCACGGTGCGGCGGCTGCGCTCGACCAGCTTCAGGCTCGTCGCCATCAGGTCGACCATCATGTTTTCGTAGATCTTGCCCGACTGGGCGAACGCTGTGGTGGTGATCATGTTGAGCACCAGCTTCTGCGCCGTGCCCGACTTCATGCGCGTCGAGCCCATCAGCACTTCGGGGCCGACCTCGGGGCAGATCGCCACGTCCACAGGAATCGCGAATTCGCTGCGCGGCGTGCAGGTGATGTAGGCCGTGCGCGCGCGGAGCGAGCGGGCGCGCTCGATCGCCGCGACGACGTAGGGCGTGCGGCGGCTAGCCGCGATGCCGATGACGGTATCGCGCGACGAGACGCCGAGGTCGACCATCGCCTGCTCGCCCGCATCGACACGGTCCTCGGCGCCTTCGACCGCGCGCACCAACGCCGTCAGGCCGCCCGCCATGACACCCTGCACCCACTCGGGCGGCGAGCCGAACGTCGGTGGGCATTCGGAGGCATCGAGCACGCCGAGGCGCCCGCTGGTGCCGGCGCCCACGTAGATCAGCCGCCCGCCCTCGCGGAACGACGCCATCACGAGCTCGACGGCCTGGGCGATGTACTGGATCTCGCGCGCCACGGCGAGCGGGACGAGATGGTCCTCGGCGGAGATGCGCTCGAGCATCGCCTCGACGCCCAACTGGTCGAGATCGAGGGTGCGGGGATTGCGCTGCTCGGTGGCGAGCCGCGCGAATTCATCGAAGCGAGAGCGGTCATCCATGACGGGGGCTCCGGCGGGCACGAATCATTCGTGCCCAAGGGCCGGAGCATGCCACGGTAGCGCGACGCGGCGCAATCAACACCCCTGCTGGCCCCTCTCCGTCCCGTCGCGCGGCCGTTTCGGCGTCGGTCGCGTCCGTTGCACCCTCGCGGCTTCTGGTTCAGGCTTGGCGGACCATGCCCGAGCTTCCCGAAGTCGAGACCCTGCGCCGCATGCTTGAAGCCCGCGTCGTCTCGCGGGTGGTCGCGCGCGCTACGCGATCGCGCGCGCGCCTGCATACCAGCTCGCGTGGCGGCTCGCTGGATGCGCTCGAAGGCGGCCGCATCACGTCCGTAGAGCGACGCGGCAAATACCTGCTGTTCGGCTTCGACACGGCGCACGTGATGCTCTCCCACCTCGGCATGAGCGGCCGCTGGCTGTTTTACGAAGCAACTCCCGCGGAGGAACTGGCGCACGTCCACGCCAAACTCGAGTTCGTGGACGGCACGCGGCTGTGGTTCCAGGACGCGCGGCGCTTTGGGCAATTGCGCGTGCTCGCCGGCGGCTCTCTGGAACGCGACGCCTCGCTGCTCAAACTCGGGCGCGACCCGCTCGACCCACCCCTCACGGCCGACGACCTCATCGAACTCTCCCGCGGCAGCAAGGCGAGCGTGAAGCTGCTGCTGCTCGACCAGGGCCGCATCGCGGGGATCGGCAACATCTATGCGAGCGAGATCCTTCATCGCGCGCGTGTTGATCCGCGACGCCGGGCGGGAACGCTGTCGCGCGCCGAGTGGGCGGACGTGGCGCCCGAGATCGTGACGGTGTTGAGCGACGCGATCGAGCGCATGGGCACGACCTTCAGCATGTACCGCACGATCTGGGGCGAATCGGGCCAGTATGGGGAGCAATTGCGGGTCTACGACCGCGCGGGCGAGCCCTGTCACGCCTGCGGCACGCCGATCCGGCGCCTCGTGCAGGCACAGCGCTCGACATTCTTCTGTCCCGTCTGCCAACGGCGCAAAAAACGCGGGAAATGACCCAAATATTGATCGCTCAAGCCATTGCCGTGGCGTCGCATAGGCCAGT
>JANLOX010000185.1:0-2448 GCA_031366795.1 Candidatus Eiseniibacteriota bacterium | reverse complement strand
GCGCCGCGGCTCCACAGGTCGCGCGACCACACGAACGCCGACAGCGAGCGCACGATGGCACCCACGAGGAATGCGTACGCGCCTGCGCGTGGACCAAGCCCAAGTCGCAGCAACAGCGCTCCGCAGGCGAGTGCGGCGACGCTCTGGAGCGTGAGGTTCATGCCACTGCGGCCGGCGCGGCCGGCGGCGCGCAGCAAGCCATCGAACAACAACGCGGTCGAGTTAAGCAGCATGCCGATGACGATCGGCATTACCAGCACGAGGCTCTCCGAGCCGCCCGGACCGAATCGCGCGGCCAGTGGCACCGCCACCAGCACGATGACGGAGAACCCGAGCTTCAGCGTGAGACAGGCGCGCAACCACTCGCGCACATGACCCGGCGCGCGCGCGACCTCGCGCGTGAACACGGTCGAGAGCCCAAGGTCGCCGAGCGCGTTGAACAGCAGCGTGAACGACAGCGCGAACATGTACTGGCCAAAGCGCGTGGCGCCGAGCGCCTGGGCGAGCAACAGGTACAGTGCGAGGTCGAGCGCCTTGGCGAGCAGGGTGCCGGTGAAGAGCCGCACGGCCTGTTGCGCGATGGCGTGGGCGCGGCTCATCGGGAACTACCGGGGCGGACGGCGGGGCGCGCGGCGGCCAAGCGCTGGCCACCCCTGGCCTGGAGCGGCTGGGAGCAAGCCGGGACGCGGGATGACTCCCGGCCGGCGCACGACGGCAAGTGGTTGGGATGATTGGGGTTCATGATGAATGGCCAGACGGGGCCACCCATCAATCGCAATGCGCGTGCCGCCCTGCTACGGCAGCAGCAGCAGCTTCGTCTGCGCCCCGGCGAAGCGGGTCTCCAGCCGCGCAAAGTAAATCCCCGGAGGCGCCGCGTTCCCGGCATCGCTCCGTCCATCCCACACCATCACGCCGTCCGATGTCCCCGGCACCACGATGTTGCGGCACACGCGTCCGTTGATATCGAGAATCCTGATGCGCGCCGCATAGCCGCTGGACGCGACATCGACATTCCAGAACAGTTTCGCACCTCCCGCGATCCGGCCCACGGCGATACCTGCGCGCGTCGTTCCGGCCAAGGGCCCCGGGACAATGCTGATGATGTTCGACACGGGTGACTTGAGCCCGAGCGCATCGACCGAGCGCAGCGCGAACCAGTAACGCTTGCCCGTCTCGAGCTGAGAATATGAAATCCGCGCCTCGAGTCCCATCGCCAATGTCGCGGACAAGGTGCGCAGCTGCGCTGCCTGGTCGAAGTTGTTGGCATCGATAGGGCGATCGGAACTGCGCAATTCGTAGCGCGTCGCCTGCCCGTCGTGGCCGCTGTTACCGATCGAAGTCCACACCAGCTCGAGTTGCGTCGTGCCAGCGCTCGATACGCGCAGGTCGGTCACGCGCACGGGGGCCAGCGGTTCGTTCGTGGTCAGCTCCAGCGGATCGGAGATCGCCGAGAGGAAGCCGAGTGAGTCGATGGCACGCATGGCGACCCAGTAGTGCGTATGCGGCAGCAGGTTCGCCAGCGCGCCATGCTGCTGCTCGCCCACGGCGCTCGTCGCGGGCACCCGCACCTGGATCTCCGCCAGTTCGAATCCGCGCGCATCCATCGGCTGCCGCGACGCATGGACGTCGTACTCCGCCGCCTCGCCTCTGCGACCGTGTGAGCCGGTCGACACCCACGCGAGATCCACCGTGGTGGACGCCAAGGTCGCGACGCGCAGTCCCGTGGCCGCGCGCGGCGGGAACTTCGGCCGCGTGACGGCCACCGCGATGTTGGAGATCGCCGAGGTGTTGCCATCGGGATCGCGCATTCGAACGGCAATCGAGTAGAGGCTCCCATCGGCCAGGCTATCGAGGGATGTAACTGAGAGTGAACCACTACTGGACCCGCCGATAACACGGTACACTTCCGCGGCATCGAATCCCGCCTCATCCAGCGGCCGTCGCGTGGCGGCCATGTCGTACACCACGCCGTGCGCCACGTCGTTCGCGCTCATCGTCGCGGTCCACGCCACTGAAACCAGGGTGCTATCGGTGGCGGTCACGTGCAGGTCGCTGATCGCCTTCGGCATGGTGGCGCCCGACACCACGTCCGAGAGCGGCGAGGCGAAGCCGAGCGAATCGACCGCGCGCACGGCGATCCAGTAGCCAGCATCACCGCTCAGGCTATCGAGCGCGGCGTGTTCGAGCTGGCCCGCGGGCTGGGTGGCCGGGATGCGGCGCTGGACCTCGGCGAGGTCGAAGTTCTCCGGCGTGATGAGCTGACGCGATGCGCGGAATTCATAGGCCGCGGCCTGGCCATTGGCTCCGCTCGTCCCCGTCGAACGCCACGCGAGTTCGATTCGCGCGCTGCTCCGCCGCGTCAGGCGCAGGCCCGGCACGGCCACAGGGGGGACACCGGGCACGGTGGAAACGGTGAGCACGTTCGATAAGGGCGAAACCAGCCCCAGC
>JANLOX010000171.1:0-1586 GCA_031366795.1 Candidatus Eiseniibacteriota bacterium | reverse complement strand
GGCGCTGACGAGTTTGCGGTAGCGCCGCCTGCGCGGCACCGCGACCGGTGCGCCAGCGCCGCCCCGCCTCGCACCGCGACCGGCACGACCAGCGCGCCGCTCTACCGCCGCAACGCCCGCACTCGCGCGCTCAGCTTCTCGTAGCCCTTCACATCCCGCCCGCCGGTTCCGGACCACACGAGCCGCCCTTCGCGATCGAGCAACATCAGGTACGCGATCCTCCCGTCGCCCGCGTGCAGCCGCTGCTTCCATTCGCCGACACCGCTCCATACCACGACGACATTGCGGTACAAGGCGCGAGGCGTTCCCGACCGCATGCCGCGTTCGATGAAGGGCTTGCCCATGCGCGCGCCCACTCCGGACATCATCGGGAGTTCGAGGCAGGTGACGTGTGAGTCCGCGTGGAATTCGCCCCTGAACCGGTCTGCCCACGCGTCGACAGCGTGGCGTGAGTCGTAGGTGAAACCCAGCGCCAACAACGTGACGCGGCCGCGCGCCGCTTCGTGAACGGTAACCTTCTCACCCGCGAGATTGCGCCCCGCGAGCGTTGGGAGCATGGCGCCTACTTCGAGCGCCTCGCGCGTCCCCGCAGCGGAAGCGCCTACGCCGACGCCCACGAGCACCAACGCCGCGAGCGCGATCACCGCGCCCCAAAACAACGCGAGCCCAGGCGCCTTGCGGCACCCAGGCTCGATCGCATTCGCGCTCACTCGCCCCATTACTTCATCTTCGCGATCAAGTTATCGCCGAACTCGCTGCACTTGATCTCGGTTGCGCCGTCCATCTGGCGGGCGAAGTCGTAGGTCACGCGCTTGCTCGCGATGGCGCCGTCCATGCCCTTGATCACGAGATCGGCGGCCTCGTTCCAGCCGAGGTAGCGCAGCATCATCTCGCCCGACAGCACGACGGAGCCGGGATTGACACGGTCGAGGTTGGCGTACTTGGGGGCGGTGCCGTGCGTGGCTTCGAACACGGCGTGGCCCGTCATGTAGTTGATGTTGCCGCCGGGGGCGATGCCGATGCCGCCGACCTGCGCGGCCAGCGCGTCACTCAGGTAATCACCGTTCAGGTTGAGCGTGGCGATGACGTCGAATTCATCGGGGCGCGTCAGCACTTGCTGCAGCGTGATGTCGGCGATGGCGTCCTTGATCAAGACGCGGCCGGCAGCGAGCGCCGACTTCTGCTCGGTGTTGGCGGCGTCCTCGCCCTTGGCTGCCTTGGTGCGCTCCCACTGTTCCCACGTGTAGACGCGTTCACTGAATTCGCGCTCGGCGAGGGCATAGCCCCAATTGCGGAACGCGCCCTCGGTGAACTTCATGATGTTGCCCTTGTGCACGATCGTTACGCTCTTGCGCTTCTGGGTGAGCGCATACTCGATGGCGGCGCGGATCAGGCGCTCGCTGCCTTCCTGCGACACGGGCTTGAAACCGATGGCGGTCGACTCGGGGAAGCGGATCTTCTTGTAGGACGAGGGGAACTTCTCGGCGAGGAAGTTGAGCACGAGCTTGACCTCGTCCGAGCCCGCAGCGAACTCGATGCCGGCGTAGATGTCTTCGGTGTTCTCGCGGAAGATCACCATGTCGACC
>JANLOX010000169.1:0-5284 GCA_031366795.1 Candidatus Eiseniibacteriota bacterium | reverse complement strand
CTGGCCCATGACTTCGCCGGTCGAGCGCATCTCGGGCGACAGCTTGGGGTCGACGCCGGGGAACTTGATGAACGGGAACACAGGCGCCTTCACGAAGTAGCGGTCCACGGTCAGGTCTGCCGTGAGCCCCAGGCCCTTCAGCGTGTCGCCCAGCATCAATCGCGTCGCGATCTTGGCCAGCGGTACGCCGGTCGCCTTGGCGACATAGGGGACGGTGCGCGAGGCGCGCGGGTTCACTTCGAGCACGTACAGCTTGCCCTCGGCGATCGCGTACTGGACGTTCATCAGGCCCACGACGCCGAGCGCCTTCGCCATCTTGCGCGTGGTGTCGCGGATCTCCTGCAGGTGGTGTTCGGCGATCTTGTAAGTCGGCAGCACGCAGCACGAGTCGCCGCTGTGCACGCCGGCCTCCTCGATGTGCTCCATGATGCCGCCGATCATGCAGTCGGTGCCGTCGGCGAGCGCATCGACGTCGACCTCGAAGGCGTCCTCGAGGAATTTGTCGACGAGGATCACGCCGTAGGGTGACTTCTCGAGCGCCTGCAGCATGTAGTGCCGCAGCTCTTCGTTGGAGTAGACGATCGCCATGCCGCGGCCGCCGAGCACGTACGACGGGCGCACCAGCAGCGGGTAGCCCAACTGGCCGGCCGCGACTTCCGCTTCTTCCGGAGTTCGCGCGATGGCGTGATCGGGATGCGCGATGCCGAGGTGGTCGAGCAGGGCGGCAAAGCGCTCGCGGTCTTCGGCCAGGTCGACCGAGTCGGGCGGCGTTCCGAGAATCTTCACGCCCGCCTTGTGCAGCGCGAGCGTCAGCTGCAGCGGCGTCTGGCCGCCGAACTGGACGATCACGCCGTCCGGCTGTTCGCGCGCGTAGATCTCGAGCACGTCCTCGAGGGTCAGCGGTTCGAAGTACAGGCGGTCGCTCGAATCGTAGTCGGTCGAGACCGTCTCGGGATTGCAATTCACCATGATGCTTTGCACGCCGGCCTCGCGCAGCGCGAAGGAGGCGTGGCAGCAGCAGTAATCGAACTCGATGCCCTGGCCGATGCGATTGGGACCGCTGCCGAGGATCATCACCTTGCGGCCCGCGACGACGTTGCTCTCGTCTTCGTCTTCGTAGCTGGAATAGAGGTAGGGCGTGAACGACTCGAACTCGCCGGCGCAGGTGTCGACGCGCTTGTACACGGGGCGGATGCCGGAGGCGTAGCGGCGTTCGCGCACTTCCTCTTCGGTGGCACCGGTGAGGTACGAGAGCCGCCGGTCCGAGAAGCCGTGCTGCTTGGCCTCGCGGATGGTGTCGTCGCTCAATTGGGCGAGTGTCTTGCCACGCATGGCGGCCTGCGCCTCGGTGAACTGCAGCACCTGGTCGAGGAACCACGGATCGACATGCGTCAGCAGGTTCAGCTCGTTCGGCGACCAGCCCTGCTCGAGCGCGTGGACGATCAGGTGAATGCGGTTCTCGCTCGGCACCGCCAGCAACTGGGCGAGTTCATCGCGGTTCTTGATGTCGGGGCGGAACGGCCGCACGGCCTCGAGCGAGCGCAGCGCCTTGAACAACGACTCGCGGAAGGTGCGCCCGATCGCCATCACCTCGCCGACCGACTTCATCTGCGTGCCGAGCGTCGCATCGGCGCCGGGGAATTTGTCGAAGGCGAACTTGGGGATCTTGGTGACGACATAGTCGAGCGTCGGCTCGAACGCGGCCGGCGTCTTCTGGGTGATGTCGTTGGGGATCTCGTCGAGCGAGTAGCCGACGGCCAGCTTCGCGGCGATCTTGGCGATCGGGAAGCCGGTCGCCTTGGACGCCAGCGCGGACGAGCGCGAGACGCGCGGGTTCATCTCGATCACCACGAGGCGGCCGTTCTCGGGGTTCACGCCGAACTGGACGTTCGAGCCGCCGGTGTCGACCTTCACGCGCCGCATGATGGCCTGCGCCGCGTCGCGCATGCGCTGGTACTCGCGATCGGTCAGCGTCTGCGCGGGGGCCACGGTCAGCGAGTCGCCCGTGTGCACGCCCATCGGGTCGAAGTTTTCGATCGAGCAGATGACGACCACGTTGTCCTTCAGGTCGCGCATCACTTCGAGCTCGTATTCCTTCCAGCCCAGCAGGGACTCCTCGACGAGCACCTCGTGCACCGGCGAGAGGTCGATGCCGCGCTGCGCGATGGTGCGGCATTCGTCGGCGTTGTAGGCGATGCCGCCACCGCTGCCGCCCAGCGTGAACGAGGGCCGCAGGATCACCGGGTAGCCATTCGATTTACCGAACGCCAGCGCGTCTTCTGCGGTGCCCACCGTGCGGCTCTTCGGCACGTCGAGGCCGATCTCCAGCATGGCGCGCTTGAAGGTCTCGCGATCCTCGGCGATGCGAATCGCCTCGACGCTCGCGCCGATGACTTCCACGTTGTAGCGCTCGAGCACGCCCGACTCGGCGAGCGCCAGCGTCAGGTTGAGCGCGGTCTGGCCGCCGACCGTTGGGAGAATCGCATCCGGCCGCTCGCGCGCGATGATGGCTTCGAGGAACTCCGGCGTCAGCGGCTCGATGTAGGTGCGGTCGGCGAGGTCCGGGTCGGTCATGATCGTGGCCGGGTTCGAATTGGCGAGGATCACCTCGAAGCCATCCGCGCGCAGCGCCTTCATGGCCTGCGTGCCGGAGTAGTCGAATTCGCATGCCTGCCCGATGACGATCGGCCCGGAGCCGACGATCAGGATGCGCTTAAGGTCAGTGCGACGTGGCATGCGGAGGTCCTTAGGAAAGCTTGAAAGCTCAGCGGGACGACGATGCGCTGGCGAACTCGTGCATCAGGTCGTTGAAGCGGCGGAACAAGTAGTGCGCATCGTGCGGCCCGGGAGCGGCCTCGGGGTGGTACTGGACGCTGAACGCCGGGGCGTTGCGCAGGCGCAGGCCCTCGAGGGTCTGGTCGTTCAAGTTGAGGTGCGTGCGCTCGACTTCGGTGTCGCGCAAGGAGTCGGCGTCCACCGAGAAGCCATGGTTGTGCGCGGTGATTTCGACCTGTCGCGTGGTGAGATCCATCACCGGGTGATTCCCGCCGCGATGGCCGAACTTGAGCTTGTAGGTCTTGCCGCCGCACGCCAGGCCCAGCAATTGATGGCCGAGGCAGATGCCGAAGATCGGCACACGCCCGATCAAGTCACGGATATTGCGCACCGCGTAGTCAACGGGCTCCGGGTCGCCGGGGCCATTCGACAGCACCACGCCATCCGGCTTGAGCTTGAGCACGTCCTTCGCCGAAGTCCCCGCGGGCACCGTGATGACTTCGCAGCCCGTATCCACAAGGCGGCGCAGGATGCTCCACTTCACGCCATAGTCGAGCACCACGACGCGTTGCTGGCCGGGTTCGCGCGCGGCGTTCTTCTGCACGCGCTTGCGCTCCGCAAGGCTCGGCGTCGCGTCCGCCCAGTCATAGCGCTCGGGCGTCGACACGGTGGTCGCGAGGTCGCAGCCGGACATCGACGGGATCGCGCGCGCGCGGACCACCAACGACTCGATGTTGCGGCTGCCATCGGCGATGACGCCGCGCTGTGAGCCGTGGTCGCGCAGGTGGCGCACCAGCGCGCGCGTGTCGATGTCGCAGAAGCCGGGGACGCCGTGGGCCTCGAGGTACTCGCTGAGGGTGCGGTCGTGGCGCCAGTTGCTGGCGATACGGCTCGGCTCCTTCACGATGAGCCCTGCGCATAGCGGGCGGCGCGATTCGAAGTCGTCGGGGCTGATGCCGTAGTTGCCGATCAGCGGATAGGTCATCACCACGATCTGGCCGGTGTAGGAGGGATCGCCGAGGATCTCCTGGTAGCCGGTCATCGAGGTATTGAACACGACTTCGCCGCCGGCGTCCGTGAGGGCGCCGAAGCGCCGGCCACGAAACGAGCGGCCATCTTCGAGTACGAGCAGGGTGTCTTTCATGGGATAATGGACCGGGGAATGTACGGTCCTGAGCCCCGCTGCTCAAGCAGAACTCGCTGGATTTCACGAATTATTCATGACCCGGAACCCGGATCAGGCCGGGCCGTTGATCGTGCCCAACTTCAAGGCTGGATTCCAGATGGTCCTGCGCGTCTTGTCTCGCTTGCTAGTGATGCTGTTTGGCCTCGCTTTGGGGCTCGGTTTCTGCGAATTGGCGCTGAGCGTTGTGGTGCGGTCCGACGCCGACGGCAATCGTACCTACCGCGGCATCCGGCTCAAGCCATTCGCCCTGCCGCAGCGGCGGCTGGCGCAGTTGCTGGACCAATTGCACGCTTCGAACGCATCCGCCGTGGTTTACAGCCCCGAGCTGGGCTGGGACTCCCGCCCGGTCGTCGCGATCGCGGGAGCCGACACGCTGCTGACGCCGGGATTCCGCGCCCGCCGGTCGCCGGAGCAATACGCGCTCGCCGCTCCAAACGACACCCTGCGCATCCTGCTGTTCGGCGACTCTTTCACTGCCTGCGCCACACCTGAAACGGAAACCTGGGGGCATGTACTCGAGGATGTTGTGCGCAAACGTGGCCGCGCGGTCGAAGTGCTCAACTTCGGACTCGGTGGGTATGGAATCGACCAAGCATATTTGCGTTGGCGAAAATACGGGCAGCGCTACCATCCCGATGTCGTCGTGTTCGGGTTCCAGCCGGAAAACGTGAAGCGCGACCTCAACCTGATTCGGCTGATTTACACGCCCGACACCGGGTTGCCGTTTTCCAAGCCACGGTTTGTGCGCTCGGGCGACTCGCTCGAACTGGTCAATGTTCCCGCAGCCCCGCCCGAGAGCCTGCCTGCGATCCTCGCTCATATCGACCGCTGGCCGCTGCGGCAGTACGAGGCTTTCTACAACGCCGCGGATTACGCGGACCACCCATGGTTGCATGGAAAGTTGCTCCCGTTCACGGGTGCCGTGCTACGAACGCGCAGTCCACACATGCGCGCGCAAGAGCGCGCGTACTACGACCCCGCAGGCTCGACCGCGTCGCTGGCGCTGGAGATCCTCAAGCAGTTCGATACGGAGGTGCGGGCCTCAGGCGCGCAATTCATGGTCATCGACCTGCCGCGGCGCGAGGACCTGCGGCCGTTGTTCGAGGGCAAGGGCGAAAAGGTGTACGAAGAGCTGCGCGCGGAGTTGCGGAAGCGCTACGGACTCATCGATCCGCGGCCCGAGTTCGCGGCGACTGCCGGCGAGCCGGGGCTCAAGGCATTGTTCCAGACCGATTCGCACTACAACGCGCGCGGCAACCGAGCGGTCGCCGCGGCACTCGCGCGCGTGCTGGAGCAGCGCCAGTGGCTGCCGGGTCAGTCCTT
>JANLOX010000168.1:0-16415 GCA_031366795.1 Candidatus Eiseniibacteriota bacterium | reverse complement strand
CCGCCGTTACCTCGTCGCTGGAGTAATGGCCAACGGCGTGACGGTGGAGCGACATGAGGGCACGCCGCAAGGCGGCCCGCTGTCGCCACTGCTGGCCAACGTGTTGTTGGACGAAGTGGACAA
This sequence comes from Candidatus Eiseniibacteriota bacterium, assembly GCA_031366795.1. Classification (GTDB taxonomy): domain Bacteria; phylum Eisenbacteria; class RBG-16-71-46; order RBG-16-71-46; family RBG-16-71-46; genus JANLWK01. Next base: position 16,292 of record JANLOX010000168.1, on the reverse strand, counting down.
GGAACTGGAGCAGCGTGGTCTCGTGTTCGCACGCTACGCAGACGACCTGAACGTGTACACCGGGTCGCAGCGGGCGGCGGACGATGCGATGGTCACGCTCAAGCGGCTGTTCGCGCGACTCCGGTTGCAAGTCAACGACGCCAAGAGCACGGTGGCGCGAGCGTGGGAGCGCAAGTTCCTCGGCTACAGCTTCTGGGTGGCCGTGGGGCGAGTGATCCGGCCTCGCGTCGCACCGGCAGCCCTCGCGGAGATGAATGCCCGCGTGCGCCTCATCACGAGTCGCTCCGGTGGACGGAGCATGGCGAGGATCGCTGAAGAACTACGGAGCTACCTCACCGGCTGGAAGTTGTACTTCCATCTGGCTGAGACGCCGAAGATCTTTCGTGCACTCGACAACTGGATCCACCACCGGCTGCGTGCGGTCCAGCTCAAGCAGTGGAAGCGAGGCACTACCGTCCACCGCGAACTACGCACCCGGAATGTTCCGGATCGCGTCGCTCGCGCGGCGGCGGCCCACGCGACCCGCTGGTGGGCGATGGCCGCACACGGCGCACTTCAAACCGCGCTGCCTATCTCACACTTCGACCGACTCGGCGTACCTCGCCTTGCCGGCCCTTGAAACCATCGAACCGCCGGATGCGGACCCGCTTGTCCGGTGGTGTGGGAGGGGAAGCGCGGGGTAATCCCGCGCTCCCCTATCCCGATTTCATCGACCGCGGATCCCGGACTCCGCCCGGGCCTGCGGTGGCGTGCGGTTCGCGACTACTTGCTCGTCCTGAAACTCCAGATCGTCGAGTAGGCGCTCGTTCCATTCGCGTTCGTGGCGTTCACGTGCCAGTAGTACGTCGTCCGGCTCCCGAGCTGCGGCAGCGCGACCGAGGTCGAGGTGATGCCGGCCTGGTCGAAGACGGTCGTCGTGAACGTCGAGGAGGTGGACACCTGGACCCGGTACGACGACGCGCCCGCCGCGGTATTCCATGTCAGCGTGGGCGTCCGCGAGACGTTACTCGATGCATTCAGCGGCGAGACCTGCGTCGGCGCGGCCGGCGGGCTTCCGGCCCCGGTCGTGAAGCTGAACACCGTCGAAAACGCGCTCGTGCCACCGGCGTTCGTGGCGTTCACTCGCCAGTAATACACCGTGCCGGCAGCGAGTCCGGTCACGTTCGTCGTGGTGCTCGTGATGCCCGACTGATCGTAGACCGTGCTCACGAACGAAGAGCTGGTGGAAACCTGGACCCGGTACGACGTTGCGCCGGACGAAGCGTTCCAGGCTAACGCCGGGCTGGTCGAAACACCCGTCGCGCCGTTGGCGGGCGAGCTGAGGACTGGAGCGGCTGGAGGAGGAGGCGGCGGTCCGCTGGCGATGAGCGCGTAGAGGAGCCGGTTGGGCGTTCCGGCCGGCAGGCTCGTGATCACGCCGTTGGTGGCCGCCGTGACGAGGCCGGCAGACACCTGGGCAGGCGTCGCCGTGGGATTGGCCTGGAGGTACAGGGCGGCAGCGCCGGCAACATGGGGCGACGACATCGACGTGCCCGAGATCGTGTTCGTCGCGATATCACTCGTGTTCCAGTCCGAAGTGATGTCCACGCCGGGACCCGAGATGTCCACGCCCGATCCGAAATTCGAGAAGGTCGCGAACCCGTCATTGATGTCCGTGGCGCCGACCGTGATGGCCTCGGCGACACCGGCCGGAGACTGGGTGGACACATCCGCAGCGGAATTGCCAGCCGAGACGCAGTACGTCACGCCATCGGCGATCGAGCTCCTTACCGAGGCGTCCAGCGCGGACGAGACCGGGCCGCCCAGCGACATGTTCGCGACGGCCGGGTGCGTCGTGTGATCGGCGGTGACCCAGTCCACCCCCGCGATCACCTGCGAGTAGCTTCCGGAACCGCTGTTGTCGAGCACGCGAACGGCGATCAGGTGAATACCCTTCGCCACTCCGTAGCTCGACCCGCCGATCGTGCCGGCGGTGTGAGTACCGTGCCCGTTGCCGTCTGCCGCCGTGCCGCCCGGCGTGATCTCGTCCACGCCGGTTACCGCGCGGCCGCCGAAGTCGACGTGCGTGAAGCGAATGCCGGTATCGATGCAGTAGGCGTCCACCCCGGCGCCCGTCTGGTTGTACGTGTAGGACAGATCGAGCGGAAGCGGATGCTGATCGATTCGGTCGAGGCCCCACGAGGGCGGATTGACTTGCGTGGCGACCGCATGGGCGATCTGGTCCTGCTCGATATACGCAACGCGCGGGTCATTGCGAAGCGCCTCGACCGCAGCCGGCGGCAGCTTGGCGGCAAACCCGCGCAGCGCGTACTTGTAGCGGAACTGAGCAGTGAACGCGTGCTTCGTGGAAAGCTCGTTGACGACCCCGTCCACGTCGGCCGTCGCCTGGTCCGGCTTGAACACGACAATGTAGGCGCCCGGGACGGCGCTGCGGAGCGAGGCGCTGAGGATCAGCGGCGCACTGCTGGTAGAGCCGTGGGGGGCCGGCGCCATGAGGTTCGCAGCTTGCTTCGCGCAACCGGAGGCGAGCAGGACCAGCGCAGAAAATCCGAGGAACAACCGCAAAAGAGGTGTTCTCATGGGGGACCTCCCGAATGTGAAGCGGCTCCGCCACGTCTCCTGAATGGACGTGGAGGCCAAGGCTAGAAGCATATCAAGGATTGGTCAAGGCCTGGAGTCGATGATCTCGATCAAACGATCGACGGAAAGGGAGTCGCCGAAGAAATGTAGCGGAGCCGTCACCGCGGCACTTGGGCTCGAGGCGATGGTGCGGGAGCAGCGCCTCCCTTTGCTCCCGCCAAACAGCCCGCCAAATAGCTGTCGCGGGCCGGGCAACTCGCCTATTATCCCGCCGGATGGACGAGCGTCCCGTGAGTTCCTCGTAGCCTGTGGCCCGTCACGCTGGCGATACCCTCAGAGGTCACCATGACGCGCGCCCTGCTTGTTTCCTTCCGGGTGATGCTTGCCCTCTGCATGTTCGCTGCGGCCACCACGACCGCCTGGGCCGCGTGGCCGACCGATCCGCTGGTGAACGTGCCGATTTGTACCAGCGCCGGGCCCCAGGGCAAACCGACGATCGCGGTGGATGGGGCAGGCGGCGCCATCATCACGTGGCAGGACAACCTCACCGGCCACGTCTACGCCCAGCATGTGTCGGCCGGGGGAACCGTGGACCCGGCGTGGCCTGCGAACGGGCGCGTGCTTTGTAACGCCGCGAACGACCAGCAATCACCGAGGATCGTGCCGGACGGAGCCGGCGGCGCCATCGTCACCTGGGCTGACCGGCGCAGCGGCACGAACTACGACATCTACGCCCAGCATGTGCTGGCCGGCGGCGCCGTGGATCCCGCCTGGCCAGTCGATGGCCGCGGCCTATGCACGGCAGCGCTCGCCCAAGAGTACCAGACGATTGCCGCGGACGGAGCCGGCGGCGCCATCGTCGTGTGGCAGGACCTGCGTGACGGCACGGACTATGACATCTATGCGCAACACGTGATGGCGAGCGGCGCCGTGGATCCCGCCTGGCCCGTCGATGGCCAGGTGATTTGCTTCGCCGCGAAGCACCAGTTCGTCCCCGTCATCGTCGCGGACGGAGCCGGCGGGGCTGTCATCGCCTGGTACGACTTGCGCGGCGCCAACCGCGACATCTATGCCCAGCACGTGCTGGCGAACGGGGCCGTCGACCCCAACTGGACCAACGATGGCGTGGTGCTGTGCGGCGCTGCGGGCGACCAAGACTGGCCCGCGATCGTCGCCGATGGAGCGGGAGGTGCCGTCGTCGCATGGGAGGATCACCGCGGTACGAACGACGACGTCTACGCCCAGCACGTGCTCGCGAAAGGCACCGTGGATCCCGCCTGGCCGACCGATGGCCAGGTCCTGTGTGCCGCCGTCGACGACCAATTCAATCTCGTGATCGCGGCGGATGGCGGCGGCGGCGCCATCGTCGCCTGGGAGGACTATCGCAGCGGCACAAACTACGACATCTACGCGCAACATGTGCGGCCCGGCGGGACGGTGGACCCGGGCTGGCCGGGTGATGGCCGCGCCGTCTCCATCGCTGCGAACGACCAGCAGATCCCGACCCTCGTCGCGGACGGGACGGGCGGCGCGATTGCCACGTGGTTCGACCTGCGCAACGGCACCGACCAGGATATCTACGCCCAGCGCGTGCTCGCGAGCGGCGCCACGGATCCCGCCTGGCCCGCCGATGGCCGCAGACTGTGCGCCGCGGCGGGCGACCAGGAGATCCCCACAATCGTCGCGGACGTGAGCGGTGGCGCCATCGTCACGTGGCAGGACAGCCGCAGCGGCAACGCCGATATCTACGCGCAGCGGATTTCCTCCGGCGGCAATTTGGGCGGCACGAGTGCGGCCGTGGCGGCGACGCTCTCGTGCTCGACGGTCGGCGGCGTCTGCAGCGAGCAATTGAACCCCGTGAACGGGGCCGGGCACCCTTTCGTCACCGTTGGGGCGAACGGCTTCGTCAACTTCAAGGTGGACGCCGGCTGCGGAGTTTCGCCGTGCAGTGGCCTGTGCACGCTGACGCCGTCGGGGCAACCCGCGGGTGCAACTTGGCCCGCTACTTATGGACCGATTCCAGGTGCGAGCAGCAGGGCCATGGGTCCCTTCACGGTTCCTGGCACCTACACCTACGTCATGTCCTGCTCACCCGGAATTTCCGGCACCATCGACGTCAGCAGCGCACAAGCAAGCGTGCCGGGCGCAGCATCGTTGGTGCTCACGCTCGATGCCGTGCGACCGAATCCGGCAAGCGGTCCTGCCCAAATATCATTCAGCCTGCCGGCGACAGGTGCGGCCACGATCGAGCTCTACGATGTGGCGGGACGTCTCCTGCGGCAATGGTCGTGGGCCAGCTTGCCGGCGGGCCGGCATGAGATCCAGTGGGACGGAACCACAGCCGACGGTCGCCAGGCCGCTCCGGGTGTGTTGCTCTACAGGCTGCGAGCGGGCGGGCAGACGGTTGAGCGACGGCTGGTCCACTTGCAGTAGTCCCGATGCCGCATGATCGGCGACCCATGCTTTGCTTGGCCCTGCGGTTCGCCATTGTGGCGGCGCTCGCCGCCCTGTCAGGCTCGGCCACAGCCGTTCGCGGCGCGGGCACGGGACCCGACCCGCACCGCGTCGTCCATGGAATGACCGTCTCATGCCAGACCTGGGGCTGGGAATGGGGCAGCGACGCCATGCCCAGAACGATGGACGAACTCAGGGCGATGGGCGTCAACTGGATCGCCATTCATCCGTACGGCCGAGTGCACAGCGCCGTTCAAGCCCGCGAACATCCCGAGTTCATAGACGCCATCTCGCACGACGACGGCATCGACGTGACGGTCAAGCCGGAGGCCCTGGACCACGCCGTCACCCTGACCCTCCACGTCATCAGCGCTGCAGTCATCCCCTGGCGTCCGCGGCGCCGGCGCCGGTAACTCGAGCACACGATTGAGGACTTGCGTGGCGGATCAGCGACACCGGGATTCGCCTCCCGGTTCATCAGACCGCGCCCCGCCCCGCCACGCTTCCCGAGCTCCATCCCCACTGGAAGTTGAATCCTCCCAGCCGTCCCTCCACGTCCAGCACCTCGCCGCACAAGTAAAGTCCGGGCACTACGCGCGATTCCAGCGTCGAGGGATTCACCTCCGCCAGCTTCACGCCGCCGGCGGTGACCTCGGCCTTTTCGTAGCCGAGCACTCCGCTCACCGGCATATCACGCGCCACGATCATCCGCGCCAACCGCGCGCGTCCCTCCTTCGAGATCTGGCTCAGCATCTTCGCGGCGTCGATCCCGGCTTCGCGGCAGATGATGGTGATCAGTCGCTCGGGCAGTTGTCCGGTGAGCATCGAGCGCACGGTCGCGCGTGGATCGTGCGGAGCCATCTCGATCCAGGCGTTGAGCAGCGTCTCTTCGCGCGCACCGGGAATGAAGCTCGCCATTACTTTCCGCTCCTTGCCACTCTCGCGCGCGCGCAGCCAGTGCCGCGATAGATCCAACGCCGCAGGACCGGTGTAGCCAAAGTGGGCGAACAACAGTGAGCCGCGGACCTCTGCGACTGCCTTGCCTTCCACCAACAGACGCAGCGCCACCTCGCAGGTCAGGCCCTGCAATTCCGAGCACCACGGATCCTCGGCCGCCAACGGCGTTAGCGCCGGGATCGGAGGCTCCATGGAATGGCCGAGCGCAGTGAGCAGCGCGTAGCCGGTGCCATCGCTGCCGGTGCGCGGGAATGAGAGGCCTCCTGTGGCGATGATCACGCGGTCGGCCTCGATCCACAGTTGCGGCTTGCGCGCGGGCAACGGCCAATCAAGCTGTCCCGCGCGCGCGACACCTGTGACGCCGAGCGCCATAGTGTCGGGGATGTCTTCGACGCCGATGCGAAACGGTGCGGGCGAGGCGTCGTCCCCCGCACGCTCCAACCGGATCACGCGCGCGCCCGATTCAACCTTCACGCCTGCCGCCGCGACGCGCGCCATCAGCGCATCGAGCACGGTCTGGGCGTCATCGCTCTCGGGGAAGTATTTGTCCGTGTCTTCGAGTTTCAACGCGACGCCGAGTTCCGCGAACCACGCCAACGTCTGCTCGACAGTGAACGCCCGCAGCACCCGCGCCACGAAAGGCCGCGAGCCACCGTTGAAGTCCTTCTCTGTGACCTGCTTGTGCGTAACGTTACAACGCGTCCCGCCCGACATGAGGATCTTCAAACCGACGTGCGGGTGCGCGTTCAACAAGGTGACCGCGGCTCCACCCTCAGCCGCGCGGATTGCAGCAGTGATACCGGCAGCACCAGCACCGATGACAACGACTCGAGTTGCGCTCATTCCAGCCAGACTACCCGATTGCCGCCATCCGCGCGTCTTCCCTGCGTGCCGGCGACTGTCAACCTACCGCGGCCACATCGCCCCGAAGATCCCCGCCGTGAACAACGCATAGATCAACCCATCGACGTTATTCTTGATCGTCGTGCTCCACCGGCGCTGGAACCAGATCGACTCCTGCCACTGCGCGAGCGCGTAACTGGCGAACGCCGTGACGCCGGCGAAGCGGAACACCTGAAGGTACGTGGCTCCCGATTGGACTGCGCGGCTGCACACGTAGGCGACGACGATGCTGACGCCGAGCAGGTAGATGAACCAGATGCCGAGCGTCGACCCCATGTTGAATGGCCCGGGCTTCATCACCGTGATAATGGCATTCGGACCGGCGTTCACTTTGGCCATGTGCTCGGGGCTCTTCATCGCTTCGCGGCCCGGAGGACACGGGATCATGTAGTCGCCGGGCGGGATGTTGAAGGGGCGCAGGGCCGCCATGACCTGGTCCTCCTTCGGCACCGCAGCCATGTCGTTCTTGTGAATGGGCAGCACCGTGTGAAACAGGAAGCTCAGGAAGAACACGCACACCGCAGACAGCAAAGTCGGCAGCCACAGCGAATGCAGATGAACCATCTCGGCCTCCTAAAGGGCAAGAATCACTCAGGCGATGCGTTCTCCCCGCAGGGATGCATGACGTGTGCGTCAGGGTACCAGCAGGACGCTCCGCGTCACGGTGGTGCCGCCCGATCGCAGCGAGGCGAAATACATCCCGGGCGCCAGCGCGCCGGCCTGCAGCGTCACGCTCTGTTCACCCGCTGTGCGCTCGCCGTCCACCAGCACTGCCACCTGCTGACCCGCGACGTTGTAGAGCTTGAGCGATGCCCAGCCACTCTTCGCCAGGGCGAAGCGCAGCGTGCTGGAGTTCGAGAACGGATTGGGGAACGCGCCGCGGAACTCGACGCTGGTGGGCAGCGTGCGCGCAGCAGGCTGCTGGGCAAGCCCGACCGGCGCCCCGCTCGCTACCAGTGCAGCGGCGGCGAACAGGCTGGGCCGGTAGGTTTGCGTGATGATCTGCATACGCGTGGCCTGGTTGGCGGAAAATTCGGAGTAGCACGGGTCGTCGGTGTAGTCCATGTAGTTGTGGATCGGATCGTCGCCCGGCTGGGGGCAGCTGTTGCGGCCGACCGGGCAGCCGAAGGCGGGGCTCGCCTCGAACGGCGTATCGTCGACGTAATCGCCAGGGGCCAGACAACCGCCCTGGAAGGTGTGATAGAGGCCAAGGTAGTGGCCGGTCTCATGATCGAGCGTCCCGCCCAGGTTGTACGGGGCGAGGGCTTCACCGGGCAGCGTGCCGTAGTGCAGCACGACGCCGTGCAGGTACGAGTCCTCGGGGAACGACTGCGGGAAGTACGACCAGCCGAGCAGGTTGTGGCCGAGGTTGGCGGAGTACACGTTCAGTGTATGCGCGGGGTCGATGGCAAGCGTCTGCTTGACCTTCTTCTCCACGCCCGAGCCGGTCAGGTTCGAGAACCACTGGCAATTGTCGGTGCGATCGACGCTGGCCAGTGTGAACGAGAAGCCGGTACCGCGATACGCTTTGTTGATCTCACGCACCTGCGCATCGATCTCGGACTGCGGCACGTTGCCCTGGGCGCCGCAGCTGAGGACGTGGAACGCAATGGGAATGGTGACGCGGAAGCCCGTGTTCGAGTGGAACCCGCCGGACTTCGAGATCATCGATTGCACGGCGTCGGTCTCCGCGCTGGTCAATGCAGGCGCGGCGCAGCGGATCATGCCGCCGGGTCCCGGGGTGAGGTCGAGTGTGGGCGGTGAGACGGCCCTGGCCTGGGCGGCCAGCGGAGCGAGTGCGGCAACGAGCAGGGCGATGCCAAGGTTGACGGGTCGCATGCGAACCTCCGGGGGAAGAGTGCGGCGCTGGGTCCAGGCGGCAGGGCAAGCCGCAGTACCTTAAGCCTCGCAGATCAGGGGGCCCTCTGGCGACACCAAATATGAGGGGGGGTGGACCACCGCAACAGGGCACGCCCAGGGGACGTAGCCGGGCACGGCCCCCGCGGAGTAGGCTTGTTGGGGTCATCCCGCCCCTCGAGGAACGCCCCATGCTCTCAGGCACCTTTGCCCACAGCCACGCGCGATGGCCCGAGTCGCGGCGTTCAGGCTGGGTGCCGCTGATCGTGCTGCTCGCGGCGTTGTTCCCGGCACCCGCGCGTTCCCAGGCCGCTGCCTTCACCGATGTAACCCCCACCATCATGAAGGACAACTTCTGGGGCGAGGGTGTTGCGTGGGGCGATTATGACAATGATGGTGATCTCGACCTGCTGGTGAGCAGCGAGGGCCAGACCTTGCGGCTGTTCCGCAATGACGGCGGCGTGTTCACACTCGCGACGCCGGCGGCGATGACGGCGCCGGGCAACTGGACGGGCGTGGCGTGGGGCGACTACGACAACGATGGTGATATCGACCTGCTGGCGGCCGAGGCGGAACGGCCGAAGCACTTGTACCGCAACGAGGGCGGCGGCGTGTTCACCGATCTGCCTGTCCCGGCACTCGCGGACAGCGCGCACACGCACGGCGTGTCATGGGTCGACTACAACCGCGATGGCCGCATCGACATCTTCCTGGCGCGCGCCGAGTCCGTGACACAGTCCTACTCGCCGCTCGACAAACTGATCCGCAACGATGGCGGCGGCGTGTTCACCGAAGCGACGCCGCCTGCCATGCTCGATCCGCAATACGGACGCGGCTGCTCGTGGGCGGACTTCGACAACGATGGCGATCCCGACCTGTGCGTTGGCAACTTCGGCACCTCGCGGCTGTTCCGCAATGACGGCAGCGGCAACTTCACCGAGGTGACACCGGCCGCACTCGCGGCGTTCGGTCATGCGGGCGGCATCGCCTGGGGCGACTACGACAACGATGGTGACTTCGACTTGTTCGTGGCGGAGGCCTACTCGTCGGTCAATCGCCTGCTGCGCAATGACGGCGGCGGCATGTTCACCAACGTGACGACGCCCGCGCTGGGGCCGGTCGAAAACTGCATCGGCGTCCAGTGGGGTGACTACGACAACGACGCAGACCTCGATCTCTACGTCGCCAACTTCGAGGGGCCGAACCACTTGTTCCGCAATGATGGCGGTGGCGTGTTCACCGATGTCGCGAATGCGGTGCTCGCCGACTCGAGCCACACGCTGGGGCTGGGCTGGGCCGACTACGATGGCGACGGCGATCTCGACCTCTACCTCGCGAACAACTTCGGCGAGCCCGACAAACTGTTGCGCAATGACCTCGCAACCGGCGCGCATTGGCTGCAGCTCGATCTCGAGGGCGTGGTCTCGAATCGCTCAGGGATCGACGCGCGGGTCGAAGTGATCACGAGCATCGTCCACCAGTTGCGCCGCGTCGATGGTGGCGGCGGCTACAACTCCCAGAACACGTTGCGCGTCCACTTCGGCGTGGGTGCTGCGACCGTTGTCGATACGCTGCGCATTCGCTGGCCATCGGGGATCGTGCAGGATTCGCTGGCGGTGCCGGCGAACCAATTAATCCGCATTCGCGAGCGCAGCACCAAGCTGGGGGTCGAGGTCCCCGCGACGGCGGCCGTGCGTCTGCTCGCCCCCACGCCGAATCCGTTCGCTCGCTCCCTGCGCATCGCCTTCGAGCTGCCGCGAGCGAGCGAAGTGGAATTGAGCGTGATCGATGTGCAGGGCCGCACGGTTCGCGTGATCGCGGAGCGCGCGCCGCTCGCGGCGGGCCGTCACGAATCCGCGTGGGACGGCCGTAATGCGACGGGCAATGCAACACCGGCAGGGATCTACTTCATCCGCCTCGCGACGCCGGAACGCGCGCTTACCCAGCGCGTGGTGAAACTCGGCGGCTGACGTCGCGCGACGTCCTGCCCTGTGGACGGGCGACTCAGGCCCGCTATGCCCCGCTCACCTGACGCTCCATCGCCAGCTCCGCCTCCAGGCTCTCACGATCCCTGAAGATGCTCGCCACCGCCATTAGCTTGCGGCCGACCCAATAGCGGGCGCTGCAATCGTGATCGGCGAGCTTGCCGTCGATCTCGAGGCGATCCCATTGTTCAGCGTGCCCGACATAGTTGATCGCGATGTCGTAGTGCTGGCTCCAGAAGAACGGTACGTCGACGAATGGCTTGCGATCGCCCATCAGCGTTCGTGCCACGGCCTGGCCCTGGCGTTGTGCGAGCACCCAGTGCTCGATACGTACGAGTCCGCCGGTGTGGGAACTCGGCCAACGCGCCGAGTCACCGATGGCGAAGACGCCCTTGCTCGAGGTTTCGAGGTACGCGTCGACCACGATGCCCTTGTCCACCGCGAGCCCCGCGGCTTCGGCGAGCCCAGTAGCGGGCCGCACGCCGACGCCGGCGACGATGAAGTCCGCGTCGAGCCGCTCGCCGTTCTCGAGCGTCACGTGCTTGAGCCCCGCAGTGGCCACCTTCGTGCCCAAGTGAAAGACGACCCCGTGCGATTCGTGGAGCTGGCGTACGAAATCACCGAACTCCCCACCCAGCACGCGTTCGAGCGGACGCGGTTCAAGCCCGACCACGTGCACTTCGAGCCCGCGTGTGCGTAGCGCGGCGGCAGTCTCGAGTCCGATGAAGCTCGCACCGATCACCACCGCACGCTGGGCGCCCGCGGCGGACTTGATAATGGCATCGCTATCCTTGAGCGAACGCACGTAGTGAATCGGCGGCCCCTGCTCGCCCGGGACCTCGATGCGCACCGGATCCGCACCCGGCGCCAGCACGATGGCGCCGAATTCGCGGTGCGTGCCGTCGTCGAACGTGATGCGGCGGCGCGTGGCATCGAGCTGCGTGACTGTGCGGCCGAGCAGTAGCTCGATGTATTGCTGTTCTAGATCGGTACGCGCAACCAACGGCAGCGACTCGCGCGGCTGGGTGCCCGCGAGGTAGTCCTTCGAGAGATTCGGGCGGTCATACGGAGCGTCGCCGTCGCGATCGATGAGCGTCACCGCGCCGGTATAGCCCAGACGTCGCAACTCCAACGCCACGCAGGTGCCACCAGCGCCGGCCCCGATGATGCCGACCGATGGCGGCGGCAGATGCGGCGCTGAGCGTTCGGACGGCGCGGCCACGCGATCGCGCCTGCGCGTCACGAACACCTTGCCGTCGCGGCGCTCGACTTCGTAGCTCGCGACCTCGGTCAGCGCAGGCGCGCCGATGGCATCCCCAGTGCGCAGGCAGAACTTCGCGTGGTGCCACGGGCAGCGCACCGTGGCGCCATCGACCAATCCTTCCGCGAGCGGCCCGCCGTAATGCGTGCACGTGGCGCCGATCGCGAAGTATTCGTTCCCGCTCCGCACGAGCAGTGTCGCCTCGCCCCCCACATGCCCTGCAAGGGGGGTGTTCTCGACGAGCGATGCTTCCGGAACGCCGGCGCCCAGATCAGGACCCATATTCATACTCCCGCCAGCTTCGGCTTGAAGCGCTTGCCGCGCTCGGTGACGGTGCGGTCGTGGTCGAAGGTCATCAGCGGCACCCGGTACCCGCAACTCGTGCTGGTGCGCTCGACCTGCACCTCGATCACCTGCCGCGGGTGCTTGATGATGCCCTCGATTCCCTGCGCCAATTGTTCCGCCAGCGGTGACGCTTCGAATGGGGTCGCCGTCGCCTTACCATAGAGCCGCACGATCGCAGCGTTCTCGTCGAACGAGCACACCATCACGGTGACCGGCCCGCCGGCCCGGGAGTGGCGAGCGATCTCGTCGCCGCTGCCGTGGAAGTCGACGAACGCAACGCGTGTCGGCGACACCCTATGCAACGGCACACCACCGCGCGGCGAAACGTTGACGGGGCCAATCCCATGCGGGCCTTCGCCCAATGTCGGGTCGGCGGTCGCGACGAAGAACAGGCGCGAGAGGCGAATGAGTTCGGCTTGCTCGGCGGTGATCTCGTTGAAGTAATCGCCCATGGAACGTCCTCCGGCTCGGGAGCGCATATTCTAGGCTCTAGGCTGGATCGTTGCCCAATGCGGCCAGCGCGCCCTATTCTGCCCTCCCGCCGGCAGTGGACCGGCGTCCCCGCGATCCAGGATCGGTGCATGCCCCTCGGCCGCATTGGCGATTACGTTTTGCTCGAGACCCTGGGCCAGGGCGGCATGAGCGTGGTGTTCAAGGCGCACGATCCCAAGCTCAATCGCACGGTCGCGCTGAAAGTGCTGCCGGTCGAATACGCCGCCGATCGCGAACGCCGAGCCCGATTGATGCGCGAGGCGCGCGCGGGCGCATCGCTCAGCCACTCCTCGATCGCCGCGTGCTACGACGCGGGCGAGGCGCCGCCCGATCCGCCGGACCTGCTGTCGCCGGGCACCCCCGGGCCGCATCCCGAACTCGTCATGTACGTCAGCATGGAGTACATCGAGGGCTCGGACCTGAAGTCCCTGCTCACGGGCCGCCCGTTGCCGATACCGCGCGTGCTCGAGATCGCCGCACAGATCGCCGCTGGACTCGAGTGCGCGCATGCGGCGGGCGTCATCCATCGCGACTTGAAGCCGGCAAACATCCGCGTGGCTCCCGATGGACGCATCAAGATCATCGACTTTGGCCTCGCGCGCCTGACGCACCAGGAGCCTGACCTCACCACCACGACCGACCTGACGAGCGGCGGCCGCGTGCTCGGCACCGCATACTACATGTCGCCCGAGCAGGCGCAGGGGCTCGTGGTCGATGCGCGCAGCGACCTGTTCTCGCTGGGCACGATCCTCTACGAGATGGTCGCGGGGCGCGTGCCGTTCGAAGGCGATTCGTTTTCCGCTGTGCAGTACAACGTCGTGAACACGGAGCCGCAACCACTCGCCCGCTACGCCGCGCATGTGCCCGACGAACTTCAACGCATCGCCGGCAAGTTGCTCGAGAAGGACCCGCGGCAGCGCTACCAGTCGGCGCAGGAAGCGCGGCTCGACCTCGAGCGCCTGGCGCGCGGCGCGAGCAGCCCGCGACCCCCAAGCGGCTGGGAAGCGCGGCGCAAGAAGAGCTGGGGCTCGAAGGCGATCGTCGGCGTTGCGATGCTGGCGCTGGTTGTGATGGTAATCGCGGTATTCCTCAGCGCGGTCCCGCACCCGCCCACGACGCTGGCGGTGATGCCGTTCGTCAACCGCACCGGGGAGACAGGCCTCGACTATCTCGGCGAGGGCCTCGCGAATGACGTCCACGGTGATCTCGTGCGGCGCTCGGCGCTCAATGTCGCGAGCTTCCTGACCGCACTGAGCCTCAAGCAACCGATGTCGCCCACCGATGCCGGCCACGAACTCGGCGTGGTGACCGTGCTCGATGGATTGCTGCGCCGCGACGCGGGTGCCACGACGCTGGTCGTCGAACTGGTCGACGCGATCCACGGCAAGGTGCTGTGGACCGAGGAATACCCGTACACGCTCAACGAAGCCGTGGACATCAAGGATAAGATCGTCAGCGGCGTGGCGTTGAAGCTCACCGGGCATCCACCGGCGACGGTGCAGGCGCCGGCGACCAAGTCGGTCACGGCGTACGACCTGTACCTGCGCGCGGGCGTGTTGCTCGACGAGCCGGACAATCCGCAATCAGCCGATCGAGCGCTCGAATTGCATGAGCAGGCGTTGGTGTTGGATCCGGAGTTCGCTCTCGCGTGGGCTGGAAAGTCCCGGGCGCTGGTGCTGATCTGGAATCACGACAAATTGCCGGAAGCGTTGCATCGCGCTGGGGAGGCCGCCGATCGTTCACTTCAGCTCAATGCCAACCTCATTGAGGGGCGGCTGGCACGGGCGCAGATCTTTCGCGTCACGGGCCGCAATGAGGATGCGATTCGAGAACTGAAGGCAATTCAGGCGATCAACCCGGCCTGGGATGAAGTATGGCTCCAGCTCGCGGCGACCTATCGCAATGCTGGCGACGTCGCCAGTGCCGAGTCCTGCCTGCGCGAGGCGCTGAAGCTCCGGCCCAATAATTGGCGTGTGTGGAACTCGCTCGGGGCGGTGCTGTTACGCCGCCCGGACTATGCGGGCGCTCGCGAGGCGTTCCGCCAGATCGTGCGCATCGTCCCCGGCAAGAACCGCGGCTACGAGCAACTCGGCGCGGTTGAGTTGTTGACGGGGCGGTTCGAGCAAGCGGTCATGCAGTACGAACAATTGCCGGCACCGGTTGAGAGTGGCACGACGGCATCCAACATTGGAACGGCCTACTTCTTCGTGCGGCGCATGTCCGAAGCGCGGCGTTACTACAGGACCGCGCTCACACTCGAACCGGGCGCGCCGATCCACCACATGAACCTCGGCGACTGGTACTTCCGCAATCAACAGGCAGACTCGGCGCGCGTGCAATACCGCGAGGCGGATCGGCTGCTCGGCGAGTTGCTGCAGGTGAATCCCAAGGACAGCGGATCCTGGCTGCATCGCGCGCTCTGCCAGGCAAAGCTGGGAAACTGCGTCGCGGCCACGGCCACGCTCGCGACGATCGGGCAGGCGTTGCCGGATAGCGACGCGAACGCAGCACATGAAGTCGCCCGGCTCGAAGCGACCTGCGGAAACTCGGAAGGCGCCCTCGGGGCTCTTGAGCGCGCCCTCCGCTACGGCATTCCGCCCCTGGCCATCGCCGCGGAGGATGAATTTCTACCATTGGCCAGGAACCCGCGGTTCGTGGCGCTGCTCGCGGCGAAACGATAGCCGCGAGCGGCTACGCGCGAATCAAGGGTCTTCCTTGATGATGACGATGGGGTCGAGCTCTACGTTCTTCTGGCGCGCGTACTCCACGACCTTGCCCTTCGATGGCATCCAGATAATTTTGTAGTACCACGACACGTCCTTGGCCTCGTGGCGCTGTGCGGAGCCACTGACGATTGTGTCGTCCGGATGTGCGATCAGGTAGCTCGTCTGTGGAAAGATCTTGTCCCGCGGGTTCTCCGACTCGATCGTGATGGTCTCGTTCGCCCGCAACCCGTGGACGCACCAGCGCACCTGCGTCGGACGGGTGGGGCGGACAACTAGTGGCGAGTTCCTGTGATAAACCCGGGGCGAATCCTGTCCCGTTGGTGACACCTCGAGCGTGGGCGTCTCGTGAGTGGGCGTCTCGTGAGTGGGCGTCTCGTGAGTGGAATGACCCGTTCGAATCACGTAGATGTGGATCCGCGGGTCGATGTCGTCAATCTCGCGGCATTCAGCCTTGATCATTGGGTCCCTCTCCGAGGCGAGGAGTGGAAAGTGCAATCGTGACTGTGTACCCGTGGGCGTGCACGCTGGCACGCGGCACACGCTTGCGAGGCACGATACCCAGCACGACGGGCCATCTCAAAGGAGAATTCGCCCCCTACCCCAGCGAAATCAACGCCCCCGCCGCCAGCGCCACGACCAGCCCGGCCCGCTGCCCGGCGCTCCAGCGTTCGCCGAGGAACACGCGGGCGAGCAGCACGCTGGTCGCGGGCGCAAGCGAGGTAAGTGCCGCGG
>JANLOX010000137.1:0-4746 GCA_031366795.1 Candidatus Eiseniibacteriota bacterium | reverse complement strand
CTTCACCCGCGTCTCCGAATCGGCAACTTGCTTGATACATACGACTTGAATCACGGCTCGCTCCCGCCCTTCAACCGTCTTCGGCCGCGCCTCCGTGTCGCCAGCATGCATCCTGCGAGGCGCAGATGTCGTGCGCGATATAAGTCGTGGAAACTAACCCGGACCCTCGCGTGCAGCGGGTCCCGGTTAGGCGCGGCAGTTTGCTGTCGGGGCGTCCCAAGTGTCAAGCGGGTCACAGGTTCGCGCCCACTTCTGCTCCCCGGTCGACGGCATTTGCGCCTCGTTGCTCGGGAACGAATCGATGCGTGGGGTATGGCCAAGCGAATCGAATGCGGCCCAGAGTGGTACGCTCGGCTTTAGTCCACGATCACCCTCACCTGTTTTTGAGGAGAACCCTGGCCTACCTCGGAGGTGAAAGATGAGGAGAGTCTTTCTTCAGGTCATCCTGCTCGCGGCGGTCAACGTCGCACCTGCTTCGGCTGCAACGCCGCCCGACGAAGTTCGTGCCACGTTTGATCGGTTCGTCGCCGCCCAGAACGCCCACGACGTCAAGGCCCTTGAAAGCGTCCTGCTCGATTCTCCCCAGTTTCTCTGGATCACACGAGGTGCGCCGGTCTGGGGAAGGGCTCAGGCGCTCAAGAAGTTTGAAGCCAATTATGCTGGCACCTGGCATCTCGAACCCGACGCCGGTGAGTTTCGCGTCGTCATTTTACAGCCCAAGCTCGCGCAGATCTTCGTCCCAATCGAATTCACAATCGGATCACCCGGACAGCCGCCTCAGGACCTGCGCGTTCTCATGAACCAGGTACTCGTCAAGTCCAAATCGGGGTGGAAGGTCGCCAGCATCCTCCCCATTCCAGCGCCTACACAGACGAAGTAGCGCAGCACAACTGCGCTTCTGCGGCATCCCACCTAGTCGCTGCTGGCCCACTTCTGTGCGCCGCGCACTTTCATAGGTGGTAGGCCCATCCTTGAAGTGAGCCCTAGGAATCGAGCGCCAGCGCCACGCCCGGTGCCGCATCACGCGCGCCCACGTCAGCCGGCGACTCACCGGCGCGCACGCGCGTGAGCACCCCGTCCCGCGCGGTCAATTCGGCGAGCCGCGGGCGGCCGTTGTAGTTCGAGGACATCGCGGAGCCGTAGGCTCCCGCATCGAGGATCGCGACGACGTCGCCGCGTTCAAGCGGCGGCAAGGTCGCCGCGTCATCGAAACAATCGGAGCTCTCGCACACCGGTCCCACCACCACGGCCTGCTCTGCCGCCCCGGCGCGCCGCAGCAGCGGCACGATGCGATGGCGCGCGCCGTAAAGCGCCGGCCGCAGCAAATCGTTGAGCCCCGCCGCCAGCACCACGAAGCGGCGCTCGCCACGATGCTTCACCCACAGCACCTCGGCGAGCAACACGCCGATCGGCGCCACGAGCCAGCGGCCCGGCTCGATGACCCACTCGAGCGTTGAGTCGCGCGACAGCGCGTCGATCGAGGCGGCGTAGCGTTCCAGCGGGAATTCCGCGTCCCCACCGGTGTAGTCGACGCCGAAGCCGCCGCCGAGATTGGCGAACTTGAGGGGTGCTCCGCGCCGCGCGGACTCGGCGGCGAGTTCGAGCGCGGCACGCCCGGCGAGCTCCAGCGGTGGCGTGACGAGTACATTCGAGCCCACATGCATGTGCACGCCATCGAGTGCCAGATGCGGCCAGCGCGCGCGACTTGCCCAGGCTTCGAGGGCGTCTGCCGGCGCCACGCCGAATTTGGCGTCCTCGTGCCCCGTCGCAATGTAGCGGTGCACTGGCGCCTCAATGTCGGGATTCACTCGTAGCGCGACGCGCAGCGGGCGGCCAGCGGCGGCGGCGTGCGCTTCAAGCAGGTCGAGCTCTTCGATCGAGTCGGCGTTGATCGAGTGGATGCCGTGGCGCGCCACCCATGCTGCTTCCTCGGGTGTGCGGCCATTGCCGTTCAACACGAGCGAGTCGGGTGTAAACCCTGCTCGTACCGCCTGTTCCAGTTCGCCAATCGAGCCACCTTCCGCCGCGAGCCCGGCCTCGCGCAGTGTTTCGAGCACGGCCGGCAAGGGGTTCGCTTTGAGCGCATAGGCGATGTGCGCGCGCGACTTCGCGAACGCATCGCGCATGCGCTTTGCGCGCACCTCGAGTGCGCCAAGGTCGTAGACCCAGCACGCGCGCGCCTCGGGCTCCGCGTCGCGCAGCGCGGGCAGCACGCGATCGAGCGCAACTCCGCCGGATTGCATGGGCATCCCGCTCACGCGATGGCCTCGCGGCGCGAGGCGGGCGGCGGCTGCGAGCGCGGCGATTGCGCGGGAGCCCGCTGCGCGAGTATGCGCTGCGCCGCCGCGAGCTCCCCGGGCGTGTTCACATTGAGCAGCGCTTCCGCGCCACCAGCCCGCCGCGCGAGCCATTCATCGTCGAGCCAACGCACGTTCAAGCGCTCGATTCCTCCATGCATGGAGCGAACCCCTTCATCGAATGCCGCGCGAAGGATTGCCGACGCGCGCACGCGCATCACCGAGACGAGGGGCTGCGCGATGCCGCCGGGACGCGCAACCACCGCGTCGACCAGGTCGCCCGCGTCCGCTGCGGCATCGAGACACTCCGCCAGCTCGCGAAACAGTCCAGCGCTCACCATCGGGAAGTCGACCCCTAGAATCGCGGCGGTCTCGCCATCGCATGCCTCAAGCCCAGCGACCAGCCCGGCGAGTGGGCCCTCCTGAGACTCTCCATCGAACACGCGACGCGCGGGGAACGCTCCGAGGTCGACGACCGCCGGCGCCACCACGATCACGTCATCGCAGCACTCGCGCAGCGTCGCCATCGCGCGATCGAGCAACGTGACGCCCTCGAGCTCCACGAGCGCTTTCGGCAGCGCCGCGCCCATGCGCTCGCCGCGCCCTCCGGCCAGCACGATGCCATGCGCGAAGCGCATCAGTAGCCCTCCCTCTTATCGACGACGTTGTTGAGCGGACGACCGTCGATGCAGCGCTGCAGGTTGTCCGCGAAGATCGCCATCGCGCGGCTCCAATAGTCCGGCGCCACGCCGGAAGTGTGCGGCGTCAGCAGGACATTCGGCATGTCCCACAGCGGGCTCGCTTCGGGTAGCGGTTCAACCTCGACGACGTCCAGCCCCGCGCCCGTGATCCTCCGCTCCTGCAGCGCTGCCACCAGCGCGGGCTCATCAATGAGGTGGCCACGACCCACATTGATGACCACGGCCGAACGCTTGAGCAACGCCAACTCGGCGGCGCCGACCAGGTGACGCGTGCCCGCGGTAAGTGGAGCCGCGAGCACCAGCCAATCGGCGCGCGGCAGCAGGCGTGGCAACTCATCGATGCCGTATTGCTCGTCGGCGCGCGTGTCGCTCGCATCGGGCCGCCGCCGCACGCCGACGACGTGGACGCCGAGCGCGCGCGCCCGTGCGCTGATCGCGCCGCCCACGGCGCCAAGCCCCACGAGCACCATCGTCGAGCCCTTGAGTGGTCCCAGCTCGGGCATCAACGCCCACATCTCATCCTGCGACCAGCGGTGCTCCCGTTGCGCATCGCGGCAGAGGTGCAGCTGGCGCACGAAGCTCAGCATCACTCCCAGCGTGTGCTCCGCCATCGCATCGGCGTGGAGGCCGCGGCTGTTGGTGATCGTCACATCACTCTCGACCATCGCCGGGAACAGCAACGATCCCACGCCCGCGGCGGTCACGTGCACCCACTTCAAGGTGCGCGCGCTCGCGAAGTTCTTGGCGTTGACGCCCCAGCCCAACACCACGTCCGCATCCGGCAGCAGCGCCTCGGTCTCGGCTCCGAGGGCCGCGCTGGTGAAGCGCACACCCGGGAAACGCTCCCGCAGCGCCTCGAGGTAGGAGGCCGGAAGGTTCCAGGCACTGTTCGCGTCGCGAACCGTTTCAAGGACATGGAGCGGCATGGGTTGGGCATAGTGCCACAGCACACGGGCAGGGACACATGAATGCCGTGGCGCGGCAGCGCCCCAGCGGCGAGCAGCGAGGACCAAAGAATCCTGCATGCGCGAGAGCGCTCCCTCGCTGTAGTCTCAGCATCATTGTTGATCCCCAGTTCCCAAATCGGCGGGGCCTCCTCCCCGTCCATGGAAACAACACCTGCCGGGAGCATTCATGCGTTGGAAAGGTGAGCGCGAGAGCGGGAACGTCGAGGACCGTCGTGGCGTGAGCCGTGGCGGGCTGGCGCTGGGCGGCGCCGGCACACTGATCGTGGTGGTGATCGCGCTGCTGATGGGCGCCGATCCTCGCGCAGTCCTGCAGCAACTCGAGGGGCAGACCGTCCCCACGGAGCAGGCACCGGCAACGGGCGGCACTGCCCAACCGCAGGCCAATGACGAAGCCAAGGCCTTCGTCTCCACCGTGCTCGGCTCGACCGAGGATGTCTGGACCGCGCGGTTCCAGCAGATGGGCCGCGAGTACGAGCAACCCACACTCGTCCTGTTCACCGACGCCACGGAATCGGCATGCGGCATGGCGGGCTCCGCGATGGGGCCGTTCTATTGCCCCAGCGACCAGAAGGTCTACATCGACCTCGGCTTCTACGATGAGTTGAAGCAGCGCTTCGGAGTCACGGGCGACTTCGCGCAGGCCTACGTTATCGCCCATGAAATAGGCCACCACGTGCAGAAGCAGCTGGGCATCAGCGACAAGGTGATTGCGGCGCAGGAGCGCTCGAGCAAGACGCAGGCGAACGCGCTGTCCGTGCGGCTCGAGCTGCAGGCGGACTT
>JANLOX010000132.1:0-4517 GCA_031366795.1 Candidatus Eiseniibacteriota bacterium | reverse complement strand
GTGCGCGACAACCAGATCGACACGTGGGACTACCAGCTGGTGTTCCAATGTTTCGTGCGCCGGCAAGTCGCCATCTTCCCGAAGCGCAACCTCATTGCAAACATCGGCTTCGACGCACGCGCGACGCACACGAAGTCCCCCTCGCCGTTGGGCGGACTGGAGACGCGCGCGGCTCACTTCCCGCTGACTCACCCGGAAGCCATCGCGACGAGCCCTGAGCGCGATGCCTACGTGTTCAATGCGTTCATGAAGCCGCGAGGCCGCATTGCCAACGCATGGCGAAGATTCTTCGGATAGCCAGGCCTACAGCCCGCTCGTGAGGTGCAGCGACATCAGCCCGGCGACGCAGTAGCAGGGATTCGAACTGTCCGCGTAGGCGACGATGCCCTTGACTGTCGAGCCCGCTCCCGTGTTGCTCGAATAGGTCGGCTGGTCCTTCCAAGCGTTGCCGTTGTCCGTCGTTTGGTCGAATGGGTTCTTGAATCCGGCGGGCAGCCATTGCGCCGGGCCCGAGGCAGGCGCGAACGTCTTTAGATGGCGGGAAGGTCGGACTCGTCCGAAAAATACTTCACGCGCACCTGCCGCAGGCGGCGCTGGCAGGGGACCACCTTGCGCAACTCAGGATCGAAATAATCCTTTATCATCGAGGGACGCGGTCCCCGCAGGTACTGGTCCGGATTGCGGCGCAGGTCGGACGATGCCACGGCTTTCAGTTCCTCGCGCGACGCCACATGCTGGACGATGCACGGCGCGTGAGTGATTCCCATCTCGCGCAGGGCGAACGCCCGGTGGCTGCCGTTGTTGAGCACCAGCCGGTTCTCGCAGTGGATCGCATTGAGGAAGTTTGAGCCGAAGCCCACCGCCAGGCCGATGCATGCCACCATGTTCGCGGGCGAGTCGACACCCACGATGTTCTCCTGCTTCAGCTGCATGCTGCCCAGGTAGCGGATGTCGTTCGAGGGCGAGAGGAACACGAACGTGTTGTTGTTGGTGCGCATGAAGCGCACCGGCGGCGGCGAGGAGTGGTCGAACGGCAGGCAGGTACGAAAGATCGCCTCTTCGGACGGGTGCTTCCCGAGCTTCAGACGCAGCTGCTTCGTGAACTCCAGGTTGATGTGCTTCTGGTAGACGACCATGTCATCGAGCCGCACCATCGCCACCTCGGTCGTCACGAGGTTGAAGCTCCGGAAGCTCGGGTCCTCGCCCAGCGCGTCGCGGAGGGCCGAATAGGAGTCGGGCAGTGGGTTGATGGATGGGTTGTCGGCGATCTCCGGCTCCTCGGCCTCCCGCCGGGCGACGGCTTTGCTCGCGTGCCGCCACTCCGCCGAGAGTTCCTGCTCGTCCGCCGCATCGATCGCGAGATCGGTGACGAACGACAGGTACTGCCGCATCGACGGGCGGCCCAGCAGGAACACGTGCTCGTCGACGAGCGGCGTGCCGGCTTCGATCGCCGGCGCCCATTCGAGCCGCAATTCGATCGAGTCATCGCCGTTCTTCCCCGGAACCGCCTGCTTCTTGTGCCGCGTGAAGGTTTTCATGGGGATTACCACCAGGACCAGAACTCGACACGCATGGCGCGGGCAAAGCGGCGCGTCATGAGATCGAGCAGGTTGCGCCGGCCGCACGAAATCTTTGCACGGCCAGTCATGTAGGGTTTGAGCAACAGGGTAGGGTTGGGAATCTGCGTTCTAACGATGAGGCTGTGTGCGCCCGATCCTTGGTCGCGGGAACCAAGCGTTTGCGGTTTTGCGTTGTTCAAAATCTGTCCCTGCGCCGTGGTGGAGATGGCCGTTACGGTTCCCTTGAACAAGCGACCCGGATAGGCCCGCGCCTTGAGTGCCACCGGCTGCCCTACCTTGACGTCTTCGATCTCACGCTCCGATACCGCCGTCTCGACCGTGACGGTGCTGATGTCGTAGACCTCGGCCAACAGTTCGCCCTTGGTGATGTACTGGCCGGGCATTTCCTTGAGCTGCCGTTGCGGTGTGGTGACCATGCCGTCGATCGGGCTGCGGATCGTGGTGAGCGCCAGCAGCTCGCTTAGATGCCGCTGCTCGGCCGTAAGGCGTCCCACCTCGGCTTCGATGGCCGCGATGTCTTCCCGCCGCGAGCCGGCGCGGAGGATGCTCAATCGCTGGCCGGCTTCGCTCAGGCCGCTCTGCGCCATTTCGACGTCCCGGCGCTCGGCCACCAGGTCGTCGTCGCGCAGCGCGTTCAAATCCGCGACCGCCGTGCCGAGCTCGCGCTCGCGCATGGCCTTCTGCTCGGCGACCATCTCGAATTCCTTTTGCGACAGAACCTGCCCATCCATCAGCTTGCGCGCCCGCTCAAGGTTGCTCTGGGCGTATCGGAAGCGTTCCTCGCACAGCGCCACCCCGCTCTTCGCTTTGGCGAGTTCTTCCCGGCGCACATTCGACCGCATCACGAGCGACTTGGAAGCATTGTCCCGTCGCACCTTCGCCGTCGCGAGTTCCTTGCGCGCGAGTTCGATTTCTTCAGGCCGGTGACCGGCCCGCAACAGCTGGAGTCGCGCGCTGGCCTCGGCCAGTTTGGCGTTGGCTTGTTCGAGTTGCGACGCATAGTCCCGGGACGACAGGTGGCCCAGGATCGCACCCTTGCGCACGTGATCCCCTTCGTTGACGGTGATATCCGAGACCAGCCCGTCGACCTCGGAGCGCACGACGGCGCTGTGGGCTGGCAGGATGTTGAAGTCTCCGGTCACGCGCAATTGCATCGGGATGATGAGCAGCGCGGCCATGATAAGCGCGCAGGCCGTCGCGACACGGCGCCAGCCGCCGATCGCCTTTTTCGCCTTGGCCGGGTCCGGCAGCGCGGCTCCACCGGGCAGCAGGCGCCGCAGCCGGTACCGGAAGATGATCGGCAGCAGCAGCAGGAATATCACGAATCCCCAGGCCTGCAGGCGGCCCATCAAGAACGTGCCGGCCTGCACCGACATGAACACCAGCATGCCGATCGAGAACAGCATCGACACGACGCTGTACACGAGGAAGATCTTGCCCTCGCGCGACGTGTAGGCCGGCTCGATTTCGTTCGTCTTGATCATGCGAAGGCGGTGGCGCAGGAACGTGAAGGCGCGCTTGCGCAGGTTCGGGATGTCCAGCAGATCGCTCATGATGTAGTAGCCATCGAGCTTGATCAGCGGATTGAAGTTGATCAGCGCCTTGGCGCCGGAGGTGGCGATCACGACGAGCGCCACGGAATTGGAGAATGTGCCCGGCTCGGTGAAGCGCCAGTACACGGTGGCGAGCGCCCAGACGAACAACTCGAGGAAAGTGCCTGAGAACATCACCCACAGGCGCTGGGCTTTGCGCGGGAACATCCATGCGTCGCTGACATTGCAGTAGAGCGCGGGGTGGTAGTAGATCAGCAGGAACCCCATGTCGCGGACTTCACCGCCGAAATACTTGCAGGTCAGGCCGTGCGCGAATTCGTGCAGCGTGCCGATGATCAACAGCGCCGGCCATCCGAGCAGCAGGGCTTTCAGCAGGCCGAGTTTCGAGAAGTCTTGCGTGATGGCGCCCCATTCGACGGTCGTCAGCGTGGCGGCGGACAGGATCGCCAGCAGCGCGATGACCACGGAGGCGGGCGTGAACATGAATCGCAGCGGGCCGACCAGCCTGTTGAGCACGGCTTCCGGGTCGAACAGCCGTAGTCGAATCATGTAGGGGTTCTTGTGGGTCCACACCGGGCGTTCGGCCGCGGCGGGTGCCTGGCCCTTGTCGAGCAGGCCCTGCCCGTCGAGCTCCTTGATAAAGCCCTTGAGCGTGTCGTCGTCGAGCGGCGCTTCGAATTTTTCCTCGATGGCCCGACGCACCTCGTCTCGCGAGCGTACGCCGTCCAGCAGGCGGGCGATGTGGTGTTCCGCCTCCTTGAACCGGAAGAAGCGGCCGTTCACAGGATCCTTGATGACATAGAACACCGCGCCTCCGGTCTCCTGGCGGCTGGTGACGAGGTCATCGCGGAACTGGGGTGTACGAGTGGACATGGATTGGGCTCGGGGAAGGAGTGACGGCGCGCAGCCGAAGTCCTGAAGGTTGAGTGTCGAAGCGGGGATCCGGGTGAGCAGGTTGGGCAGGGGAAGAATTGCCGCCCGGCGGGGACAAGCTTCTGCCCCCGCCGCACGGACCGGCCATACGGCTTAGTGCTTCTTACCGTGAGAGCCCTTGCTATTCACGTGATGCTTGCTGCCGTGCTGCTCGCGGATGCCCTTCGAGCCGTGGCCCTTGGAGCCATGGTCCTGTGAGCCGTGGCCCTTGCTGCCATGCGTCCCCTTGGTGCCTGCGGTGCCCTTGGTGCCCGCAGTGCCCTTGGTGCCCGCAGTGCCCTTGGTGCCCGCAGTGCCCTTGGTCCCCGCGGTGCCCTTGGTGCCCGCAGTGCCCGTGGTCCCCGCGGTGCCGCCGCCACCGCCAGCGCCACCGGTACCCTTAGTCCCCGCGGTGCCGCCGCCACCGCCAGCGCCACCGCCACCGGTGCCCTTGGTCCCCGCGGTGCCACCG